>CAYJPO010000001.1:0-15694 GCA_964372045.1 uncultured Anaerolinea sp.
TCCTCGATCCCATTCTCAAGCATGACCTGTTCCGCCGCCGGGTAGTTTTTCTCTTCGCCCTCCCCCCACCCTAAAGAGAACAACCGCAGATAGACCACATAGCCTGTGAGCATGACAGCAACCAGGACAAGCGAACTTTGGAATACGAATTTTGTCTGGTCATTGCCCCAATTGCGCTTTCGAAGCGATGTGAGGATCTTATCCAACCCTACAGGCGCGAGAGTCCACCACAAGGGTTGGAGTGCTGCCCCCGCATGGAAGAATGCGCCGCGCGCGCCAGCGAATGGAAAGAGGAATGTCATCACAAAGAAAAGGATCAGCCAGGCAATTACCACAAGCTTCACACGCTCGTCTTTTCGATAATATAGAATTCCCGCAACGATGAACGGGAAGAGAATGATGCCGCCATGCGCAGCAATTCCGCTCATGAGATTGCTGCCCAACGCCCACATTCGATCCGCCCATATTTTGTCCCAGCCGATGGCGAGAAAGGATTTCATGGTCAATAACTCGGGCGGATAAATGAAAGTCTGGTCGTAGTTTTCGAGCCAGAGAGCACGACTCCCGCCGGGTGCCATGAACGAGCCGAAGGCGTTTAGATTTCGGGCGTACCATGGTCCCATGACAACTAGAAAACCAAAAAGAGAAATGAGAGAATTACGGAAAGCATAAATCGTAAAACGCGAAAAAGATTCGCGTGGCGCACGAAAGAGCGTAAAAAGGAAGGTAATGCCAAGCCAAAGCAGACCGTCGCTTCGTGACAGCGCCAGGAGACCCGACGCTAAACCGAGCAGGAACCAAAAGCGGGTACGGGTCGCATCTTCGATAAGCCTGGTGGCAAAGATGAAATATAGCCCGCCAAACAGCATAAACAGGCTGAAGTTATCCGTCACACCGACGAACGGCGCGTTATAGATGGAGAAAATCGAGAGCAGTGCGGATACGAGCGCGAGCTCGCGCCGCTTGGAAAAAGAATAAGCAAAGTATGC
The DNA here is from genome assembly GCA_964372045.1 of uncultured Anaerolinea sp. Taxonomy (GTDB): domain Bacteria; phylum Chloroflexota; class Anaerolineae; order Anaerolineales; family Villigracilaceae; genus Villigracilis. The sequence continues at coordinate 990 of CAYJPO010000001.1, forward strand.
AGTCAGCGGAACGACCAACGCCGCTATGAAAATAAATGGAAGCCGCGCCATCGCATAAGTAGATTGACCTGTCGCCCACATCCCAAAGGCGGCGACGATCGAAGCCAGAGGGAACCAATAGGTATGAGAAGGATGCGGCAGGGAAGTCGTGCCGTCGAGGTAATTCCACAGATACGGCTCGGTGAAGCCCCTGCCTTCGGCAAGTTGGATGCCGCCTCCAAAGTAGTATGCCGAGTCAAGATAACCCGGCACTGGCTGGAATTGGGCGATGACGAACGGAAGGATCAACCCGGAGAGAAAGAGAATGAGGTAGGTGCGGAGAGTCATACGATTTACGATTTACGATTTTTGATTGACGATTTACGATTGACGCGCGGAAAGGTCAGCCCAAACACGTGGAGGATGAAGAGCCCACCAACGAATCCAGTATAAGCCAACTACCGTAAAAACAGGAGGGAATAGGAATAAGATGTCTTGAGATAACATATCAAAACTTGACGGGAGAAGAATATACAAGCCCCAAGGCAAAAGATAAATCATCAGCAGAAGAAGTATCGTCAACCCACCGCCGATGCGGTTCCAACGGTCATGCGCAACAGCAAATATCAACGCAAGCGGAGTAACAAGCACGGCGAGGTTTTCCATCTCAGTCCGAAATCCAAGCAGCGGCGTAACTGCCAGCAGAAGGCAGGCGAACCAATAAAACCTGCGCGGATCCGAATGCTGCATGGCGTTCCATTCAGAACCGATCGCGAGCGTGAGGACGGCAATTAACGACCAGGCGGCGATCCTGCCATACTCTGGGAATAAATTTTCCAACGCTTCGAATAGCGTAAAGCCAAAATCCGCGCGAAGGTTGTTCATCCCCGCCCGAAGATATGGGACAAGCCAATTCGGGTACAACAAGAAGGACACGATCAGCGTGACGAAGGTCAGCATAAAAAAGCCAGCCAGCACGCGAACACGTTTTTCCTTATATGCACTCCAGGCGACCAGGAGCAGGAACGGCAAGCCAACTTCCCAATAATATATGGAAACCGCCATCAAAGCACCGGCAACTTCATCCTGCTCAAATTTATACGCCAAAAGGATACCGGCATAGATCAGCCCAAGCAGCAGAACCGGGCTGGCTTCGACCACCGCTTGAAAGGAATAAAAATTGAATACGCAAAACAGAATGAATGCAACGGTAAACCAGCGCGGTGTCTCCCAATCTGTAAGGCGCAGGCTGACGATGGAAAGCGCGAACAAGGCCAGTTCAAGGAACAGCGTGAAGAGCGCGCGCGCAAACTGCGGGTCTGAAAATAAGGCGAGAGGAAAATAAAGCAGCAGCAGGTTAAATGGCGTATCGAGAATGTAAGGTTCACTTCCCGTGCTTACAGGTTCTCCGTAAACCAACTCTTGCGTTCGCGCCGGGACTTCGCCACTGTATGGGTCGACGCGTTCAAATATAAATCCCCGGCTGCCAACCCAGTGAACGAGAAAATCCCCGCCGCCTCCCGGCAGGGAAAGATTCGCAAAGACCAACCCGGTTGAAATACCCAGGAACAGGATCACGACCAGCGCAATAAATTGATAATCACGCGGAGTGAGAGATTTTGAGGGCGGTTGAAAATTCATTTGATGGTGAATCGAAAGATCGGTCGCGTGGGAGATGGGCGCGCCACCTCTACAAACCCCGCCTGCCTGAATGCTGATGCCGAGCCTGTGAAAATAAAAACGGGCGGCGCGTCATGTTTGGTGTCAATGGGATAGCCTTCGACGATCTTCGCGCCATGCTTTTTCGCATGATCCACTGCCGCTTGCAGCAACGACACGGTCACGCCTTTGCGGCGATGTTTCTTTTCGACAAAAAAACATGTGACCGACCAAACCTCCTGGTCGTCGATGGGCGCGAGCACACGCGAATGAGCGAGCCGTGGATACTGACTGCGCGGCTCAACGGCGACCCATCCAACGGGATATCCTTCGGAATAGGCAAGCAAGCCGGGGACGATCTTCGCATCCACCACCGACTTCTGCATTTGTCTGTTCCCTTCGCCTTTATTTTCGCTGTAAGCTTTTCCGCGCAGTTTCCAGTGCATGCACCAACAACCGCCGCAGGCGCCGTGTTCACCGAAAAGCATTTCGAAGTCACGCCACAGTTTTTGCGTGAGCGGATGAAAAGAAAGATCGAGAGATTCCATTATGGAAGGAGGATATGTAATTTCTTTGGGAAGACTTCGTATTTCAACGAACGCACCTGCTCGGAGAACAACTCGCCATCCGTATGAGCCGGAGAGGGTTTATCCAATTCGATGGAAAGCCGCGTCGCATGGACTTCGAACATGCCTTCCATTTCGACAAAACTTCCCTCGCCGGGTTTCATGGCGCGCGGCAATGCTTGGAACAAGCCCATGCGCGAGTCGCGATAGCCGTAGCTGAAGGTCAATTTTCCGTCACGCGGATCGGCGTGAGGCGTCATGAAAAACACACCACCGGTGAGACGAGTATTCCCGATGGAGACAAGGGACAGAGGTCCATTGTATGAGCCGCCATCCCATTCCATTTTGGCGTTCCACTCGGGTCTGTCCATGATGCCCTGAACAGCGGCGACCAAATAGCGCATGATGCCTTTTATCCAGTGGATCTTTTCCTGCTTGGTGGTGACGTACGGCTCCAGCCCCGCCGCGGAGTTATTCACAAAATAACGGTCGTTGCATTTGCAGACATCGATCAGATCGGTCTTGCCTGCTGCGATGACCTTCGCCGCTTCCGACAGATCCTTGGGGAGACCGAGATTAACCACCAGATCATTCGCAGACCCAAGCGGTATGATCCCCAGCGGACCGAGCGGCTTTTCCATCGACCCTGCCGCACGCGCCATTCCGTTGACCGTTTCACCGATGGTGCCATCACCGCCGGCAGCAATGATCGGGGAGAAGCCATCGCGGGCGGCTTGCTCAGCCAACCCAACAACAGCGCCCTTCTTCTCCGAGACAACAACCTCGAAGTCCACGCCAGCGGATTTGAGCGCGGCTTCGGCTTCGGGCCAGCGTGCCTGAGAATTCCAACGATTCGAATAGGGATTGAGAATAACTTTAGCCGTCATCGGCCCTCCACAAGGTGATCGCGGTCAATTGTACCTGATGTCCATTCTTTAAATTGAGACAAGACCACCGCGGCAAAGATCAACACCGCCCCGAATACCTGGATCGGCGCGAGACGTTCATCAAGCAGAAGCCATCCCGAGAGGACAGCGAACACTGACTCAAGGCTGAGGATCAGCGCTGCATCGGCGGGCGGGGTATGACGTTGCGCCCAAATTTGGAGCGTGTAGCATAGACCAAGCGAAAGCAGAGCGGTGTAGCCAATGGCAAACAAAAAGCTCGTATCGAACACGGGCATGGGTTCGATGACCATGCCCACACCGAGGTTAAGGATTCCGCACACGGCGAGCTGTCCGACCGAAAACGACATGGACTCGTATCGCGAAGCGTATTTACCAAGCACGATTACATGCAGCGCCCAGAATACCGCACCAATAAGTTCCAACAGATCGCCGAAGTGGATTTGAAATTTTCCGCCCGTGGAAAGAAAGAAGGCTCCCACGATTGCCAATAAAATAGCAACCACGAAAAGCCAATGGGACCTCTCGCCCCAGATCAGGAAGAGAATCATCGGGATCAACACCACATACAAACTGGTGATAAAGCCTGCATTCCCCGCCGTAGTGTAGACCATGCCCGCCTGCTGAAAGGCGCTGCCGATGAACAATATGACGCCCGCGATCCCCATCCACTTGAGCTGCTTCACGGACATATTCGATTCCGTCTTTTTGAAGGAACGCCATGCGAAAGGCAGAACCACCCATGCCGCCAGCAAATAACGCGCGCCATTGAAGATATAAACGCTGCCAACCTGTCCGGCAATACGTTGAGCCACAAAGGCGGAGCCCCAAATGATGGAAATGAGAAAGAGTGTGATGTCAGCTTTTAGGCGCATGGAGGGAATGGTCTCAGGTTACAGGTTACAAGTTTCAGGTTACAGGGTTCAGATTGAGAAGATAGCGGATAGATTTTACTGTAAAACATCTTCCAATTTTGAAAGACCTTGTTGTCAGAATCCATTCAGAGAGAGTCTGACATTTGATATACTTTGCCAATGGTCATCGAATTTAAAGGCAAAATTTTTCACTGGCGCGGACCGGCTCCCTTTCTCTTTGTCGCTGTGCCGGAGAAAGAGAGCGGCGATATCAAATCCGTCTCAAAATTGGTTACGTATGGCTGGGGCGTAATCCCGGTTTTAGTAAAAGTGGGTAAGACCGAATGGAAGACATCCCTTTTTCCAAAAGATGGAAGATATCTTGTGCCCATAAAAATGCTCGTTCAAAAGGCGGAAAAACTCAAAGAGGGTGATGAAATAAAGTTGAAATTGGAACTTCGGCTATGACTGAAAATCGAATTTCAAAAGTACATCCAGATCTACAAAACGTACTCAAAAAAAGCCCAACGATCAACTATGGCAAAAATAATCTCTGGCTCATCCAGTTGTTGCTATCGCTAATGCCCGCCCCCAAAAAACCGGCAGGCATATCCATCAAGAATTTCAACATTGACAATAACGATGGAAGCGCAAAGATAAGATTAAGGCTCTATCAACCAGTAAATCCCGCCAACGCCACGCCGGTTCTGGTTTGGATGCATGGCGGCGGATATATCATTGGAAAGCCTGAAATGGAAGACCCACTTTGCATCCAATTTGTGCGCGAACTGGGAATCAGCATCGTTTCAGTAGACTATCGCCTGGCCCCGAAATATCCCTTCCCAGCCGGGTTGGAAGATTGTTACTCAGCCTTGACCTGGGCACAGCGCAATTCAGAACAACTTGGTTTTGATGTAAACCGTATTGCGATCGGTGGCACGAGCGCCGGTGGCGGATTGGCTGCAGCCCTCGCCCAACTTGTGCATGACCGGAAAGAAGTCACGCCCACTTTTCAATTGCTTATTTACCCCATGCTGGATGACCGGACAGTCCTCCGCAACGACATCGACGACAGCAACAGCCCGGCCTGGAGTCAAAAGAGCAATCGCTTTGGCTGGAAATCTTATCTGGGGGAAAACTACGGAAAGCAAGAAATACCGCCTCACGCTGTCCCTGCCCGTCGAAAAGTTCTCTCCGGTTTGCCGAATGCGTGGATCGGCGTAGGCACGCTGGATGTGTTTTATGAGGAAAATTTGACCTACGCCCACAGGTTGAGAGAAGCTGGCGTCGCCTGTGAACAAACCATCGTTGATGGCGCCTTCCACGGTTTTGATGTCTTCGACCCCAACCTGCCGATCGTGCAGGAATTCCGCAGATCGCAAATCTCCGCGCTCAGGAAGTATCTCGTCGGGTAATTCCAAAAACCCGGATGATACAATTACCAGACTTATCGTTATGTACAGTCCTGAAACCATTTCGAACGAAAAAGAAGAATTCAAATCAGCGGTTATGAACGCGCGCCCGTTCAAACCGCTTTATGTTAAATTCAAGGTTTTTTACGGCTGCAACCTCAAATGCGAGATGTGCAACCACTGGCGCGAGACGCGCGAGCCGCCTGTCAGCGCGGACCGGTTCAAGGAAGTCATCACCGAACTGGCTGAGATGGGCACAAAGAAAATCCATATCTCCGGCGGCGAACCGATGCTTCGTCCGCAGATCCCGGATTTCGTGGAACTCGCTTCATCACTCGCCATCAAAGCGACCATGACTACCAACGGCACGCTCATCACCAAAGAAAATGCCAAGCGGCTGGTGGAGGCCGGTTTGCGCGGGGTGAACATTTCCATCGACTCACCCATCCGCAAGATGCATGAAAAAATCCGCGGCGTGGAAGGCGCCTTCAAACTTACCACCAAAGCCGTAGGACTCTTCCGCCGCTATAAGCATAAAGGCAAGTTAACCATCCGCATCAACACCGTGGTCAGCCGTACCAATTACGAAACACTCGCCACCCTGCCAGACCTTGCCCACAAACTCGGCGCGGACGGCATCAACCTCATCCCCGTGGATGACCACTGCGGCGAGATATTATCCATGCGTAAAAAAGATATCGCCAAATTCAACGAAGAGATCGCGCCGCGCATTGCCGAACGCGCGCTCGAATTGGGTCTGATCGTTTCGGATGAAGACGCCTTCCCCTTTGGGCGGGATGAGTCCGAGGTCCGGTTGGGACGCGCGGGGAGATACGCATTCGGCTTCTATGAAAAGCATCCCTGCTATGCGCCGTGGTCACACACATTGGTCGATTTCAATGGCAACGTCTATGTGTGCTGTATGACCCGCGAAAAAATCCCCCCGTTGGGAAATATCATAAATCAATCGTTCAAAGAGATTTGGGAAGGCGCGGCGTATCGACAGGCGCGATTAAAGATGCATCCGCCGTCTCTCAAGCCATGCGCGCGTTGCGATGATTTTATCGAAGAGAACAAAAAGATATGGGATTTGATCGGACCATATTAACGCTCTTTGAGGATGCGCTCAATGTGATGAAGTGTCAGCCTTGAATTCATAATGAAGGTATGAATGCTTGGAACTTGGATCAATTCATAGCCTTCACCTAGAAAAGCATCCTGCACGCTCAACGCGCCGTCGTTCGGTTCAAAGCCAAAAGGCAGCCACTTTACACGAGGTCCGGCGGAACCAGCAATGACTGTTGCAGGGATGTTTGGCAGCGGCAGACGTTGGTAAAAGTCTGAGGTCAATACCCGTTGTCCGCAATCTGTAGTGAGATATTTGTAGAGGAAGTTGTTTCGAATGTAAGATGCCAACTTGGGTTGACGGTTGGGAGATGCCAGCAAGACCAAATGAACCGGAGGATGGTCCTTGAGCAATGGCAGCCCTGCCCGGGCGATCAGCCCACCCATCGAGTGCCCCACTATCGCATAAGGCTGACCCGCATTCACTGTGTTGGCACACTGCACGAAACGGTTTACGATGCCTTCAAATGTTTCGCTGCGGGTGTAATATCGAAAGTATTGCACATGATGACCCAACCTGTGCAAACGAAAGCCAAGCAGGCGCATGGCAAGTGTTGTCCGCCCTTGCCCGTGCAGCAAAAGAACATTCACAAGGTTAACTCAAGTCAGAGAACATGTCTCCGCTGTCATCATCGTCCCATGCGCTGGCGCTGCCAAAAACCAACAGGTCGGCTGCGGTAAATGTTGAAGCGGCGATCGGCAAAGCGACCGGCATATCCAGTCCCTGCTGGCAGGCAAGACAAATTCGTCCTTCTTTTGTTGCGTTGGTGTGTTCGTCGCAAAATCCGCGCCCACATTTTGCGCATGTCCCCAATGCAGGATTTTCACAACGATGCGGAACCAGATAACCGATAACCATTTCACATTTTGCCATTGAGACACCTCATGAAAATTGCTCTACTTTCAGAAAAGTATACACCAGACCTCGGCGGGCTCGCAATCTCTACAGGACGATTGGGGGATTCGCTCGCTTCTGCTGGACATGACGTCCGCATCTTTTCTCCGACTTTGAGTCTCCCAGCCACCATCAAGCAGAGTCAACGCTCGGGCGGAGTCCACGTGACTCGCTTCGGCGCCCACAAACGCATGGATGATACGTTAGTGGATTGGTTCGGGTTGGTCGTCGAAGAGCATAACCGCGAACCGTTCGATGTGATGCATGCATACTTCCTTCCGATGGCTGGATTTGTCGGCGCATACACGGGGAAATATTTGGGCGTACCCAGCGTCGTATCCATTCGCGGAAACGACATCGAACGGGCGGCATTCGACCCGAGTAAATTTTCACATGTGATGTACGCCTTGCATAACGCAGATGCCGTAACAACAAATGCCAGTGAATTGGCAAAAAAGGCAAAGGCGTTCATTGACCGCGAAGTATTTATCATCCCAAATGGGATCGATACGGATTGCTTCAAGCCGATGGAGAGGAATGAGGCTTTGGCGGAATTGTTGCAGGTCGAGGGTCAAAGGTCGAAGGTCATTGGCTTTGTTGGTGAACTGCGCGAAAAGAAGGGATTGACAACTCTCCTGGTTGGCTACGCGCAGTTAGCGAAGACAATGTCTGTTTCTCTTCTTATTGTTGGAGAAATACGAGACGGCGAAGATAAAAAACTTTTTGAAGAATTCAGAAGCGCCAATCCCCAATTACAAATAATCGTCACCGGGCATGTCCCCTACAAAGACCTGCCTGCCTACTATTCCCTGATCGATGCCTTGGTGCATCCCTCGCTACGTGATGGGATGCCGAATGCCGTACTCGAAGCGATGGCGTGCGGGAAAGCTGTCATTGCCACACCTGTCGGCGGCGTGGTCGAGGTCATTCAAGATGGAGTGAACGGATACTTCGTGAACGTGGACGACGCGCTGGGGCTGGCGGAGAAAATGGCTGAGGTGTTGAGTCAGCCTGAGAAACGGGCGGCAGTTGGCGGGTCGGCGCGTGAGGCGGTTTTGTCTCAATATACGCTTAAGAAAGAATTGCAGGCGAACCTACAAATCTATGCAAGTCTTGGAGTCAAATCGTGAAGCATCGCATTGAACATGATCTTTTAGGGGAACTTGAAGTGCCGGATGAAGTGTATTACGGCGTCCATACGGCGCGGGCGTTGGAAAATTTTCCGATCAGCAATATTCCCATCAGTACATATCCAAGTCTGATCAGGGCGTTAACTTGCGTAAAGGAAGCGTGTGCAAAAGCAAACCTGGAATTGGACTTACTCGATACGGAACGCGCGAATGCGATCATCAAGGCGTGTGAAGAGATCCGCACCGGCAATTTACACGACCAATTCGTAGTGGATGTGATTCAAGGCGGCGCAGGCACGTCCACCAATATGAATGCCAATGAAGTCATCGCCAACCGCGCATTGGAAATTCTTGGTCATGCGCGAGGCGAGTATAAATTTTTGCATCCGCTGGAGCACGTCAACTTGAGTCAGAGCACGAACGATGTGTACCCAACAGCGGTCAAAGTAGCGCTGCGATTCTTGATCAACGATCTCATCGACGGCATGGAAGTTTTGCGTCTCGCCTTCGCCGCCAAAGCCGAGGAGTTCAAAGACCTGTTGAAAATGGGACGCACCCAACTGCAAGACGCCGTTCCGATGACGCTCGGTCAGGAATTCAGCACCTATGCCGTGATGCTTGAAGAAGACCAACAGCGATTACGCGAAGGCGGGTTGCTGATCCAGGAAATGAATCTAGGCGCGACTGCAATTGGCACGGGCATCAACGCACATCCCGATTACGCCGCTCTGGCGCGCAAACATTTGAGCGAGGTCACGGGCATCGAATACATCACGGCTGGCAATCTCGTCGAAGCGACACAGGATGTGGGCTCGTTCGTGCAGCTCTCAGGCGTGCTTAAGCGTGTGGCTGTAAAACTCTCCAAGATATGCAATGACCTGCGCCTGCTTTCGTCTGGACCTCGGACCGGGTTGGGTGAGATCAACCTTCCCGCCGTTCAAGCGGGTTCGAGCATCATGCCGGGCAAGGTCAACCCGGTCATCCCGGAAGTGGTGAATCAGATCGCGTTCCTCGTCATCGGCAATGATGTCACCGTCTCGTTTGCGGCTGACGGCGGACAATTGCAGCTCAATGCCTTCGAACCGATCATCGCGCACAGCTTGTTCGACAGTCTCATTTATCTACGCAACGGATGCATCACCTTGGCGGAGCGCTGCGTGAAAGGCATCACTGCCAACCGCGAACGATTGAATGAGCATATGACCCGCTCGGTTGGAATCGTCACAGCGCTGAATCCGTTCATTGGGTACGAGAACGCCAGCGCAGTGGCGAAGGAAGCTTACGCCACCGGAAAAAGCGTGACGGAGATCGTCCTAGCCAAAGGTCTACTTACAAAAGAAGAATTAAATGATATTCTTAAACCCGAGGTTTTGACGAAGCCAAGATGGATCAAGAAATGAACGTTCAAGATTATCTGAACCGAATCCATTATCAGGGCTCCACTGAGCCGACTCTGCAAACGTTATCGGAATTGCAGGCTGCACACATGCGGACGGCGCCGTTCGAGAATTTGAGTGTCCACTACAAAGAGCCTATCGTTCTTGATGAAAAATGGTTGTACGAAAAGATCGTCGAACGGAATCGCGGCGGGTTTTGCTATGAGTTGAACGGTCTGTTCGCGTGGCTGCTGCGCGGACTCGGTTACCGGGTGACAATGCTTTCTGCCGGTGTCATCAAGGATGGCGGCGGGTTCGGTCCCGAATTCGATCATATGACATTGATGGTCCATCTCGATGAAGATTATCTGGTGGATGTCGGGTTCGGAGATTCGTTCCGAGCGCCGCTGCGATTCAACTTTCGGGGGGCACAAAGCCAAAATGGAGTGTCCTACCAGATTTCGGCAGAGGCAGATGCGTTCGTGTTGAGCCAGCAGAATGAGCGCGAACAGAATCCATCCCTGCAGGCACAGTATCGCTTTACGCTTATTCCTCATCAAATGAGCGAGTATGAAGGGATGTGCCAATATCACCAGACATCGCCCAAGTCGACGTTCACACAAAAAAGGATTTGCTCGCGCGCAACAGAAAGCGGACGTTACTCATTGACCGACTTGAAATTGATCGTGACGGAGAACGGTGAAAAGAATGAAAAGGCGCTGGCTTCCGAAAATGAATTCAAGAGTGTGTTATTTGAATATTTCAATATTAGTCTGTAGTATCTCGTCAGAAATCCCCAGGCTGGCACGTCTAACGAATACAGAAAAAGGACTCATTTGAACATTCACATCCGATCCGAACAGACATCCGACATCGAAGCCATTTCGCAGGTCACCTATGCTGCGTTTCTTGGCAGATTCAGCGACCATCCCACCGAGCATCGGATCGTCGAGGAGTTGCGCAAAGCAGGCATGTTGACCCTGTCTCTGGTCGCTGAAGTGAGCGGAAAAATCGTCGGTCACGTGGGGTTCTCGCCCGTGACCATTAACAACGAGTTCATAGATTGGTATGGACTTGCTCCTGTATCTGTCAGCCCTGAATTACAAAAGCAAGGTATTGGCTCTGCATTAATTCGCAAGGGATTATCCTTGTTGAAGGAACGCGGCGCAAAAGGGTGCGTGCTGGAAGGCAGCCCCAAGTATTATCAACGCTTCGGGTTTAAGTCTTATCCCGGCTTGACCTACCACGGCTCGCCCGGACCCGAATTTTTCATGGCGCTCCCTTTTTATAAAGAGATCCCAAGCGGGAGCGTGGAGTACCATAAGGCAATTTACGTAAGCGCTTGACAATGAACCATTGACCATCGTTTCAGAGGAGAGACATGACCACTGTTTTCGATTCCACCAAAACTGTAAAGACCGAACTCTCGAAGCAGAGTTATATCGCTTCGGATGAGATCGCGACGATCGTGTATCTTGCGCAGAAGTTGGGCAAGCCGCTTCTGGCGGAGGGACCGGCGGGCGTGGGCAAAACTGAACTTGCCAAAGCCATCGCATCCGCCACGGGGCGCGAGTTGATCCGCTTGCAATGTTATGAAGGGTTGGACGAGTCGAAGGCGTTGTACGAGTGGGAATATTCCAAGCAGTTGCTGTACACGCAGTTATTGCGGGACAAGTTAAACGACGCGCTCGGCAAAGCCGAATCCTTAACCGAGGCGGCAGATAGACTCGCAAAAGAAGAGGATGTCTTTTTCTCGGACAGGTTTTTGTTGCAGCGTCCGTTGTTGAAGGCGATCCTGAGCGAGAAGCCGACGGTTCTTTTGATCGACGAGATCGACCGCGCAGATGCCGAATTCGAAGCATTTTTGCTTGAAGTGTTGAGCGACTTTCAAGTCTCGGTGCCGGAGTTGGGAACGCTGGTTGCCAAACACAGACCGTTTGTCGTGTTAACCTCCAACAACACACGCGAGCTTTCCGAAGCACTGAAGCGGCGTTGTTTGTATCTGTTCATCAATTATCCAACCATGCAGGAAGAACTTGCCGTGGTGCATTTGAAAGTGCCGGACTTGAATCCCAAGCTGGCACAGCAAGCCGTGGAATTTGTGCAGAGATTGCGCAAAGCGGACATGCGCAAGTCACCGTCCATCAGCGAAACATTGGATTGGGCAAATGCGCTCGTGGCGTTGAACGCATCCAATCTGAATAAGGATGTCTTGGAAGATACTTTATCGGTCCTGTTGAAGCACGAAGCGGATCTGCAGAAGGCGAAACGGCAGATGTTGAATCCGCCTCAGCCGCCCAAGCAGCGTCCGCCCGCGGATGATTTTGGAAAGTTCTCCGGGAATTAAAACCATTAACCGCGAAGAGCGCAAAGGTCGCAAAGTTTTTTACAGGTTTTCCTTAGCGCTCTTCGCGAGGGGCGTATCGAAACCAGCAATTGAAAGTATGAATTAAATTGGTGGTTTCGATACTGGCGAGAAGAACACTCGCCCTACTCAACCACCGAGGTACAACTATATGGAGTCTCGCATCCTTCAATTGATCTCAGCCTTACGCGCCAGCGGGGTGCGCGTGTCACTTGCCGAGTCTGCCGAGGCGTTCTCGGCGGTGGACTTGATGGGGATCCAGGACCGCGAGTCGTTTCGATTATCGTTGCGAACGACGCTCGTCAAGGATGTGAAAGACCTGCCCACCTTCGACAAACTATTCCCGCTCTTCTTCGGCTCAGGGACTCCGCCGGAGATGGGCGGCAATCCATCGGACGACCTGACGCCGGAAGAGATCCAGATGCTGGCAGAGGCGTTGAAGCAGTTCACCGAGAATCTCCGTCAGCGGATGGAGAGGCTGATGAACGGCGAACCGCTCACCAAGTCTGAGTTGGAGGCGTTGGCGCAGTTGGTCGGCTTGAACCAGGCGGATAATCTCAAATATCAAAATTGGATGGCACAGCGCATGATGCGTGCTTTGGCATTCCCTGAAGTGCGCGAGGCGATGCGCGAGTTGATGGAACAACTTGCGCAGATGGGCATGAGCCGTGAGCGCATCGAGCAGATCCAAAATTTAGTACAACAAAATATGCAAGGGATGCAGGAACAGATTCAGCAGTTCGCGGGGCAGAGGCTTGCCGAGAATATGAGCGAGCATCCGCGCGAGGATAATATTGACAACCTGATGAACCGTCCGTTCCAGGCACTTTCCGATGCAGATAAAAAGGTATTGCAGCGCGAGGTGAAACGTCTCGCCGCCGCATTGCGGACGCGGATTGCGTTGCGTCAAAAACGCATGAAAAGCGGGCAGCTCGACCCGAAGGCGACTATCCGCGCGAATTTGAAATATCACGGCGTGCCGATGGAAATCAAACATCGCGACAAGATCCGCAAGCCGAAGATCGTGGTCATCTGCGACATCAGCACGTCGATGCGGTTTTGCTCGGAGTTGATGTTGAGCTTTTTATTCGCACTGCAAGGACAGGTCCGCAAGACGCATGCCTTCGCTTTCATCGACCATCTCGAATCCATCTCGGAGGATTTCAGCGGCACGAACGCGGATGAAGCCATCGCATCCGTTCTGTGGCGCATGCCCAGCGGACATTACAACACTGACCTGGGCTGGTCGCTCAACGATTTCAACAGCGAATACATGGACACACTCAACACCGGCACGACCCTGCTCATCGTCGGGGATGGACGCAACAATTACAACGATCCGCGGCTCGATATCTTCTCTACCATGGCACGCCGCGCCACACGCACGATCTGGCTGAATCCCGAACCTGCGCACATGTGGCATGGCGACAGCGACATGCCCAAGTATGCGCCATTGTGCAATAATGTATTGAAGGTCAGTAATTTGAGAGAATTGGCAGACGCCGTGGATGAGTTAATGACAGGATAGATAATCCGCAAAGGGATTTGACACCATGCTGCACATCACAACAGAACGATTGGTTCTAAAACCACATACACCGAACAGTTTAAATTGGCTGAACAAGACCTTCAATGACCCGAATGAAGACTATTTCAATGGTGACGATCCGCCCAAAGAACATCCCGAAACACTCGAGGAGACCGGCAAACTGCTTGACCGCATCCTCAACCGTCCGCCAGATGCGGGCATCATCGACTATGCCATTCACTTAAAAGAAACCGACGAGATGATCGGTTGCGGCATGATCGCGTTGATCAATCAATATAACAAACGTTGTTCTCTCGGCATTGGGCTTGGCTGGAACAAAAACAACTGGGGCAAAGGCTATGCCAGCGAGACCTTGCGTGCCATCATCGCTTACTGTTTTTCTGAATTGAAATTGAACCGCATCGAAGCCGAGATCTACGAGTTCAACGAACGCTCCATCCGGTTATTCGAAAGGGCAGGCTTCAAGCGCGATGGCGTACGGCGCCAATACATTTTCAAAGATGGTGTCTTCAAGGACGAAAATATTTACAGTCTTCTGCGTGAAGAGTGGATAAAGGCAAACACGATCCATTAAACCGTGTCTAAATAGAAACTGGCGCGGATATTGATACCGCGCCAGTTTCTATTTAAGCATTCAAAAATATTTCTATCTCATATTCTCCTGAAGCATTTCGATGGCTGTCCGTTCAACTTCCGCAATTCCCAGCACATGCTCGCGCCACTCAGCACGCAATTCCGCATACTCTTCCGAACTAAGCGGAAATGACTTCATCGCCCCGGCTTCGATCTTCTTCAAGCGCGCGTTGATCTCCGCGATCTCTTCTTGCGCATCGGCGCCCATTTCAAAGAAGGCTTGATGTCTGCGCAACAAAAGTGATTTGACCTCTTTG
>CAYJPO010000001.1:15794-45291 GCA_964372045.1 uncultured Anaerolinea sp.
GCCCATTTCAAAGAAGGCTTGATGTCTGCGCAACAAAAGTGATTTGACCTCTTTGAAGACCGGCACGCGCGAAGGCAAAAGTGCATCGGCGAAGGCTGTCCATTTGGTGGGGCTCAGGCGGAATTGCTTCGCCGCGTCTTTCAGCGGCTTTTTCTCCAGCAGAATGGCGGCTTCATCGAGGAAGTCGGCATACGCGGAGCGCTCCGCGCCGTCACCTGCGCCGAAGCATTGGATCCAGGTAAAGACTCCGGGAGGCGCGAACGGCGCTTCCACCAAGCCGATCAGTGCGTTATACAAATTCGGTCCGGCAGCGAAGAGTCGCTCCCAGCTTTGTTTGTTGCGTTTGTTCACCAGCATCTCCGCGAAATGCTCATAGGCGGCGAAGCCGAAATTATGGCGCGCACCCTTGGGCGGCTTATCGGTGAAGAGCGAGATGCACTGCCAGATGCCCTTTTGAACGGCGGCAGATAACTTGGAGGCTTTGGGGAATTCGAGAGTCGCCACCCGGAACTTGTCATCTTTGACGCGGGCGCGGGCTTTGGTCAGCGCCTCCAACGGGACCCGGAACGGTCTCGCCGACCGATCCGCGATCAACGCCTCATCCTCGTCCAACCCATAGACCACGATCGGAATCATGTTCCAGTATGCAGACCCGTTTTTTCGGGTATACGGCAGACTGCATTCATCCGCCCAGACCAGCGCGGGACCGACCGTTAGTGCATCGCGCAGATTCTTCTCCGCCACGGTTGCGGATGTGGTTTGATACACCTGCTGAACCACGCCCAACCGTTCAAGCATGGTTTGCAATGGGTCGAAGGTGTTGCGGGTCAGGAAGACCACTTGCGGCAAATGACCTTTGTATTCGAAAGTAAAATACCCAAAAGTGATGCCGCCGCTGACTCCCAGCAGGAACGCCTCGGAAAATGGTTTGTTGGTGTGCGGCGCTTTGACGCCCTGCAATGCCAGCGCGTTGTGAATACTGCCCGTCTCGTAATGCCGACCTGTAAATTGAATTGTCCTCTTGTTCATAAATTTGCTCCTATTCGTTGGTTGATGGCATTATACGAGTCGAATTTCGAGCCGCAGAAAATCAGGGACATGGTCGGCACTTTTTAGAGACGAGGAAAAATGCTTATCGTTATCTGGGAATATCATGTCAAGATAGTGCATCTTGCCGATTTTGAACGTGTCTACGCGCCCAACGGAGCCTGGGCGGAATTATTCAGGAAGGGCAAAGGCTACCTCGGCACGGAACTGATCCGCGATGTACAAGATCCCCACCGGTTTCTGACCATCGACCGTTGGACGTCTGCCGAAGAATACAATGAATTTCTGTCAAATTGGCAGAGCGAATACAAGGTACTGGATGCCCAATGCGAAGGCTGGACGGAGAACGAATCCCTGCTTGGCAGGTGGTGGTCGCAGGGATAATAAATGGGGCAGTCATTAAGTTGACTGCCCCATCTCATGTTTTTTTTAGAATTCGAATAGAACAGGTTTACTGGACCATTTCCCTTCCGTATTTATCGTACATTCGCTCGAAGATCTCCTGGTCGTCACGCGCAGGGACGTACACCTCAAAGCCAACGTTATAGGAATTTGGTTCGAGCCTGTCCATTTCACACCACTTGCAGCGTCCGTCAAAGGTCATATAGGTCTTGTTCGCCAACTCGGGGGCAAGATCCACGCGCAGTTTGTAATTCCCGTTGACCTTCAGCGGCTTCTCGCTGTCGACCCGGATACCGAGCAAACTGATATCCGCCAGATGACCGATCAACTGCAAACTGGATGCATCCATCACCTGTACATAATAAGTGAACTTACGCCGCCTTTGTTTTCTCCTGTCAGATTCCATGATACGCTCCTTTCACTTCACTGAAACTGCCGAAACACCCGGAAGCTCATGAAGTCTGTTCATTTTTCTGATGCCGTTGCGGAGAAATTGGATACTATATAGTATATAATTTTTGAGAAAAAAATCAATAGCACTCCGGTAACAGATCGGTATCAAAATGGCAGGGCAACACCAAGCAATTTGAGCCCGGCGTAGATCATTAGCAACCCGACCACAGCGGTCCACGGCGCCCGTTTTGCAAGCTCCAGTAAAACGTCCCATAAAGAGGCGGCTCTTAACGTCTCCCCGGCTGGTTTGAGAACGTTTAACCAGACGAGTACCGAAACCACTTCCATTGCGATCCCGATCAAGATCAATAGATAAGCGACGGTCGTTTGCATGGAGCACCTCCATCTTCGTGAGCCGATCCGACAATATCAGTATAGGGCAAATCCGCACAAAATTCAAACTAAAAATATCACTTTGGGGGGATTGAAAAGCCCTCCCGCGAGTCGTATACTGGTTCTGTTGGTGTGTCGCATTGAAAGGAGAGAGAATGCACGCTCATCATTCGATTCTTTGCATTACCCCGCCACACATGTTACAGGAGATCGCGCGCAACGGAACTCCCGAACAACGTGAGATGGCACAGAGAACGCTGATTGCATCGGAGAGTCTTCGCGCTAAACGCAACGCGGTAGGTGTAAGAACCGCCGCCACAATGAGAGCGGCTGTCAGCGTGGGGAAGAACCGCACCATCTACGACGCCGCGGAAGGGTCGCAATTGCCCGGTGCCAAGGTCCGCGGTGAGGGCGATCCCGCATCGTCCGACCCGGCTGTGAACGAGGCGTACGATGGCAGCGGCATCACCTATGACCTGTATTTGAATATATTCGGTCGCAACTCCATCGATAACAACGGGCTCAAACTGGATTCAACCGTCCATTATCAAAAAGGCTACGACAACGCTTTTTGGGATGGCGAGCAAATGGTGTATGGGGATGGCGATGAAAACCTGCCGCCTGAGCAGAGAATATTCAACCGCTTCACCGCCGCACTGGATGTGATCGGACACGAACTCACCCACGGCGTGACCCAGTACGAGGCGAATCTGACCTACTTCAGCCAGCCGGGGGCGTTGAACGAATCCATGTCGGATGTGTTTGGCTCGCTTGTCAAACAATATATGCGCGGACAAACCGCTTCCCAGGCAGATTGGGTCATCGGCGAAGGCTTATTCACATCGAACGTGAACGGGGTCGGAATCCGCTCGATGAAAGCACCGGGGACGGCATACGACGATCCAGTGCTTGGCAAGGACCCTCAACCCGGGCACATGAGCAATTACGTCAACACCATCGAAGATAACGGCGGAGTCCATATCAACTCCGGGATTCCCAATCACGCCTTTTATGTCGTCACACGCGAGCTTGGCGGGTACGCCTGGGAAAAAGCCGGAGTCATCTGGTACAAGGCGTTGACGGAGAAGCTCCAAACCAATTCGAACTTCACCGATGCCGCCAATCTCACCTTCCAAGCTGCGACGGAACTCTTTGGGTCTGGCAGCCTCGAAGAACAAGCCGTCCGCACCGGCTGGGCGGAGGTCGGTATCACGATGGGCGTCCCCACCACGAACGAAGGCTGTTTCACGTCTGTTTTACGTTCGCTGGGTCTCGTGGCGGATAAATAATGCGCATCACCTTCCAGCGCACCGGCGGATTTATGGGGCAGAAGGTCGACCTTATCCTTGACCTTGACTCCCTGCCTGCCGATCAAGCCGAGGCCTTGCGCCGCCACCTCGACCAGGCGAATTTTCTGACCCTCGAAGATTCGCCCCCCGGTTCACACCCCGCGCGGGATGCGTTCCATTACCTGATCACGGTCGAGACCGAGAAGTTCAAACACACCGTCCACGTCACAGACCTGTCGATGCCGGCGTCTTTACGCCCTCTGGTCGAGGAACTTACGGCGCTAGCCAGGCATCGAAATAGCAGATAAATAAAATACCCCGCATTTAATTTGGGACGTGCGCGCAGAACGCGGAAAAGACTTTAGAATCCCGCTCCCATTTGCACCTATAAACAGACTCACCCACGAATAAAAGTATCGTGGGTGAGTCTTAAATATCTTGAAAATCTTGTCTTAATTTGAAATCAGTTTTTAATTGTACTTGGGTCGCAGGTATGCTATAGTTATACTGAAAAAAAATTCGGTTTCGTTTTGTTGCAAATCAAACCGCGAGGTTGAGCTGTGGTAATAACAAACCGCACGCCATCAAAATCACGAAGGATATATCTGCCCCAAGACTACTTTTCTTCAAAAGCCCGGAATAATTTCAATAAAAATGATGATATTCGTGGGGATAAAAAATCGAATTTAAACACCCAGCTTCAGGCAACCGCCCGGCTGGGTGTTTTATTCTGGATTCAAAGGAGTCGCCTATGAAGTGCCCACGTTGTCAAACAGACAATCCAGCACAAGTCAATTTTTGCACCCAGTGCGGAGCAGCTCTTCGCATCCCCTGCCCCAATTGCGGGAAGCAGGTTTCCAGCGGGATGAAGTTCTGTATCGAATGCGGACATCCACTTAAGGCAGCAGACCCGCCCAAAGCACGGCAAAGGGTCTATATCCTCTGCCCCAATTGCAGGTTTGCGAACCGCGCGGGAATCCATTTTTGTGAAAACTGTGGGTTCCAAATTTCAATGGACCCTACCGCCCATGGTTCGAAAGCGAAATCCAACCAACCCTCCATAGGCAGGATCGTCGGTCAATCTGCCCTGCGATTTGTTGGCGGCGGGCTGTTATCATTCATAACAAGCAAGTTGGGAATCCTTGCATTGAATTACATTTTGGGATCACAACGCTAGGGACGAAAGGAAGGGTGTAAGATGCCGTGGTATAAACCCTGGACATGGTTTGAAAGCGGCGGGGAGAGCGCTCCCCAGCCTGTACAGCCGCAAAGTAATCTTCAATGGCATACAACGTCACCCCAAAATATTCCCACGATCCGAGTCGGCGGGACCTGGTATGACAACAGCCAGATTCTCAATCGAGATGATATCCTCAACCGTGATGACATTCTCAATCGGGATGATATTCTAAATCGTGACGACATCATGGGGAGAGATGACATCCTCAACCGCGATGACATTCTTAATCGTGATGATATTTTGGGAAGGGATGATAAACCAGCCATGCGGCTGTTGCACGTGATGACCGGTGTCGGCGTTGCTACAGGCATCGCAGTCGCAGCGGTGACAACGCCAGTCTTCGTCCCCCAGGCGAGGCAGTCATTGCCATTACCGATCGCAACCTATACATACGTTGCCCCTCCCACATTCACCCCATTCCCAACCATAACCAGCGCGCCGCTGCCCATTCCGCCCGCCAGCGTGGAGGAAGTTGATCGCTGTTCATTGTTCGATGAAAATGAGACGTCCTATGTCTTCCTCGACCATCAAACATGCGGCGATCCGTTATCGCTCTACTTCAAGATTCCGGGCGGAGTCCCGGGTCTAGAATTCAATGTAGATGGGGATAATGGCGGATGGGAATACACGGTTCAGATCGAACCTTACGAGTCGAGTAATTGCTACCTCGAAGAGGACTACCCTGAACGCCTGTACTGCAAGATCGATATAGCGGATGAATATTTCAGTTCAAGGCAGACTCTCTCATTGTATGTAAATGGCTGCGAGATCCCTATATACGCCGACCGGTATGCGTCCCTGCCGGAAAGCGCTTGCACGATCATCGTCCCCACCCGCAAGCCCAAACCGGAAGAACCGACTCCGACCAACTCGCCAACCTGTCCCCTTAACACCACCATCACCACAAATGACGGTAATCATGTTAACGAGTTGGAAGCTGCCGGATGCGCATGTAGTTGTACGACAATACCATCCCCTGGAATGTCTTGTTACGACTGGTTCTGTAGTCCATAACTGAAAATGAGGAAGCCTATGCAATGCGCAAATTGTGGAAAACAAGTACCTGACACAGCGAGGGTTTGTGGTTATTGCGGTCAACCGCCATTGGGCACACCGGTCAAACCTAATAATGGAACACCTTCCTGGCTAAAATGGCTGGGTGGCTTGCTCCTGACCGGTGTGATCGTTCCAGTTTTGGCATTGGTCATCAGAGCCCGGTTGAGTGGTCAAGTGGCGGATATGACCTCCCTGCTGCCATTCTTACAGCCCACACCAGCCGGGGTCTGCGATCAATTCACCTTTCTTTCCGATGTGACCGTACCCGATGGGACAGCGTTTGATCCTGGTGCAACCTTCGACAAGATCTGGCAGGTACAAAACACCGGTACCTGTACATGGACGCCGGACTATCAGATCATCTTTTTCAGCGGCGAAAAAATGGAGGGGGCAGACGCAACACCCATCGGCATGACCGTTGAGCCGGGTCAGACCGCTGATCTCGTGGTACATCTCCGCGCGCCATCGAACGGCAATACCTATCGAGGATATTGGCTGTTGAGAACGCCAAGCGGTCAGATGTTCGGAATGGGACCTGATTCGCGTGAACCGATCTGGGTGGAGATCCAGGTGGTCGATATCCCGCCGACAGCAACCATCATCGCAGTCATCCCACCCACTGCAACAGAATCCGTCACGCGCTGTGATCTGTTTGAAGAAACAGAAATTACCATCCATTGGGTGGCGCCGCAGGATTCAGGGACGGTATTCCAGGTCTACGCCACCATGCCGGATGGCATACCAGGATTGGGGAAAAAGATTTCCGGCGATTATGCAGATTGGGAATATCAGTTCAAAATCGGAAATACCTACACGACCGGCTGTGAAGTGTACAAGGAATATGTCGACCGATTATATTGCGACTATCCCATGCCCCAGGATTACGCAAACTCATTCCAGCCCGTCGAATTATCTGTAAAGGGATGCAGTCAGCCGATCTTTACCGAGAAAAAAGCCGCACTACCAGCTTTTCCTGAAACAGCTTCTAGTGGGGGCAATCATGGCGGCGGAGGCAGCGCCGACGATAGTGGGAGTGCAGACGGCGGCGAGACCGTTGCATGCAGCTCGGACATGGACTCGAATAGCTGTGCGGCTGCCGGTGGCTCGTATCACTATACGTTTTGCCAGATTCCGCCCTGCATCGAGTGGTGTGCCTGCCCATAAATTGGATCCAATGAACGCGAGCGAACGAAAAGCATTGAGGAATACATGAAATGTCCAAGTTGCGGTTTCGAGAACGAAGCTGGCGTCCGGTTCTGTGGGGAGTGTGGAAAGCCCATGGATGTGGCAGCCAAGGAAATGGGCGAAAATAAATATTGTCCCAAGTGCGGGCAGGAAAATCCCTCCGAGGCGCGTTTCTGCCAAAACTGCGGAATCAATATGTCAGCCTACGCGGCGAAACCGACCATCCCGCCGAAAATCGAAATCCCTACGAAACCAAGACCAATACCGGCATCCTCTCCCACACCTATCCCAACTTCAACAAAAAAGTCAACTCGATCCTGGCTATGGATGATCACTGGATTTATCGTCATCGCGCTTTTGGGCGGGACCTTTTTCTTCCTACCAAAAACCGCAAAAGACATTCCACCCACAAACATCGCACTGCCCGCGGACAGCGTGTTGCCCACAGCCATCAATACAAATCCGCCTGCTCCAACCAGCCTGCCGCCGAACAGCAGTGATGAGGACGTTTTGCTCTACGATGATTTCAACGATGAGACCAGCGGCTGGCCCGTATTGGGGAACGAAAAAGGCGAGATCAAATATTCCAATGGAAACCTGAGCATTATCTTTTACGAGTTGATGGGATTTCACGCCGCCTGGTCGCCGCAGGAATATACAGATTTCACTGTCGAAACAATGTTCAGCACCCCGGCAAGCGTCCCGGATGTCGGCGCAGGGCTAACCTTGCGAACAACTCCAAATCAATGGTATCTGCTTTGGATCTACCCGGCTCAGGGCAAATACTTATTCCAAAAGGACATCAACGGAAACGTCGCAGAACTGGTTCCGTTGACCGCATCTCCCGCCATTCATCCCTCCGAAAAAGCCGGCAGATATTATGTCAACTTGAAAGTCGAAGCGCGCGGGGATCAATTTGATATCTGGGTGGGCAATCCGTATTCAGACTATGAATTTCTCGCCACCGTCTCAGACCCGGACCTGAAAACTGGTCACCTCGGACCTTCAGCCGATTGCCCCGATCAGGCTTTTTCTCAACCCGTAGATGTGCTCTTTGCCTGGATACGAATCTCCAAATAAAAAAAGGTTCGGGTAAATCTCTGCCCGAACCTTTTCCTGCGTATTCTCAGCGCCTAAGCCATCAATACTGCTTGCGCAGATTCCAGTTTTTCATACATCGGGATGATGGCGGGGATCCCCGTCATCTCCAACACTGCTTTTACATCCGGCGTGGGGTTGAGGAGCACCAACTTCCCGCCCCGGCTGGCAATGGACCTGGCATTCGAAGTCAACATGCGAATCCCGATGGAAGCGATGAAACCTACACCCGAAAGATCAACCATCACCAGCGGTTTCTCGCCCGAACAATATCCGGCAAATTTAACGTCCACGCTGTTAACGCCCATGATGTCCAGATCCCCGATAAGTTTGATGACGCGGAAATTGCCCAGCTCACTGTATTGGAGTTCCATATTTTCACCTGTATTTTGAATGTGGGCTAATTATATTAACCTCAGCAGGTTTCAGTGTTAACAACAGGTTATGGTTTTGACCGATCACTTATCTCCAGTCAGTTATCGTTTTGGGTCACGGAACGATGACCGGGCAGCAGAAAGGTCATAATGGATCGGGATAATATGGGTCACCCCGACCAGCTCCAGAACATCCATCACATTCTTCTGCGGGTTGTACAGGATCATCCGCCCACCTTTGCCGATGACACCCTTGGCAGTATCGACCAACAGCGGGATTCCGATCGAAGAAATGTAGCTGACGTTGGATAGGTCCACCAGGACGCGCCGGTTATCGCCCCCACAATGATGCGCGAAATCCATTTCGATGGCATAAACCCCGGCACTGTCCATCTTCCCATTCAGGACGATCAGACGGATCCCATGTTCAAGTTTACTTACGTGTAATTTCATGGCGCCTCCCAATTCAATCTGGCTACGCGAAAATATGATCCTATTATGACATGAACCCAACCATGTTTCAACCCATCAAAATTCAACTCTGTGCTATAATCCGCGCCACGATGTTGAACAATAAAAACTTTGCCAATCATAACAATAATAATGATAATGACGATCCCAGTATCGTTGGGCGAAGCTTTGCTGGTTGACGGATAACTCAGGTCAAACAAAATCGCCCGACGCGAATGCGAAGGGCGATTTATTTTATCTAAGATTAACCGCCAAGCACGCGAAGAACGCCAAGATTTTTTTTCTTTCTTTGCGACCTTTGCGCTCTTAGCGGTTCAAAACAAATCGGAGGCGCACCATGTACAGAACACACACTTGCGGAGAATTACGCGCCAGTCATGCGGGGCAAACCGTCACGCTTTCTGGTTGGGTCAATCGTCGTCGTGACCACGGCGGGGTGGCATTTTTTGACCTGCGTGACCGTTCAGGCATCGTCCAGATCACCATCAATCCAGACCTTCCAAAAGAAACCTTGGACCAGGTTGCCAATGTCCGCAACGAGTGGGTCTTGCAGATCGAAGGCGTTGTACAGAAACGTCCTGAGGGGATGGCGAATCCCAAAATGGAAACGGGCGAGGTCGAAGTCATCGCGAAGAATGTCACTGTGCTTAACGCTTCGAAGACTCCGCCGTTCATGGTCAACACCGACAATGATCTGCCTGATGAGAATATGCGCCTCAAATATCGCTATATTGACCTGCGCCGCGAACGCCTGACCCGAAATATGGTACTGCGCCACAAGGTCATCAAGTTCATGCGCGACTATCTCGACGCGGAAGGGTTCATTGAGATCGAAACGCCGATAATGTTCAAAGCGACCCCCGAAGGCGCGCGCGACTACCTCGTGCCCTCTCGCATCTACCCGGGACAATTCTATGCGTTGCCGCAATCTCCCCAACAGTTGAAGCAATTGCTGATGGTCGCAGGCATGGACAAGTACTTCCAGATCGCGCGCTGTTTCCGCGATGAAGACCTGCGCGGCGACCGCCAACCTGAGTTCACGCAGCTCGACCTTGAGATGTCCTACGTCCACCGCGATGATGTGCTGGCGTTGGTCGAGGGCTTGTTCACCAAGATGATCCCCGCCGTGGCGCCTCACAAGAAATTATTCTCGTCGCCGTGGCCCAAATTCTCCTACCGCGAAGTGCTCGAACGCTTCGGCTCGGATAAACCCGACCTGCGCTTCGGCATGGAGTTGGTCGACGTGAGCGATGTCTTTGCCAAGAGTGAATTCAAGGTATTCCAGTCCGCGTTGGCGGCTGGCGGAGTCATCAAGTGCATCGTCGCACCCAAGTCCGCGGACATGTCTCGCAAGGAAGTGGATGCGCTCACGGAAGTGGCAAAGTCGCTTGGAGCGAAGGGAATGCCCACAGTCGCGATCACAGCTGACGGCGTGAAAGGAAGCGCGGCAAAGTTTGTGACACCAGAAGAGGTCGAGGCGTTGAAATCCAAAACGGGAGCAGGAGTCGGCGATCTGATCGTCTTTGCCTCCGACGCCCGTGCCCTTGCAAACAAAGTTCTCGGCGGACTGCGCCTCTGGTTCCGCGATAAGTTGGATCTGGCGGATAAAGACATGATGGCGTTTGCGTGGGTCGTGGACTTCCCGTTCTTCGCGTTCAATGAAGAGACGCAGTCCTGGGAATCGGAACATCATCCGTTTACCATGCCAAAGATGGACGACCTGCCGAAGTTCGATACCGACCCCGGCGCGGTTCTGTCTGACGCGTATGACATGGTCTGCAATGGATACGAGACCGCATCCGGTTCGATAAGAATTCATCGCCGCGATATTCAGATGAAGATGTTCCAGATGCTCGGCTTGAGCGATGCGGACATCCAGGCGAAGTTCGGTCACATGCTCGAAGCGTTCGAGTATGGCGCGCCACCGCACGGCGGCATGGCGCCCGGCATTGACCGGCTCGTGATGCTGCTGGCGGACGAACCCAACATCCGCGAAGTGATCGCCTTCCCAAAGAACCAGAACGGACGCGATGTGATGGCGGATGCTCCGTCGGAAGTGGAACCGAAGCAGTTGAAGGAATTACATATCAAATTCGAATAAGGATATAAAAAGAAAGGAAAACCATGAACATAAAGGAATTGATCGTCAATAAAACAGCGAAGTTCGTATACTGCACCGATGGGGCGCTGTGGTATGACGTTGATGGTTTTCGTTTTCCTGTGCCATTTGAAGAAACAGTTGGAGCATATTTCAAGCCTGAACACAAGGCGATCAATCTCATGCGCTGGATACGAAAACAGTTGGAAGAGAACGAGGCGCAACGAACAGCCCAGCGCAAAAATTAGGTGAAAACGGATGAATATCCGCGCGGGCGATATTTATTGGATCTCGCCGAATGAAACCAACGGGATCGAATCCGATCACACGCATCCGCATGTCGTCGTTCAAGTCAACGCACAGAACTCTGTAACGGTTTGTGCGTTGACATCCAACCTGAAGCGCGCCAAAGAGCCCGGCAACGTTCTGCTTGACGATGGCGAAGCGAACCTTCCCAGGCAAAGTGTGATCGTTGCGTCACAGGTGTCCACGGTGGATAAAACGCAGTTAGGCGAATGCATCGGGACACTGACCGAACATCGGTTTGATCAGGTGCTGGCAGGTATACGATTTTTACAAATCATGACCCGGCATCACGAATAGTGACCGTGAAAGAAAGGAAATCGAACCATGACAATCCGCGTATGTCTTGCAGGTGCAACAGGCTGGGCTGGTTCCGCCGTGGCACGCGCCCTGGCTGGGACAAGTGATATTACGCTTGTCTCGGCAATTTCCAGGGCACAGGCTGGAAAAACATTAGGGGACGTCCTTGAAGAACCGCGCTTGACTTGTTCCGTTTATGCTTCCGCACAGGAAGCGCTGGCGGCACAGCCCTGTGACGTGTTCTTCGAGTTCACAAAACCGGATGCGGCCAAGATCAATGTGTTGAGTGCGTTACAACATGGAGCGCATGTGGTGATCGGCACATCGGGATTAACCGACGCGGACTATGCAGAGATCGCCGCCGCCGCTGACAAAGCAGGGCGCGGTGTGCTGGCGGTCGGCAACTTTGCGCTGACCGTTGTCCTTTTGCAAAAATTCGCCGAGATCGCCGCAAAATTTATTCCGCAATGGGAGATCATCGATTACGCTCATGATGACAAGAAAGACGCCCCGAGCGGAACTGTGCGTGAATTGGCAAATCGGTTGTCGAAGGTCCGCCCTTCGGAATTAACAGTCCCGTTGGAAAAAACACAAGGCGTGGTCGAAACACGCGGCGCACGAATGGCGGGTTCACAAGTACACTCCATCCGCTTACCGGGCTATACCATTTCGGCGGAGATCATCTTCGGCATGCCCGATCAAAAGTTGACCATCCGCCACGACTCGGGTACCAGTGCTCAGCCATATGTGGATGGGTCGTTGCTGGCGATCCGCAAAGTTAGCACATTCAAGGGTCTGCGCCGCGGATTGGATAGTGTGTTGGAATTAAGTTGATATTCTGGTGGTCGAGTAGTTTCGAGCGACAGCGAGAAACGTATCGAAACCACACGAAGCAAAAGTATTCTTTTTACATGTTGGTCTCGATATGCCCTTCGCAACGATCGCTCAGGGCTACTCGACCAACGGAGGTTGAATGATATGACCCAAACCATCGACACAAAAACCGTCAAGCACGTCGCTTATCTCGTCCGGCTCGGAATCTCCGAAGA
This sequence comes from uncultured Anaerolinea sp., assembly GCA_964372045.1. Classification (GTDB taxonomy): domain Bacteria; phylum Chloroflexota; class Anaerolineae; order Anaerolineales; family Villigracilaceae; genus Villigracilis. Next base: position 28,493 of record CAYJPO010000001.1, read on the forward strand.
TGAAGCGCAAACCTTCAGCGGTCAATTCTCGTCCATCATTGATTACTTCAACATGCTCAACGAAGTGGACACGGAGAACGTTCCGCCCGCTTCGGACATCGCCAACGCTGAGAACGTCTTGCGCGAAGATGTGGTGAAACCATCCATGAGCCGCGAAGAATTTTTGAAGAACGCCCCGCAGTCCGAGCGAGGGTATGTCAAGGTCCCTACTGTATTAGGTGAAGAGTAAAAAAACTTAACGCAAAGACGCAGAGGCGCAAGGAAAAAGCTTTAAAATTAGCGTCTTAGCGACTTTGCGTTAAGAATGGTTTGAAAAGACATCAAGAGAGCCATGCAACTACATAACTTAACCATCCAAGAAGCACACCAATTATTAGTTACCAAGCAGGTTTCTTCCGTCGAACTGACGCAAGCCATGCTTGACCGCATCCACGACGTGGACAAGAAGGTCAAGTCCTACGTTACGGTCACGGATGACCTCGCGCTGGAACAAGCCAAGAAAGCTGATGAACGCATTGCGAAAGGCGAGAACGTCACTCCGCTGACGGGTATTCCCTTCTCGATGAAGGATTGCATCTCGACTCGGAATGTCCGCACCACTTGTTCTTCGAAGATTCTTGAGAACTACGTCCCGCAGTACAACGCCACAGTCACGAACAAACTCGCGGATTCTGGCGCTGTGCTCGTTGGCAAGACCAACATGGACGAGTTCGGCATGGGCTCCTCCTGCGAGAACTCCGCGCTCTTCAACACACACAACCCGTGGAATCTCGATCACGTCCCCGGCGGTTCGAGCGGCGGCGCGGCGGCAAGCATGTCCGCCAGTTTGTGTAGCTTTTCCATCGGCGAAGACACAGGTGGCTCGGTGCGTATGCCCGCGGGCTTTTGCAATGTCACCGGCATCAAACCAACCTATGGACGCGTATCACGGTATGGTCTGATCGCGCTCGTCTCTTCCTTCGACTCGATCGGTCCCATGACCCGCAACGCCTACGACTGCGCAACCGTCCTCGAACACATCGCTGGACACGATCCGCACGACAGCACCACATACAACTCGCCTGTCCCGAATTACACTGCAAATATCAACAAATCCGTCAAGGGCATGAAACTTGGCATCCCGAAAGAATATTTCGTGGCTGGCATGGAAGCGGGCGTTGAGTCTTCCATTCAGGAAGCCATTCGCCAGTTCGAAAAACTCGGCATGGAAGTTCAAGAAGTCTCGCTCCCCCACACTAAATACGGCTTGCCCGTTTACTATCTGCTGCTCTTCGCCGAAGCCAGCGCCAACCTAGCCCGCATGGACGGCACGCGCTTCGGTCTCTCCATTTCAGATGGCGCGAAGGATGTCATCGACATCTATCTGAAGACTCGCCACGAAGGCTTTGGTGATGAAGTCAAGCGCAGGATCATGCTGGGAGCATATGCTCTCTCAGCTGGATATTACGACGCGTATTACTTGAAGGCACAAAAAGTGCGCACGCTTCTTCGTCGGGACTTTGAGTCTGCTTTTGCCTCTGTAGACGTTCTCCTCGCCCCGACCTGCCCCACCACAGCCTTCAAGCTCGGCGAGAAGACCAGCGACCCGCTCGAAATGTACCTCTCGGATATTTACGTCGTCGCCACCAACCCCGCTGGCGTCCCTGCTCTAGCACTTCCCGCAGGTTTCTCGAACAACATGCCTGTTGGTATGCAACTCATCGGAAAACATTTGGATGAGTCAACTCTGTTCCAAGTTGCGCATGCCTACCAGCAAGTGACTGACTGGCACAAGCAGCAACCAACATTGTGACGATGGACGATAGACCAATGACCATAGACGTTCTCCATCGTCCACCGTCAATCGTCCATGGTCATTGATTTTCGTACACGTAAAAGATGTAATCCTGTGATTTCGTATCCACGCCCAGATCATGCAAGGCACGCAGAAGTTGAGCGCGATGGTCGGTGGCATGATTGGCAACATGCAAAAGCACCTGCCAGGCAAAGAGAACTTGATCGTCCTCCGGTTCTTTGATCGGCTTGGTGAACAACATATCGTCCATTAATTTGGCAAGATAGGCACGAGAGTTTTTTTCGACCGTATCCAGGAATGCACGAATAGGTTCTCGATCATCAATTTCAACGGTGTCTGGGAGCGGATCAGCAGGTTGAACGCCGCGCAATTCGCTGAACCACATTTCCTCCGCATCGAAGAGATGAACGACCTGTTCCCGAATCGAGCCGCGAGAGTAATCCACTTTTTGGGTAAACTGCTCGAAGGTCAACGAAGCGACATGCTCCAATATCTTGCGGTTCTCTGCAAAGTGATAGTTGTAAAAGTGACGAAAGGCATCTGCATTCATAAAGTTACTCCTTTTATTTAGTATTTTTATTATAGCGCAAATGTTCTAGGAATCTAAAATGACCAAATTCTCAACCTCCATCACCATCCATGCCAGCCAGGAAGCCACCTGGAAAGTTTTGTCCAATGTCGCCCACTGGCACGAGTGGACTCCGACCGTAACAAAGGTCGAAGTGCTGAACACACCCGAACTAAAACTCGGCAACCGCTACAAAGTATTTCAGCCCAAACTCCAACCCGTGATTTGGACGGTCACCGAGCTAAATTCCGCCAACTTCACATGGGAGTCAAAATCCCCGGGCATGCATATGGTGGCAGAACATGTCGTCAAGTCAGTCAACGCCAATCAATCCGAAGTTACATTGACCTTTGCCTTCAACGGCTGGCTTGGAAACCTCATCGGCAAGATGTTTGGAGAAATGACTGAAGAGTATGTCCAAACCGAAGCGCAATCGTTGAAAAAGAAAGTGGAAACTGTATAGCAGGAGTTCTTCTTGGGTATCGAAATGTTCAGGTCAACAGGAGAAAGTGCTACTTTGCGCGGCGTTGGAGAAAAAGTTTACTGGGCATTTCCAACGATCGTGGTGCAAGACTCTCCAGACTTAATCGTTTTGTACATGCCAGCAGGTATATGCGGAAAGAATGTTGACCACAAGCCTGCACCGAATGAGCTATTTTTTGCAAACAAACTCAAAGTCATAGACTTCCAATGGCAAAGGACTGACGTATTGATGGTAATTGTGCCTGATGATTCATTCAGCACCTACCTCATGCGAGACACGGTCACAAAAGAGCTAGACTGCTGGTATGTCAATTTGCAGGAACCGAGTCGCCGAACTCCAATCGGTTTTGACACGATGGATAACATGCTCGATGTGGTTATCAGCCCGGATATGAGTACTTGGCGCTGGAAGGATGATGACGAGTTCGCCGAAGCACAGAAAATCGGGTTTTATTCGGCTGAAAAAGCCCGCGAAATTTGGGCTGAAGGTGAAAGAGCAATAGAACTTATAACGAAGGAGAGACGTGGTTTTTATAAAAAATGGGAGAAGTGGCAGGCAGACCCTGAGTGGGAGTTGCCTTTACTTTCCCCCGACTGGCAGAAATTGGAATTAAGATAGCATGATCACTAACCGAATTCTCAACTGGCAGGGCTGCAATAACATCCGTGACTTGGGCGGATTGACCGCTTCCAATGGAAGCAAAACCCGCTGGGGTGCAATCGTCCGCGGCGACCAGCCAGCTAAACTTACAGATGAAGGCTGGGACGCGCTCTACCAGCACGGCATTCGCACTATCGTCTCCCTGCGCACGCATGGATTGGAAGAGAAAGATAATCCCGTTGTTGTTCCGCCGCGTTCTGATATTCAAGTTGTTTCAGTTGAGATCGAAGATGTGACGAACAAAGAGTTCGTCGAAAAATGGGCGACTTCCGACCTGTGGGGCACACCGCTGTATTGGACCGACGCGCTGAATCTTTGGGCGCATCGTCACGCCTCCGCGCTCCAAGCCATAGCCCAAGCCCAGCCCGGCGGAGTCTACTTCCACTGCAAACGCGGATACGACCGCACAGGCATCATTTCATTTTTACTGCTCAACCTTGTCGGTGTATCACTGCAAGATATCACCGCCGATTATGAATTAAGCGCAGACCCCGTTCGCGACCAACTTTTAGCAGAACGCAGCACGAATGTCTACGAAGTGCTGCAACAAACATTGGCAGGCATTGACCTCGAAAATTATCTCCTCGAAGGCGGCATGACTCAAAGTGACATCAATGCCACAAGATATAAATTACTCGAAAGAAACCTGTAACCTTCAACCTGCAACTTTCAACTAACCAACCACGAGACCACCAAACTATGAAACCAACCTACGAACCCGTAATCGGACTTGAAATTCACGGCGAGTTACTCACCAACTCCAAAATGTTCTGCAGTTGTTCTGCGGACTATGGCTCCGCGCCGGAACCGAACACTAACATCTGCCCCACGTGTACAGGTCTGCCGGGCGCGATGCCCGTCGTCAACAAAAAGGCGACCGAGCTTGCCGCGCTGGTTGGTCTCGCGTTGAATTGCTCCATCAACAAGCACAACACTTTCGCGCGTAAAAATTATTATTACCCCGACCTGCCCAAGGGTTATCAAATTTCGCAGTACGAATTGCCAATCGCAGAAAAAGGCTGGATGGACGTATTGGTTGATTCCGAGAATCAACTTCGAGTCAGAGTGAGGCGGGTTCACATCGAAGAAGATACGGCAAAACTTTCCCACGAGAAAAATTACGCGCTGGTCGATTTCAACCGCGCGGGCGTCCCCTTGCTTGAGATCGTCTCCGAGCCTGATTTCCGCACCGTGGAAGCCGCGCTCGATTATGCCACGAAAGTCCGCGCAATTTTGCGCTACCTCGGCGTGAACTCCGGCGACATGGAAAAAGGCGTCCTGCGTTTTGAAGCGAATATTTCTGTGCGTCCCGTCGGCAGCGATGAATTTAGGACCAGAACTGAAATAAAAAACCTCAACAGCTTCCGCGCGCTGACTCGCGCCTCTGCCTATGAGATCGAACGCCAGATAAAAATTTATGAAGAGGGCGGCGAAGTGACCCAAGAAACTCTCGGCTGGGATGATGTTCGGGGCGTGACGACCAGCCAACGGTCGAAGGAAGAGGCGCACGATTATCGCTACTTTCCCGAGCCCGATCTGCCTCCGCTGCAACTTTCGGATGCGTGGATCGAGTCGATCCGGGTTCAACTGCCCGAACTACCAGAAGCAAAGACATCGCGCTTCATTTCTGTCTTTGGCTTGACTCCGTCCGATGCGCGTTTTCTCACCTCTGACCTTGCTCTCGCCAATTACTTCGAGAGCGTGGTTGCGAAATCGAAAAGCCCTGCCAAGACCGTGCATTCATGGCTCGCGGGTGAATTGATGCGCTACCTCAACGACTCGGGCACAGATATCAAAGATCTGGCACTCGACCCGGCGGCATTCGCCCAACTCATCGACATGGTCACTGACAAGACCATCGGCGCGAGCGCAGGCAAGACCGTATTGACCGAACTGCTCACCCAAGGCGGTGACCCGGCGCAGATCGTCAAAGAGAAGAACCTCGCGCAGTTGACTGACGTGAATGCGATCCAGGAGTTGGTGACGAAGATCCTCAACGACAATCCCAAGGAAGTGGACGAGTACAACGCAGGCAAGGAAACGTTGTTCCAATGGTTCATGGGGCAGGTCGCCCGCGCTACGAAGGGCAAAGCCGACCCGAACGTGGCAAAGGAGTTGATGGTGAAGGGGTTGGAAGAACGGAAAAAGTAGAATCAAAGTGGCAGTCATCTAAAAGTGACTGTCACTTTTTTAGACAAAACCGTCATTAATATCTTGCATGATAAAATCGTGCGAGATATCGAGCTTTTATACTGGGACAACTTTCAGAGGTGCATTGATGAGTCAGGCAGTGAAAGAACACATCGTCTCAACCATGGATTACCCCGACGACGTCGAGTTTTACAATCGAAGCACGATCATCAAGACAAAAAAAGATGCGACCATCGTCGATGAGTTAAAGCATATCCTCACGGTTCTAAAGGCGGCAGGGAAGACGCGCGCGATCCTACTGGACAGTGCCTCCGGACGAATTCAACCCGACCTGCTTGCCTGCGCCATCATGGGCTTTTGGAGAAAATCCCGCCGCCCCGTTATTGTGATGATGGGCGACATGTGGCACAAAGACAATGGCATCAAGGGCAAGGTCCAAAAATTCATCCTGGGCTTTGCGGATAAGGCGATCGTCAGATATGCCCCGTTGTCCTCGGAAGAATTTCCGTTCTTTGAAAAATCCTGGGGGATCAGCAAAGACAAACTAAGGTTCCTGCCGTATTTCTACACGTTCACCAGCGACGACCTGAAGGCGCCTCCGCCCGCACAGGAGGGCTTTATTTTCTCCGGTGGGAATGCCCATCGCGATTACGCCCCGCTTATCAAGGCAATGGAAAGCCTGCCGGAATATCAACTCGTCATCGGCTCGCGTCTGCTGGATGGGGTGACATTGCCGCCAAACGTGAAAGCCGGACAATTGCCGCGCCCGGAATTCATCAGCAAGATGCGCGCCTCCCGGGCTGTCATCGTCCCGATCCGCAAGGGGCTTGTCCGCTCGACGGGGCACCAGACCTACCTGAACGGAATGCTCCTGGGGAAACCCACCATCATCTCGGACATCCTCGGCGTGCGTGAATACACTCAAAATGGGACTAACGCCATGATCGTGGATGGGACGCCTGAGGGCTATGTGGCAGCCATCCGCTGGGTGATGGACCCAGCCAACAAGCCCCAGATCGACGCGATGTGCAGATCCGCGCAGGAGAGCGCACAAAAGGTATACACGTTCGAAGCGCACTGCAAACGTCTGCTGGATATCATCGACGAAGCGGTCGAGGATTATTTCATAAAGTGACTGTCACCTTTTTGATTCGTAATACTTCTTCGTTGCGGTCTGCCCTTCGCAGGTCGTTTGTGCTAAAAGCAATCACAAAGCTGGTTGCTTTTTTATTGCCTGACAGACCAGGATTGTTATACAATCTACTTGCATTCCTGAAACCACATTCCGTAAAGGAGTATTTCATGCCAGCCCCAAAGAAACGTTCGATCACTGCCGAAGATCTGTATGCCCTGCAACAACTTTCCGATGTGCGCATATCGCCGGATGGCGGTCACGTTGTGTACCGCCTGCAACGGGTGGATAAAAAGACCGAGAAGAAATATGGAAATTTATGGATCGTCCCGACCGAAGGCGGCGAGCCGCGTCAATTCACCTACGGCGACCACTCCGATTCATCGCCGCGCTGGTCACCGGATGGCAGTTCCATCGCCTTTCTCTCCAACCGGGCGGATAAAGGCAAGCCCGCGCAGATCTTCATCATTCCATTCGGCGGCGGCGAGGCGCGCAAGCTGACCAGCATCGAAGGTGAAATTGACCTCGTCGGCTGGTCGCCTGATGGACGTAAACTGTTATGCAACGTCCGCAAGACGGATGCCGAAGAGTTGGAGCGTGAGAAGGACGAGCAGAAGAAAAAGCTCGGCGTGGTCGCACGGCATTATGACCGGCTCTTCTACAAACTCGATGGATACGGCTATCTGCCGCATGAACGGACCCATATCTGGCTTGTGGATGCGCGCACCGGCAAGGGCAAACAACTGACCGACAGCCCCATCTTCGATGAACTCTACCCGGTCTACTCGCCCGACGGGAAATCGATCCTATTCATATCCAATCGCACGGAAGACCCCGATGCAAACCCAGACTGCGACGACCTGTTCATCATATCAGTGGACGGCGGCGAACCCCGCAAACTCAAAGCCCCATTGGGCGGGAAAATATTCCCCTCTTTCTCACCGGATGGCAAATGGATCGCCTATTTCGGAGCCGAAGTTCTGGGAGAATGGTATAAGAGCATAAGTTTGTGGGTTGTCCCCGTGGACGGCTCGAAACCCGCCAAAAATCTCACTGAGCAATATGATCTGCACACCACAGCCGACATCATTACCGATTTCGGCGAGGCGGAGACTGTCGCTCCGGTATGGTCAAACGACGGCAAGTACATCTACTTCCAAGCCGCCATTCACGGCTCGACGGTCTTGAAGCGCATCAGCGTGGACGGCAGGGAGATGACCGAGATCATCGGCGAGGGCGGAGCGCTTGGTACCATCTCATTTGATAAAGCCCAGAAGCATGTTGCTTATTTCTATGGCGGGATGCAGGACACGCCTCAAATCCACTTGCGCGAGATGGGCGGCAGTACCATCCAGTATTTGACCCATATCAACCATGATATCTTCGCCTCCATCAAATTGCCCAAGGTGGAAGAGGTCTGGTTCAAAGGCGCGGACGGCACCGACCTGCAGGGTTGGATCATGTTCCCGCCCAATTTCGACCCGAACAAAAAGTATCCGTCCATCCTTGAGATCCACGGCGGACCGTGGACGCAGTACGGCAAATTCTTCATGCACGAGTTCAACTACTTTGCTTCAAACGGTTACATTGTTTATTTCAGCAACCCACGCGGCGGACGCGGCTACGGCGAGGAACACTCGAAAGCCATTTGGGGTGATTGGGGCGAACCTGCCTTCGATGATCTGATGGCGTTCTCGAATTTCGTGGCAAAGAGACCGTACGTCGATTCCAAGCGTATGGGTGTGACCGGCGGCTCGTACGGCGGATACATGACCCTGTGGATCGTCGGACACACCGACCGCTTCAAATCGGCTGTGACCCAGCGCTGTGTCAGCAACATGATCAGCATGTGGGGCTCGAGCGACTTCAACTGGACCTTCCAATTCCCGGCAAAGTCCGGTTCGCCGCAGGAAAGCATGAAAAGATTATGGGACATGTCCCCCATCAAATACCTGGGTGAATACAAAACACCCACACTCGTCATCCACAACGAACATGACCATCGCTGTCCCATCGAACAGGGCGAGCAGGCTTTTGTGGCGCTCAAACGCGCAGGCGTGGATACTGAATTCGTGCGCTTCCCCGAAGAGCCGCATGGTCTCTCACGCATCGGTCGCACGGATCGGCGCATTGCGCGGCTTAATCACATTTTGAGGTGGATGGATAAGTATTTGAAGTAGGCGATAGCCTTGTGGTTCATGTTATGCTGAGCGAAGCGAAGCATCTCTACGACTATCTCAGAGACCCTCACCGCACTTCATCCGCAACGCGGTGCATGCGTTGCTATCGCTCACATCGTCCCGATGTCCTTCGGGAGGGTGACATGCAAAAGTGAAGGTGACAGTCATCTTGAAAATGGCTGTCACCTTTTAAAGATCGTTCTAAACTTGGCAAAGAAGTTGGAAGAACGCAAGAAGTAACGTGTTAAAATCAGTCAGTCGCCTTTTCGTAAAGGAGTTTAACATGGACTGGAAAGAACGTATTATTGTTGATCCAAAAATCCTTGTCGGCAAACCCGTCATCAAAGGGACAAGGCTGGCGGTTGAATTTATTGTGGAACTGCTGGCGCAAGGTTGGGCTGAAAGTGAAATCCTTAGAAATTACCCAGGTATCACTCACGAGGATATATCAGCCTGTCTCATGTATGCTTCCAGCATGCTCAAAGCAGAAAAAATCTACCCATTTGAATTGTCCAAGGCATAGCCCATGCGCTTGCTTGCAAACGAAAATTTTCCACTTGATGCCGTAACAGCCTTGAGAGAAGCAGGTCATGATGTTGCATGGATTCGCGAAGACTCTCGCGGAATTACAGACGATGTTGTACTTCGCAGAGCGCAAGAAGATAGCCGTATTGTAATCACGTTCGATAAAGATTTTGGGGAACTGGCATTTCGCTCAAAACTCCCCGCCCAAAGTAGGGTGATTTTATTCCGCATCAGTCCGAAATCGCCGCAATATATTGCAGAAGTTGCAGTTCAAGCACTAGCCAGTCGAGAAAATTGGACTGGACATTTCTCTGTGGTGGAAGACCACCGCATCCGCATGACGCCGTTGACTACCGAATAAAAAATTTACCAATGAACGAAACCCCGAAGAGCCGCATAGACTCTCCCGCATCGTTCGCACGGACCGGCACATTGCGCGGCTTAATCATATTTTGAGGTGGATGGATAAGTATTCGAAGTAGAGCCATACCCCACCTTATCGAAGTATTGTCATTGCATGTCATATAAAAAGTCAGGCTTGCCTCTCTCAATTGGGCAAGTCTAATTTACTCGAATGTAGTACAAGGGTTGAAGGAAAATAAAAAAACGCAATTTTAGGAAAACCATATGGAAAAAGCCAAGATCGTTCTACTCTTTATCCTTATAGCAGTTTTAGCGTTTGTTTTGTCTTTTTCCCTGCCAGACCTCGGCTATGATTGGATACATACGTATCGTCCTGCCGCGCTTGCCATGGCACATGGAGACTCCCCATATACTGTTGACATTTACTTTGCGTCGCCTTGGGCTGTGATTCCACTGATTCCATTTGCGTTTTTGCCGGAAAAACTTGGCAATGCCGCCGTCTTTCTGATCGGGCTTTTCGCCTTTGCCTATATTGCTTATAAACTAAATCCGAAACCAGAGGTGATCGTCATCTTTATTTTGTCCGCGCCGGTGGTGGGATGCCTCATATGGGGCAACATCGAATGGATGCCCCTGCTGGGCCTCGTCCTCCCCGCTCCAATCGGGCTGATCTTTGCCGCTATCAAACCACAAGTGGGAATTGGTCTAATCCTTTATTGGTTCTTCCACCTCATGAAAACACAGGGACTGATTGGAACAGTCAAGGCATTTTTGCCCGTTACAATCATCACCCTCCTTTCTTTTTTGTTGTATGGATTCTGGCCTTTGCGATTCCAAGACACGCTGGCTTTAAGTGACAACAGCACAGCGCAATATAACATCACCTTATGGCCTTATGGAATTTTTGCAGGAATCTGGCTGGTTTACAAAGCACTCCAACATCAAAAAGGCGAGACGGCGATTGCCGCCTCGCCTTTCCTTTCGCCCTACACGTTGCAATATACCTGGGTCACTGTGTTGGCAGGTGTGGCTCATGCGCCCGTGGAATTACTGTTGGTATCTATCGGGTTGTGGATTCCGGTGGCACTTCGTCTGTTTGGGCAGTAAATGCCATGAATATCGATTACCTGTAATATAATTGGCGAAAATAATTTTCTAGAGGAAATCACCACATGGCTGAACACGTCAGCGTTTCAAAAATATCGAACTACGTCGGGCAGGACGTCGTCCTCAAAGGCTGGGTCTATAACCGCACGGACAAGGGCAAGCTGGTCTTTTTGCTCGTGCGCGACGGCTCAGGCTTCATCCAATGCGTCGCCTTCAAAGGCGACCTGACGCCCGAACTCTTCGAGACCATCTCCAAACTGCCGCAGGAATCATCAGTCATTATCACCGGCTCCGTCCGCGAGGATAAGCGCGCACCCGGCATCCCAGGCGGGTTCGAGGTCGGCATCAAGGATTTGCAGGTCGTCCAAGCCGCAGAGATGGACTACCCGATGGCGCTCAAAGACCACGGCGTGGATTTCGCGCTCGACAACCGCCACCTGTGGATCCGCATGCAGAGTCAGTGGGCGATCTTGCGCGTGCGCGTGCGCGTCATGTCGGCAGTCCGTGAGTATTTGGATGGTCAGGGCTTCTTCAACCTCGACACCCCCATCCTCACCCCCGCCGCCGCCGAAGGGACAACGACCCTCTTCGAGACCGAATACTTCGACGAAGGGTCCGCCTTCCTCGCGCAAACCGGTCAACTTTACAACGAAGCGAATATTTTCGCGTTTGGAAAAGTCTACTGCTACGGTCCCACCTTCCGCGCGGAGAAATCAAAAACGCGTCGCCACCTGACGGAGTTCTGGATGCTCGAACCCGAGATCGCTTTCTGCGACCTTGACGGTTTGATGGACGTCGAAGAAGGACTCATTTCGCACATCGTCCAGTCGGTCATCAAGGACTGCCCCGGAGAACTGAAATTCCTCGGGCGCGATGTGAGCAAACTTCAGAACGTCATCGGTCCGTTCCCGCGCATGTCCTATGACGACGCGGCGAAATACCTGATCGACCTCCACGAAAAAGAAACCGACCCCGAAAAGAAGGAACTGCTCAAGTTCGAATGGGGCATGGACTTCGGCGCTCCACACGAGACCGAGATCACCAAACTGTACGACCGCCCGGTCTTCGTTTACGGCTACCCGTCCGCGGTCAAAGCCTTTTACATGGAACCGTGGCCCGATCGACCCGAAGTCTGCAAATCGGTGGACCTGCTCGCGCCGGAAGGCTACGGCGAGATCTGCGGCGGCTCAGAGCGCATGAGCGACCCCGATAAATTGCTGGCGCGCATCCGAAAGGAAGGACTGCCCGAGGAAGCGTTCAAGTGGTATCTGGAACTGCGCAAGTACGGCTCCGTCCCTCACTCAGGCTTCGGCATGGGCACCGAACGCGTCACCGCCTGGATCTGCGGCATCGAACACATTCGCGAGGCGATTCCCTTCCCGAGAACGATTAAGAGAATTTACCCGTAGGTTGTAAGAAGTACACAAGGTAAACAGGTAGACACGTAGAACGGTCTACCTGTTTTCATATCAACTACTTGTTTACCTGTCTACCTCCCCTACGGAATGACGATCACCTGTCCCACAAAGATCAGGTTCGGGTTCGTCAAATTCGGGTTGATGGCTTGGATGGCTTCCACGGTCACACCATATTTTTGCGCAATGGATGAAATATTGTCGCCCTGCTTGACCGTGTGTTTTCGGGTGGAAGCTGCTGCGTTGGTGGTGGTCGAATTGTCGCTGACGATGGGCTTCGAGATGGTCGGAACGGGGATGGTCAGTTTTGTGCCTTCCGCCAGCAGGAATGGATTGGCAGCCAGAAGTTCATCCACAGTGATCTTGTATTTTTCAGCGACCGATTTCAACGTGTCACCGCTCTGGACGGTGTACGTCACTGGCTCCTTCGGCTTGACGTTGGCAAACGCGTACAGATCGGCTTCGGTGCCGCGGAACCAATCCAGGTCACATTCGGTGGGTTGACCGTTCTCATTGGTGACCCCATCGACCAGCGTGGTCTCGGAATATTGCCAGAACTTCCAATCCTGCCAGCCGACCGCCTGGGTGGGCATATTCTTGTTGGGGTGCGTGTCTGGATTGAAAACATACGGATACTGTGCCACCCAAAGCGGATAATCCTTTGCCCAGACAGGCGCCTTGCCGTTGCGCGAGACATGCAAATTCAGGTATTGAGTGCGGGAATAGATCATCGGCTTTACGCCGAACGCTTTTTCCACGCGGTCAAGGATGGCTTTGCAGGTGTCGATGATCAGGGAGTTCGAAGCATTCTCGTTATATTTATCTTCAAGATCGATGATCGGCGGCAGTTCGCCCCGATCCGCGCTGATGGTGGAGATGAACAGGTCAGCCTGCTGTTTCGCATCCTGATTGGCGATCAAATAATGATACGCGCCGCGGATAAGACCTTCCTTGCGCGCGCCCTCCCAGTGAGTTTTAAACTTCGGGTCGACATACCCCACCCCGGATGTGGCACGGATGAGGGCGAACTTGAACCCCTGTGAACGCAGGACCTGCCAGTCCACCCGCGGTTCCCAATAACTTACATCAACACCATGAACAAGATTCATTGTTGCTCCTTTGGGTCGTACATTCATCTGGATAAAATACGATGCTCAAAATCAGCCTAGCACAAAACGTACGGAAAATCAACAATTTCGTAAAGCGTGTTGTCTTATTTTTATCTATCCTTGCACTTTGGAGTATGGTATAAGAATCGCACCCTGCGGTGTTCGTGATATTGCACTCTACGTTTTGAGCCAACACCCCCTAAAAGGATCCTTATCTCTACGGAAATAACGCGATAGGCCTGAGCCAAGGCGGCGTTTCCCGGTCAGGATCCACCTGCGAAAGCAGGTTCAAAACTTCGCAGTACACGGCACAGGCGGGGTTCGTAATTATGGACGGAATGTTCTTTTTGACATTCCGTCATTTTTTTTATTCCCGATGCACAGCGATCGCCGCTCTCAGCCCGGACTCGAACGCACCCTGGATCCAGGCGTGGTACAGAGAGGCATGTTCACCCGCAAAGTGAATGCGCCCCTCCGGTTTGACGATCTCGTCGTGTAGCAAAATTTGTTGACCGGGGTCGAACAGCGCAAAAGCGCCGCCCGCGTAGGGATCGTCATGCCACATGTGGGACGCGCCCGCTTCAAACTCCGCCGTGATCTGGGGATGAATAGCCGCGACATTTTCCAACGCCTGATGGATGCGCTCGTGCGGCGGGAGCGAGCCCCAGCGCTGGGCGTCTTCAGACCAGGTGTAGCTGGCGAGCAAAATTCCGCGCCTGGTTTCCTTGCCATAGTTGGTGTAGAACAGGTTGCGGATGGCAAGGTCGGTGACCGTCCCTCCACCGTGGATGCCTTCGTCGGTTTCCCAAAATCGGCGGCGGGATTGGAAGAAGATCTTCGCCGAGGCGTCATAATGTAGTTGGCGGATGGCACGCTGCTTGGCGCGTGAGAACGGCTTGAGCACTTCCACGTGGCGCAAGACCGGGAACGGAACGGTGACAATGGCATAGTCGGCGCGAAGCTCGAAGCGACCGCCCACGGTCTGGTATTGGATGACCGCTTTCGTCGGAGTCTGATCGATGGCGACCATTCTCGTACCGTAGCGGATTCTCGATCCGAGTTCGGGTAAAAAGGCGTGCGGGAGGTTATCCATCCCGCCGACGATCTCGCACATGTTGGTGTAGTAGTTACCTCCATCCTCGCGGAAGAGTTCGAGGAAGGATGAGTTCATGACGGCTTCCTGATTGTTGAGCAAGCCGAACATTTCAATCAGCCCTTCAGACCAGCCGTTGAGTTCGAGAAATTCGCGCACGGAATACTGGTCGTACTTGGCGACGATCTCATCCCAACCGTCTTTCTCCACCTTCTCCACCAGCGGACGGATCAATGCCTCCCAAACGTCACCGGCGAGTTTGCTTTTTTCGCTCGCGGAAGTTGGGAAGCCAAGCAGGTCTGGATTCGCCTGCGCCTCTGCCATGCGCCGTTTGACCCCGCCAACGTAGACATACGCCTGCGGATTGCCCATCATGAAATCCTGTGTCTGCAAGCCGAATTTTTCGATGTACGCCATTGTCAATGTGTGTGCGCGTGGAATGCGCATCGCGCCCGCTTCGCCGTACAAGCCCTGGGCGAACGGCTCACGCAGGGTGTAGATCCTGCCACCGATTCGATGTTGCGCTTCTAAAATTTCAACGTCATGCCCGGCTTTGAGAAGTTCGCAGCCCGCCGCGAGCCCCGCCAGCCCTGCTCCGACGATGACCACTTTCTTCGGTTTGCCGCCCTCGAATTTTTTTCCAAGCCCGTTCCTGACCACATCAATAAGATCCTGTATCGAATGTTCTTCACTCATACCAGCCTCCTATAAAATTGTCTTCATCATACAGGGGCAGGCGACGAATTTCAATCACCCCATTAGTCCTTGACGAACCTCCGCCCCAGCGTGTACAATCTCGGCGTCAATTTTGGGGCTGAAAACTGAATAACGGAGTTGAAGCGGCTGGGTCTTCGATGGATGAGATTGCTTCGGGCAACTAACGCCCTCGCAACGACATGAAGATCACGAGGTGGAGGTTCTCCCGTGCGAACGGGACGCTAATCGCCTTCCTTCTCCCTCTCCTCTCAGGAGAGGGTTGGGGTGAGGTGAAAAAATCGGATAGATCAGCGGATGCCTCTGGAGCCAGGTCACTGGCTTCCTTCTCCCTTCCAAAGAAAGCGATTCCACCGAAAACTTCGCGGCGACGCGGAGGACAAGGCGGACGCAGTGAACAGGCGATCCAGTCATTGCTGTTATGATTGCCTGCAAAGATCGGAAGGGCATCGCTTTTTAATACCGTTTTGTATTAATACAGGTGTGCCCGGGCATACCTGTTTTTATTTTATTGTTAGAACCTGACAGGTCCACTGGATGAAGTGCCCGCCGATCCATGGAAAACCTGTCAGGTTTTTGAATACCCTCTCTCCACCGAGAGGAAAAAGCGAGAAAAATGCGCAAGAAACGGGTCGTCAACCCCATCTCTACCCCATACAATCTCATGCAACAAAAGGAGATTAATATGGACAAGCAACTTGAACCTTACCAACATTATCATTTGATCGAACAAGCCATCCAATTCATCGAAGCCAATGTACAGCGCCAGCCCGATCTGGAAGAGATCGCTTCCGCCGTCGGGTTGAGCGAGTATCACTTCCAGCGCACCTTCACGCGCTGGGCGGGCATCAGTCCCAAACGCTTCATGCAATTCCTGACGCGCGAACACGCCAAGGAACTGCTGGGCAAATCTGAGAACCTGTTGGAGACCACACATCAGGTCGGGCTTTCGAGCCTGGGACGGCTGCATGATCTCTTCGTCACCACCGAAGCCGTGACTCCCGGAGAATACAAATCGCAGGGCGCAGGCTTGACCATCCGCTACGGCATCCATCCCACGCCGTTCGGAAAATGCCTGATCGGTGTGACCGAGCGCGGCATCTGTCACCTCGGCTTTGTGGATGGCAACGAAGGCAAGGCAGTGGATAACCTCGTCGCACACTGGCAGCAGGCGGATATGGCTGAAGACTATCGCGCCACCGCTCCGCTGGTCAACCGCATCTTTCTGGACCCGAAAGCTGATTCTCCGCTCAATCTTCATCTACGCGGGACGAATTTCCAGATCAAGGTCTGGGAGGCGCTGCTCAACATCCCCACCGGCACAGTGACCTCATATGAGCACATCGCCGCGCAGATCGGAAATCCGCGTGCCGTACGCGCAGTGGGAAGCGCTGTCGGCGATAATCCCATCGCCTACCTGATCCCCTGTCATCGGGTTATCCGCAAGAGCGGAGAGTTCGGAAATTATCTGTATGGCTCAGCGCGCAAGAAAGCCATACTGGC
>CAYJPO010000001.1:45391-80324 GCA_964372045.1 uncultured Anaerolinea sp.
GCGGAGAGTTCGGAAATTATCTGTATGGCTCAGCGCGCAAGAAAGCCATACTGGCGAGAGAAATGTCAACTTCGGAATCCTGAAGTTCTACTTCAGTGCTTATTGGTAGCTCCGAAAGTAGAACTTTCGGAATCCAAAAATCAAAAGGAAAAGAATGAAATCGAAAATCTGGATCGCGTTAATTGCACTTTATATCGTTTGGGGTTCCACCTATCTGGGTATCAAGGTCGCCATCGAAACCATCCCGCCGTTCTTTCATGCGGCTGTGCGCTTCTTCATCTCAGGCTTGATCCTCCTAGCCTGGCAGCGCGGAGTGGGCAATGTCATGCCTACGCGCAAGCAGTGGATATCAACCTTCATCATCGGCAATCTGCTCCTGCTCGGCGGCAACGGGCTGGTTTCATGGGCAGAGCAGTTCATCCCTTCCGGCATTGCAGCGCTCATCATCGCATCCGTGCCGCTGTTTCTGGTCATTCTCGAAGCCATCCGCCCCGGTGGTGTCAAACCGACCTGGCAAGCCATCGTTGGACTGCTGATCGGCTTCGCGGGTATCTTCATCCTCGTCGGACCGGCGGAGTTATCGGGCAGTGAGTCGCACCTTGATCCGTTCGGCGTGGCGGCATTGCTCAGCGCGTGTGTCCTTTGGGCGCTCGGCTCCACTTATAGCAAGACCGCCGACCTGCCCAAGTCCTCGCTGATGACCACCGGCGCGGAAATGTTGATGGGCAGCATCGGTCTGCTCATCGTGTCTTTAGTTACAGGTGAATTGAGCGGCTGGGATCCCGCTGAAGTGTCGTCGCGCTCGCTGGTGGGTTTGGTCTATCTCATCACCATCGGCTCGATCATCGGCTTCGGATCGTACATCTGGCTGTTACAAAACGCGCCTATCTCGCTGGTTGCCACGTATGCATACGTCAACCCGATCGTGGCGGTCATCCTCGGATACTTTTTCGGAAGCGAAACCCTGGAGCCGCGCATCTGGCTGGCGTCAGCGATCATCATTGGAGCGGTCATTTTTATCAACAGCAAGAGCAAGTCGCAGATCAAGAAAGAAGAAGAGAAAATGATCGTGGAAGGCAAAAGCCAGTAAACAGTTAACAGCGATCAGTAAGCGTGATCGATTTTCAAGGAAATTAAATCAAAAGGAGAAAATGATATGGATTCAAAAGAATTACTCAAACGGGTGAAGGAAGATAACGTCAAGTTCCTTTCGCTCCAATTCACGGATGTGCTCGGCGCAGTCAAGAGTGTGGACATGCCCATTCGCCACCTGGAAGATGTGCTCAAGGATGGCGCCTGGTTCGATGGTTCATCGGTGGAAGGTTTTGCGCGCATTCAGGAAAGCGATATGCGCTTGAAGGTGGACGTGGATACCTATGTAGTGCTGCCGTGGTCTTCACCCGATTCACGCCGGGCGCGCGTGTTCTGCGACATCTACACCCCGGGCGGCGAACCGTTCGAAGGTGACCCGCGCGGCGCGCTGAAGCGCATCCTCAAGAAGATCGACGAACGCGGTTGGAAGTTCAACATCGGTCCCGAACCGGAGTTCTTCCTATTCAAAGGCAACGATGGCAGCAATGGCATTCACCCCGTCCCCCACGACACGGGCGGTTACTTCGATTTCTCCTCCTTCGATGAGGCAGTCGTTGTACGCACCGCGTTGATGGATGCCCTCGATCAAATGGGACTCGATGTCGAAGTGGGTCACCATGAAGTGGCGCTCGGTCAGCACGAGATCGACTTCCGCTTCGCAGACGCGCTCAAAGCTGCGGATAACGTCCTGACGCTTAAGTACACGGTGAAGGCGATCGCCGCCCAGCACGGTCTGGTCGCCTCGTTCATGCCCAAGCCTGTCTATGGAATCAACGGCTCCGGGATGCACTGCCACCAGTCGCTGTTCGATACAAAGACTGGCGATAACCTGTTCTTCGATGCGAAGGATGAAGCCCATCTCTCGCCGTTGGCATACTCCTTCATCGCCGGTCAGCTCGAACATGCCCGCGCCCTCGCAGGTGTGGTCGCGCCGACGGTCAACTCGTACAAGCGTTTGGTTCCCGGCTACGAAGCGCCTGTGTACATCGGCTGGGCACAGCAGAACCGCTCGGCGCTCATCCGCATTCCGCGCTACACGGAAGGTCGCGACAAGGCAGTCCGCGCTGAACTGCGCTTCCCCGATCCGTCGTCAAACCCGTACCTGGCGTTCACGGTCATGCTCGCCGCCGCACTGGATGGCATCGACAAGAAGAT
Source organism: uncultured Anaerolinea sp. (assembly GCA_964372045.1). Classification (GTDB taxonomy): domain Bacteria; phylum Chloroflexota; class Anaerolineae; order Anaerolineales; family Villigracilaceae; genus Villigracilis. Next base: position 47,639 of record CAYJPO010000001.1, read on the forward strand.
GAAGGCATCCAAACCTTTGAATAACATCAATCTTTACCACCTCGACAAGGAAGAACGCACCAAGCTCGGTGTGACCGAACTGCCTGGCTCGCTGGCTGAATCCTTGAAAGAGCTGGAGCAGAACGAAGTGTTGAAGGCAGCGCTTGGCGATTATCTGTTCGAAGCCTATATGCGCGCGAAGTGGGAAGAATGGGACGAGTTCCGCCTGCGTGTGACGGACTTTGAAATTCAACGCTATTTGGAAACTGCGTAAGAGCCTGCAATCAATAAGCAGTAGTCAGTAAACAGTAAAGGCATCCAGAAAATTCTGGATGCCTTTTTGATTCGGCAGTACTTGGAGCGCAAAATCTCCCGAATTTGCATACTCCGAAGTCAGGAGACTTTAGAGTCCTGCTAATGAATGGTAGCAGTCGCCAGTTCCATAATCTCTTTTTTGTCCTCAACAACCTTGACCAGTTTTCCATCCTGCATTTGCAGCACTCGATCTACAAACTGGCACATGCGCAGGTCATGGGTCACGATGATACCCGCGCGTTCGTTCTCGTGGATGAGATGAGCAAAAGTTTCGACCACCTGAAAAGCGCGTTCCGTGTCGAGCGAGGCGGTCGGTTCATCCGCCAATACCACGGCGGGATTGTGGATCAACGCACGCGCAATGGCAACGCGCTGCTGCTGTCCACCGGACATTTGCGCGGGCAGGTTATGCAGGCGCTCGGCAAGCCCAAGACGCGCCAGTAATTCATCCGAGCGGATGCGGCTGCCGTGATTCAACGCGCCGTTCAAGCGCAGCATATATTCGACATTTTCGCGCGCCGTCAGGAATGGAATCAGGTTGTTGGACTGAAAGGTAAAGCCGATCTTTTCCCGGCGGAGTTTGACGCGTTGTTTCTCGTTCATCTTCGCCAGATCCTGACCGTCGATCAAGACCTGTCCGCTGGTGGGAGACAGTAATGCGGCAAGGATGGAAAGCAGGGTGGTCTTGCCCGAGCCGCTCGGTCCGACCAATGCAACAAACTCACCGGACTTGACCTGAAACGAAACATGATCCACCGCTTGAATGGTCGAGCCATCCAGCGAAAAAGATTTAACCAAATCACGAACTTCCAAAGCAATATTTGACATTTTCCTAACCCAACCTGAGCGCTTTGAGCGGCTCAATTCGAACTGCATAAATAATAGACACCATCCCACCGGCGGGACCGATGGCGAGCAGCAGCGCAACCGCGATGAGCGAACGCGCACCATTGAAGACCAACGGAATGGTCGGCGGGAAGCCGAGCGAGAACAAATAAGTCAAACCGCCTCCGATCCCCACGCCGAGAGCGGTGACGATGATGATCTGGATCACAGCCGACAGACCCACCATCCCATTGGATGAGCCGATGGCTTTCAACACACCGATCTGCGGAACCTTTTGCAGGATCTGAATTTGAAAGAAGCCGCCGATGACGAGGATGCCGATCAGCAAGGTGAAAAATCCCTGCGCCTGCACCGTGCCCTGCTGGGCGGAATAACCGGGGATGTTGTTGATGGTTGTTTCGATGTCGGTGACTTCGATGTTTGGCACGCGTTCGATCAGCCGGGTCATCATGGCATCCATTTGGGTCGGGTCTTCGAGGCGAACGGCGACAATATTCGGGAACGGCGTATCGCTGTTCAACTCAGATTCAGACTGCGGGCGGATCTTCTCCCACGTGGAAGGCGGGACGAAGATCGTCGGCTGGAAAAAGTAGGATTGTCCGCTGACCAAGCCGACGACCTTCAATTCGAAGAATTCATCATTGGTGCCCTGGGTGGAACGGATCTCGATGATATCGCCGATCTGAATGCCAGAGCGGATCGCCACCTGTCGATCGATGACGGTCTCGCGAGCCTCACCGGTGCGGAATTCGCGTCCTTCGATGATCGGGGGCATGCCGGGTCTGCCCGGCTCGACGCCAAGCATGGAAACCTTCAACGGCTCATCCAACGATACGATCTCGGTGGACGAAGTGTAGATCGCACCGGCATCCTCCACACCTTCAACGCGGCGGATGGAACGGGCGCTGTTCGTATCAAGGCGGCTGGACGAAATGCTGTAATCGGACTTCTCCAGAAAGACGACGAGCTGGGCGTCGAGGTTCGACACGTATTGGCGGTTGCCGTCGGCAAGTCCTTCGCCGAGCGCGGCAATGAACAACACCAGCAGGGTGATTAGTGCAATGACCAGCGCAACGAGGAGGAAACGTCCGCGGTTACGGATGACTTCCTTGAATGCAAGATATGTAGCCAGGGTGAAATTTTTCATCATACTTCTTTCAATCAAACAACGGGTTTCGAATCGTAGGGCTTGTGCCAGTCCACACCCATGACGCCGTGCAGAAGCAGGTCAACGGGCGGATGGTCAGCGATGTCTTCGTAGTAATACGGCAGGCGGATACGTCCATCCGAGCCGATGATGAACGTGCCGGACATCTGATAGGCGTCCTGCCCGGGAAGCGGGACCTCGGGTTTGTATCCCTTTGTGCGAGCCAGCCTGCGGTTGGAACGCCAGATATTCGGCGAGAGCAGCGTCTGCCAGAAGTTGCCTTGATACAAACCGTAAGCGCGGTACGCCGCCCGGTCGGGGTCTGCAAGGCAGGTAGCGCTGGGCGCGCGCTGTTCGCAGAACGCCTTGGCAGATTCGGCAGTGGCGTGAGAAACGATCGCAAGGTGCAGCCCCCTCTCGGTCAGGGCTTGATGCGAGTCGATCAGCTGGTCCACCATTTCTTTGCATTGAGGACATCCAAAATGGCGGGTGAAAGCCAGCACCAAAACACCCTTCTTCCACAGGGAAGAAAGCTGAATTGGGTTGCCGTTCGCATCCAAAAGGGATGCATCCGGCGCAGGATCGTTGAATTTGAGGTGAGAAAGAGTAGCCATAAAATCCTTTTACAACAGAATATCCAATAGGGGCATTCTACCAGATTGCACAGTTTTTGCAAAGGTTTTGCAAAAGAATCTTATTAGCGTTTTTTAACCCAAAAATCAAGGCGCAACCGGTGGTTGCGCCCTGAAAAACCTATGCAATATGTAGAATGGATTTCTCCACCTTGTTCCCTACTTTGTTCAAACGCCGCCAACTGCTATTGTCGTTGAGCGAGATCCAGCGGCGCTCCTCGGTACGGTAGAACCAGTCTTTATCCTGCTGGTAATAGACGAACACACCGGTCGATTCCCAGATGTTGAGGATTTCGTTACCGTGCGCATGGGTGTCGTCAAAGTCGGTGGTGGCGCGCTGACCCATTTCACTGTAGAGTTCGTTCAACTCGAGCAGGAGTGTGTTGATCTCGGCGGGAAGGTGGCTTACCGCCAGCCCGATGCGCTTGGCTTCCTCGAACAGAATGGGATAACCATGCGAGGGATACTTCGCGTTCAGCGCATTGGCGATCTCGTTCTGTTTTTCCTCTTCGTGGATGTGATACGCGAGCAGTTCACGACAGAGCATAATGGAAAGGGACTCGGCGCGGTCAACCGCCCCGATCACAAGCGGATGCACATACTGGAAGAGCTGCTGATAGGGGTTCTCGTTCTGCTCGGACCGTTGAGACTGCCACAGCCTGACGACACGGGTCAACTCGTCGAGCGAGACGCTGACGCGGTCATTGTCACGGTCGATGGGAGAGAGCGCGTGTGTGAGGGACGTGTCCACCGGCGTGAGATACGCCATCGGTCCCATGTAGATCTCGTTCGCGCCTAACGCGACCATGGTCGCAGCGGAGGCACATTCGAGCGGGATGACCGCCACCACTTCTTTGCAATACTGACGCAGAAGGTTGACAATGCGCAGGGAGGCTTGTCCGTTGCCGCCGCTGGATTTAATGAATAAATAGATCTTTTCCTGATGTCCGATCTTTTCAAGCAGCTCGAAGAGAGCCAGCACATCGTCATGGCAGACACTTCCGCGCGGGTTGTTGAAGTATGTAACGAGCGTACCGCCCAACTGCTTGTTCAATTCCTTGATGATCGCCTGAGACTTGTTGAACAGGATGGGAGGCTGTTTTGCTTTATGGGTGCGATTGCTCTTGTTGTTGGCTTCCATCAATAAATTCTCCTTACCGCTGGGGTGTCGAACATGGTATCACCGTTTCCAACAGTTTCATCTAATCGTAAGTACTATTTTTTCGACCGCGACCAAAGCCAGCCGCCTATAAAGCCAAGCGCTTGACCGATGAGGACAAAGACAATCACGCCTGAAAGTCCCGCCTCCGCCAGCCAGTCTTTGATCCCAAGAATTCCGAACACAAGGATGTTATAAGCAATGAGTCCGCCCAGCAAAATCCCAAGGGACCAGCGCAGCGGAGAAGGTTGCCGGACGAACTGCGAGGCAATGGCATACATGACTCCCGATACCAGCAGGGTTAACAGTATCGAAACCATCCATGCGGAGAAGCGGGGATATCCCTGCCCGGTGATGTAAGCATCCTCCACCGCGACAACTGTCGCTTCGGGAGTGGGCGCCTGCGATTGCGTCAATTCAGGCACGAGCACAGTCACAGCGACAGCGCCAGATTGCGACACATCCAATTGCAGGACCTCAGAAATGACAGCCGGTTCGCTCGCAACACGGATCTCCAGCAAACCGGGTTTATCCAATCCGAACGAAGCGCGCGCTATGCCCTGGGTGGTCACCGATTCAACCTGTTGAAGGATCCCTCCGCCTTCACCGGTCAGCACCATCGAGAACTGCACCACAGTCCCATCCGGCACAGGATTTCCGTTGTGGTCCACGATGATGCCCGTCCGAATGGCGATAGTATCGCCGATCTGGAACAATGGGATCGGCGTCGGCTCAGGGGTGATGGAAGATCCGGGAGTCACAGGTGCAGGCGGAAGGTCCAGGGAGAGCGGGATGATCTGCACTGCGTCTGGAGCCGTGACGGAGATCAGGTCATAATCCACCGCGGGGATGGAGACCGGCGATGAGCCAGCTGGTGTCAGCTCTTGAAATAGCAGGCGCACGGCAACATCGACGAACTGGGGTTGTTTGCTGTAAAGCGCATAAAAGGCGCTGAACTTGGAAACGGTTGTGGTATCGAAATAATAGGGTGCGCCGAATGAGAAAAGAATCAACTGCTTGTTCGTGACAAGGTCTGCGCGTTCACGCAAAAGGCGGCTGATAAGCTCGGGCTGTCCGTGCGATGCATCGGCGATGGAAATAACGACCCAGTCCGCAAAATCCAGGTCATCTGCCATGAATTGGTTGTCATCCGGTGTATCAAGCAGTGCCTGCAAATTCTCGAACGAGTAGGATGCCAGCCGGAAATCCTCCACTTGATTTCCGCTCTGCGGACCATACAACTGAAGGGTCGCGCTCTCGAACGCATCTGCGGCAATGACCGGCTGGGGCGGGCACTCCGCACATTGTTTGACGCTTACTGAATCCGTGATGAAAACAATGCGTTCATCCGGTTGAGGCGGGAGCGGAAGGACTGCCGCCAGGTCTTGCATCTCCGGGCTGACGATGGACGCGGAATTGCGCGCCACGGCAAACGTCACATCGGTCCCGCTGCCGATATCGAGCAGGGAGACTTCCGGCCGGACCACATTGGAAATCGAGAAATTTCCGTACAAGCCCATCTTCGCCGTCAAGATGCGAGTCACAGATGCATCCACACGCTGGGCAAAGGCGGGGTCCTCGCGGTATTTTTGGGCGAAGAAATCCAGAATGCGGATCGTGGTGGTGTAGGTATCCGGCGAATCGTCGGATATGATATTGCCAAGGTAAATAATGTCGTTGCCTGCCAAAAAGGCATCGCGAGCCGCAGCCCGCGCCGAAAACTGACCGCCGCCCGAAACATAGAAATCACGCACTGCGGTCGTGCCAAGATTATCGCCGATCATCAGTCCACCCGCCTCGTACCAACCCGAAAACTGAGGCAGCGCCAGGATCTGGCTCAACGCCTGAGGGTCGAGGCTGATCGGTTTTGTGGTCGCGCGGATATTGCCTTGAAAGCCCTGATACCGAATGTGCGAGACAAGCAGCCCATCCACAAGGCCAGTGGGAGATGTGGAACTCCCTGTCACAGCGAAGAACGGCGCAAGCTCGATCTGCTTTAATTCTTCCAGTGATTTTCGAACTGTGGAAACTTCATCTTCAGGTAAACGGTCGGAACTGCCGACCCCGGGGAAATGCTTGGCAATGACGACCAATCTTCCAGCCCCGCCTCGGTGCAGCCCTTCAACGTAGGCGCGTCCCATCTCGCCGACCCAGAACGGGTCACCGCTGAAGACGCGCGTCCCCAGGTCGCCGCCTGAGGCTGAGGGAGAATCCAACACATCCAGCGATGGTCCCATGAACAGGTTGAAGCCCAGCGTGGCAAGTTCTCGCCCGCGGACCGTGCCGACCCCTTCGGCATAATCAGGATTCCAGGTCGCGCCGATTGCCATCTCACTCGGCAGCGGCGTCAAACCGTTTAAGATCTGGTCGGTCGGGTAACCGTCACCTTCCTGTGCAATGCCGATGAACAAAGGCACATACACCTTGGTGATGAGTTGCCCCGTCGTCTGATTCTCGGTGAAATTTACAGATGCGCTCCATTCCGCCTGCTGAAGATTATCGATCAAGGCGCGTGCCTGGTTCAGTGTGTCATCCGACGTGAAATTATCGTTCTCCGCCAGCAAAACCACACCGCCAATATGATACTGATCGATCAAATTGTAGATCTGCGATTCTGCCCCCGCATCGGTCCCTGTAAAGGTGACCAAAAACAACTGACCGACACGCTCTTCGGGCGACATCGTATTCAGCACAAGCCTGACCCCTGCCGGAGGCGTGGGGGTCTGCGCTTGTACTGTCCCTGAGATCAGGGGCAACAAAAAAGTTAACAAGAGAACAAGTCGAATTAAACGCATGAGCCCCTCTTATAACACAATCCAAATTTAAGAAAAATCGGACGCCGAACGATGAAGAACGGCGTCAGTATCGCATCAAACCGGACCCGGGTCCTTTGACCAACCATCAAGCGAGGGCGCCCTTTGGGTCTGGAAGCTCTCACTTACTCCTCCCAAGCGCTATCAAAGCCGCAGCGGGATCGTCTGTGATAATGCCATCCACGCCCCAGTCCGTCAGGCGGATCACCTCTTCAGGATCGTTGACCGTCCACACATGGACGCGGCGGTGAACTCGATGCGCACGCGCCACCTGCTGCCTGCTGACACTCGAAACATGCGGATGTAGTGCCTGGAAATCTCCGAACATGAACCCAAAGGAACGTGCCCATAATCCGGGTGTCCCCCGCATGGCAAGTAAACCGCGCGATACATTGGGCAAGATTTTCGCGGCAATATTCAAATTGAACGCGAAGAAGGACGAAAGGATAATCTGGCTGCCGTTGTTATGGCGCTTGATCAACTCGCAGACTTTCAGCGCCAGCCCATTGAAGGGAGTGGAGTAGTTTTTCAACTCGATATTGATCAATTTATCCCTGCCGATGGTCTCAAAAGCCTCGTCCAACAGGGGGATCTTTGTGCCGCTGAATTTTTGATCGAACCAGGAGCCAGCATCCAGTTTGCGAACGGCGTCGAGTGTGAGGGCGGCAACACGCCCCTTGCCATCGGTGGTGCGCTCGACATCGGAGTCATGGATAACGACCACATGACCGTCGGCAGTGAGTTTTACGTCAAGCTCAATGCCGTCTACGCCTTCCTGGATGGCTTGTGAAAAAGCAGGGAGTGTATTCTCCGGCGCATGGGCAGAGTCGCCGCGATGGGCGAGAATGATGGGGCGTTGAAAAAGTTCAAGCATGGTGATTAAGTTTCCGGGTCCGCGATGAGGCGGGTAATTTTCAGGATTCGCCTAAATATCCACAAAATAGGCTTTGGCAGCGCGGTCGATCATCTCACGAGACATCGCAGGCGGCACAGCCAGATAGGCGGAGATATCTAAAATTTGATCGCACAGGTCGCGCGGATGCGAAGCGCGCATCTTTCTATTGCGCTTGATATACCATTCCTGCAAGAGGTATGCCAAACCCTGGTCGTTGTATTCGATGCGTTTGTCCTGCGAAACACGTTTGAAGATCTCGCGATATTCTTCGAAGGTCGGGTCGCCGATCTCGATCTTGTGACGCAGACGGCGGAGGAAGGCTTCATCCACAAGGTCTTTCGGGGGAAGGTTGGTGGAGAAAACGATCAACACATCGAAGGGCACTTCCACTTTGCGACCGGTATGCAAACGCAGGTAATCCACGCGGTTTTCGAGCGGGACGATCCAGCGGTTGAGCAGGTCACGCGGACGGACCTGCTGGCGTCCAAAGTCGTCGATCAAAAGGATGCCGCCGTTGGCTTTCACCTGGAACGGCGCTTCATAATATTTGGTCGTGTCGTCGAAGACCAGATCCAAGCCTTCGAGGTTCAATTCACCGCCGACGACGATGAACGGTCTGCGGATCTTCACCCAACGCGGATCACGCCGTGTGTTGCTTCGCAAGTTTCCGGTCGGACCGGAATTGCCGTCGTTGTCCGGGGCAAGGCTGTGGCTGACCGCATCGTAGACTTTGATAACTTGACCTTCCAGGTATAAGGCATAGGGGATGTACATATTCTGGCTGAGCACCAGATTGCCAAACGCACGCGCGATACTGGTCTTTCCGTTTCCGGGGGGACCGTACATGAAAATGGAAGTACCGGAATTGAGCGCGGGACCGAGTCTTTGGAATGTCGTTTCGGAGATGATCAACTGGGAAAGGATCTGGCGCATGGTGCGCGTGGTGACGGTCAACCTTCCGCTCTTTTGACGGCGGATGGCTTCGTTATAGACTTCGAACGGCACAGGAGCCGGACCGGCGTACTGACTGCGTTCCAAGGCTTCACGCGCGCGGATGATGCCAGCGCCCGTGATGCCATAGGTATAAGCACCTTCTCCCAAACCACCCTGTGACGATTTAACTTCGATAAGTTTTTCCTGTTTGAGCGTGGTCAGAAGCTGGTCTGCCACCCCGGCGAAAGGCAGGGTGATCTCTTCGGCAACCTTGAAACCGGTCAAATAGCCGCGGAAATAGAGGACCTTCAAAACCAGGTCTTGAAGCCAGAGCGGGGAAAGACCGGTGTCTTCGAGGCTGTTGATCTGCGGGGGCGAAAACGCACCCGAAGCCGCTGCGCCGATTTGTCCAGTTTGTCTTACTGCCATAATTACCACCGAATCCTGAGCGTTAAAAAAATTTCGATCTTGCAACGCCGATTATACTTCCTTTCGTTTCCTCATCGTTCGCGCAGAACCGATTGTCATGAACCGTACACGTTCTTACAAGCTTGCAAAGCGTAACGATCTCATCTCTTTCCATGCTTCGCTTTTGCAACAAGCAAGGTGACGCCCGCAGGTAAGGATCCTGCGGGCGCCGTTGGTTTCAGCACATGGAAATCCTTCCCAATCATGCCGCCGTAACCGTTCTTTGGAAAATTTATCCGCCGATCGACGTTTTGATGATCAGGTTATATCCAGACTTTTCGAAGGCGGATGCAACTTTTTCCTGAAGTTCCCTGCCCGGGGTCAGGGCGATCATATAACCGCCCCTGCCGCCACCCGTAACCTTCGCGCCGAGCGCCCCATTTTCAAGTGCCAGCTTGCATAGGGTGTTCAAAATCTCATGAGACATGTCCATATCGATCAGCAGTTTGTGGTTCTCCGTCATGATCTGTCCGGCTTTTGCCAGATCGCCAGCTTCGAGCGCTTTTTTCAGGTCAGCGCCCTGGGTGATGATGATGTCAAGGCGCGATCGAAATAGTTCGGCATTGTCCTTTTTTTGCACGTCGATGAACTCATCCAACGCGGCTGTATTGGCGGTGATGCCGCTGTTGCACAAAACAATCTCAAAGGGCTTCGCTGTTTTGATCTTTTCGAAGTTCTGTTTTCCATCTTTCAGCCAGAAACGCAACAGCCCGCCATAGGTGGAGGCGGTATTGTCAACGCCGCTCGCAACCCCGTGATACGGGAATTCACCCTGCCACGCAACCCGGTTGATCTCCTCGATGGAGTAACCCAGTTTGAATTCTTCGTTCAATGCCCGGGCAAGCGAAACGCAACTGGCAGCGCTGGCACCCACACCGCTCCCTGCCAGCAGATTCCCTGCGACCGTGATCTTGATCGGGTTCTTTTTTACGTCGATGTTCATGACTTCGAGAACCTTGTTGATCGAGCCGACCTGCTGTTCCTTTTTCTTTTCCTTGTATCCCGGCACTTCGATGCGGTTATCTTCCAGCACCCAACCCTCGCCGCTGGTCCTTTCCACGGTTGTCACCGTTTCAAAAGGAATTGCCGAGACAATTGCGGGAACTTCATCCAAAACAAATTGATCGCCTATCAAGATCGTCTTTCCAAAGCCGGTTCCTTGAGACATTATGAATCTCCTTTTAGAATTTTTTCCATCTCGTCGATCAGTCTTTTCTCTTTACCGATGGCAACTGTAGTGGCTGCCGTCAGGGTGTGACAGGCGTCCGAAAACCCTCCCAGCGTACTTGTAGCTTCGGGCAGGAAGGTATTCAGCCCCATTGCCCTCCCGGCGCGGATCTCTTCTTCCATAAAATGAGCAGCCCGCATGGAAATTTTGACTTCATTGAATGTGATCGCGCCAAACCCTGGGATCTCATCGGGGATGACCTGGAAACCTGCTAGATATTTTTTCGGGTCGATGAGGTCGGTATCTTTGATCGCATCGCAGAACGCCCCGATCATTTTGACACCCATCGGGAAGAATCGCTTCTCGACATTGAACCACTGAATTCGAGCTTCCTGCTTCAACTCACCGCCCCGGAGCCTGGCGATCTCATCATTAAATATCTTCGTCCTGACCGCCTTTAATTCCTCCACCCTGCTGTCTGATTCGGGCGAGACACCTTCAAGACAAACGTTAACACCCATGTCGGGTCCGCCCTGGTAATAGCCCACCCCGCCCAAAATGTCGAGATAGTCACTCAGCTCGAGAACGGGAAGTTTTCCTTTTGCATCCGTCAGGAAATATTCTTCGCCTTTTTCATGCTTCCTGATTTCCATGCGCCCCTGTTGGACGGCTTCGAGGGCAACTTCGCGGTTTTGGCTGACCAGTTCACCATCCACGAAAAAGCCGTCACCCACCGCCCCGATTGCTGCGATATGAGCCATGTCGCGATTGACTGGGTCGAGCGTCCGCGCAAAGAGATAACAGGTAGTCGAGGCGGAAATATCACGATCCCCTTTCAACCCAAAGAGGTCAGGGTCGAGGTTGATCACTCGCGAGTCGGTGGAGGCCTCAGCGACATGATGGTCCAGGATCAGCGTCAGATTCCTTCCTTTATTCAGATCGGATAGCAGCGGCGCAATCCTGCCGGCGAAATCGGCAAAGATAATTATGCCGCCCTCCTGCTCGAACACTTTTCTCAATACGGCTGGGTAAGGTTTTTCCAAACAAAAACGGCGGACGATATAGCCCTGCCGTTCCAATGCGCGGGTGAGGATGGCACCTGAGGTCAGCCCATCGGCGTCGTTATGATGAAAGACCTGCACGATTTTTTGGGGCTCCTGCCGGAGCGTCCAAATGGCGCTTTCCATGGCGGAAATTAATGTTTCGAGCATTCTGCTCCTTTGTCAAAAGTGGATTGTGGGTTGTTTTTTTGACTGTGAAAAAAATTATAATCCTATGCTTGAGTTTTGGAATTGCCGGAAAATAAGGGGGGGTTACGATTTGTGAGCCTTGAGCCAGTCTGCGATTTCTCGAAGGTTGGCAAAGGTATAGGTTGGCTGAAAGTCCGAGGATTCCAGATCTTCCCTGCTGGTTTCACCGCTTAACACCAGACAGGTTGTGATGCTGGAGGTTTGACCGAGGGCAATATCGGTGTAGAGACGGTCACCCACCATCGCCATTTCGCTGATGCTCAGCCCATATTTTTGCGCCACCGCGTCGACGATCATACGATTGGGCTTGCCGACGACCAGGTCAGGGTCGCGGCCCGTAGCGGCTCGGACAAAGGCGATCATGGCACCAATATCGGGCATGTACCCGGTCTCGGTGGGACAATTGAAGTCGGGATGAGTGGCAATGTAGGGCAGCCCGGCACGCACGAAATCGCACAACTTCCACAGCTTTTGATACGTCAATGTGGTGTCGAAGCCCAACACAATCAACTGGGGGTTATTTTCTTCAAGATGAAAACCATGTTGAAGAAACTCCTCTTCAAGCGCGGGTGTGCCAACAACATAGACGGAGGCAGCCGGATGTTCTTTGACAAGATGCAGGGCGGTTGCCTCTCCCGCGGTAAAGACCTTCTCTTCAGATGTAGGCAACCCCAGCCGCGTGATCTTTTCAGCGTAAATTCCGCGATGTTTCGAGGAGTTATTGGTCAGGAATAGATAGTCGATCCCCATCTCGTTCAAGGTGTCGATGAAATAGAGGGAGCCATCAATGATCCCATCCCCAAGGTTGAAGGTCCCGTCCATATCCAACAAAAAGCATTTTACGTTCAATAAAGGTTCAATATTCATTCGGTGATGTATACCGCCTGTTCAAAAAATGGATTCAATTTACAAGGAAAGACTTCGGAAATGCGTCGGTCTCCGAAGCCCGTAAGATCGCCATACCCCGAAAAAAAAACGGGATACAGCGCGAAGGACGGTCAAAATTATACTTCTTTTCGTTTATAATCCGACCTTATGAAACTATCCGTCATAATCCCCGTTTATAACGAAGTAGAAAGCATTGAGGCTATCCTAAAGCGCGTCCAGGATACAAAACTCGTCAATGAGATCGTCGTCGTAGACGACGGTTCAAAAGATGGTACGCGCGATATCCTGAAAACCCTGGATGGAAAAGGTGGTGTCCGGGTCATCCTGCACGAAAAAAACCAAGGCAAAGGTGCGGCGGTCCGCACAGGGATGACTTCTGCGCAGGGCGATATTTTATTGATACAAGATGCCGACCTCGAATACGACCCGCGTGACTACCCAGAGCTGCTCAAACCCATTCATGAAGGGGTTGCAGATGTGGTCTACGGTTCACGCTTCCTCGGTCGGGCTCACCGCGTGACGATGTTCTGGCATAAGCTCGCCAACCAACTGCTCACGCTGATGACCAACATCCTCTACGACACCATTCTGACCGACATGGAGACCGGGTACAAGGTCTTCCGCAAGGAAGTCATCGCCGGGATGGTCATCCGCGCCAACAGCTTTAACTTCGAGCCGGAATTTACCGCCAAGATCCTCAAGCGCAGGTACCGCATCTACGAAGTGCCGATCACCTTCAACCCGCGTGATTATTCGCAGGGCAAGAAGATCAAACTTCATGACGCCTTCGAAGCGGTCTGGGCACTGATCAAATATCGGTTTGTAGACTAAATTAAGCACAGCGAGAATACGTCTCGCCTTATTGCAGACAAAAACCGCCCCGGTTGCAGCCGGGGCGGTTTTTTTACTACAATCTATGAAATGGCTATGGTGAGATGTAAACATCGAACTTCGAAACGTAATCACCCGCCGGATACTCCGCCATGCCATCGTTGACAACACCGTTAAAAGTGGCCGTGGTCGTCAGGTGGTGTTCCCCCGGCGTCCAATCGGAAAGCGCGGTGTAGATAATGCGGCATTGATTCCCGCCGGATTCAAGCTCGGTCACAGCAAACTGTTCGAGCGCAACCGCTTCCCCGTTCAACTCGAACGCCACGTCGATCTGGTTGAAGTTTTGATCGAGGACTTCTTTCGTTGTCGTACACCAGTAATACGCCCAGATCAGGGTCTCAGATTTGGCGAGCGGAACTGTATACGTCAGGATGCCCGGCACAGAGGTATCTTCGGGCGCGTATTGTTCACGAGCCTTCTCCTCGATAAAGCTTGCCTGAGCGGCAAACGCGGATTCCGCTTCACTGGTAGAGGCGACCTTCGGCGGTGCGGATGGCGTGATGCCGGCGCCCTTCGGCTGGCTGATCACCTTCAACGCCGCATCAAGGATGACATCCTCACCCGCCAATTCACGCTGGAAGTTTTCCACCGTGACCGGCACACGAATATCCGGCGCGACTCCATTGCCTTCGAGGTGGATATTTCCATCCGCATCCATCTGGCGGGACACAGTAAATTGAACGTACGTATTTTCCGGCATCAGGAAGGCTTCCACGCCACCACCCGCACCGGATGACGGATACTGCCCAACCACAGTGGCGCGGTCTTCGAGGGTCATATCATACGAGAAGAATTCGCAGGCACTCACGCAGGCAGGTCCGACCAACACAACCACCGGACCGGCGTAGCGCAATTCCTCACGCGGCGGGATCATGATCGCATCACTGGCGGGGTCAAGGAAGAACTCGCCGGTCACTTCATCATAGGAAGAGCCTTTACCGGTCACGATCTCTTCATCAAAGAAATATGCCGCCATCTGGTCAGCCAGCCAGCCGCTGCCGCCGCTATTGTGACGCATATCCAGTACGATACCGGGGACTTCATTTTCGATGAAGAACTGCAAGGCATATTCCCAGATCTGAATGGTCAGCACCTGATTATCAGAAAAACTGTTGATGCGCAGATAGCCATATCCGCTCGGGAGAACTTCGTATTCGACCGGCAAAGCAGTGACGGCTTCACCTGCCGCAAAGGATGTCACACTAAAACTATCACGCTCATCGACGACATCCAGGGCTGCAATTTTCTGCGCGCCGCCAGGATTCGCGAACGTCACTTCCACTTGTTCTTTTTCAAGGCGGAAGCGAGTGGCATACCGAAGCTGCTGCAAGCGCGCGATCTCAGGGTTGCTGAACGGCGAAGACCAGGGGACAACGGCGGAAACCACTTCATCGATGGGAGTACCATCGAACGCCACGATCTCAGCGCCGAATTCGATCCCGGCTTCATCCGCAGGCGCACCCGGCGTGACGAAACGAGCGACGATCGTTCCATCGCTGGTTTCACCCAACGCCAAGCCGATACCGCCTGCTATGTCAGCGCTAAAATCATCGTTGAGCGGAGTTGTATCCATACCCACATGGGTATCGGGAATGGACCATAGGAAATCACGCAAAGCCAGTGCAAAGGCATGAGCATCCTTGCTCTTTTCTGCATCTTCAAAGCGCGGGCGGAATTCTTCCTCGCGCACATCCCAATCGATGTCCTTGTATTCTGTAAACGCATATTCCTTGCGGAATTTTTCCAGCATGGCGTCGAAGGCTTCGGTATAGCTCATGGTGGTGAAGTCATCGAGCGCGGAGCTTTCCGGTTCGTAGAGATCCAACGCCACATTTTCCGAGCGGTCGATCGCAAAAGGCGATTTGTCCATATCGATCACAGACCAGCCCGCAGGCAGGTTCATCAATGGATCATCGTCGGTGAACAATTCTTCATCCGCGCCAAAATCGGACGGGAATTGCTGTTGATCATCCGGCGCGTACACAAGATATTGCCCGCCGAACACTTCAAGGTAGGTATCGCTGTCCGAGCTGACGCGCGTGGTTGCATACGCGCTCGACCACCCGCCCCCGAAGAGGTCGCGGCGCTCAAGATACGGGTCGCCCCATGTATTCGTCCAGTACGCCACAGCGAAGACCATTACTCCGGTATCTTTCGCGCCGTCATGGTCCACATCGTTGAGCGTCCCCTTCGGCTCCGCCGGGAGGGTCAACGTGTAGGTGAATGGAGAAATATAAAAATCGGATGTGATCTGGGCGAGCACCTGCGACTCAACCGCAATTTGGAACTTGCGGTCGCGTGTCACGAATCCGCCCTGGTCTTCCAATATGATGACCGGCTCCGCCACACCCATCGTAAAGAAGAGATCGGTGTATGCCACTTCACCAGTAATAACACGCGGACCCTCTCCTTCGACCGTCTGATCCGGCGCATCAGTCTCCGCTGCTTCAGTGCCATCAGTGGACATCGGTGCAACACCGCCGCAGGCAGTGAGCAGCAATCCAAGGAGAACGAACAACGAGACGACTTTCAACAGTCCTGATTTCATACAGCCTCCTAAAATTTTTCACGAATTATAATCCTGCCCATGCAGAATCCCCTGACAGAAATCCAACGCGAACTCGAACAAGCCTCCCAGGCAAGGGCGAAAGGCAACGAGGGGCAGGCGCGCGTCTGTGCCCGCCGCGCCGCAGGCATCGCCATCCGCGATTATTTGTCCCGCCACGGTGGACGTCCATCGAACGCAAGCGCCTATGATCTATTGAATTTGATAAGAGAAGACCCGCTTCTCCCCCCGGACTTGAAACGGGTCGCTGACCATTTGACATTGCGCGTCACCGAAGAATTCAAACTGCCCGTCGAAGCCGACTTGATCGCTGAAGCGCGTTCCCTGTGCGATTGGTTATTAAACAAGTAGACCCCAACAGGTACTCCCATTGGGGTCTGACTGCGTATCGTTGAAGATCTAGATCGTGCCCTTCCGCCCGGTAAGGTAATAGAAGGCGCGCGCAAGCGTAACGATCAACATCATCCCGGACATGACACCGCCAAAGATAAAAAAGAGCTTGCGCCAATCTGAAAGGCGCAGGGCGATCTCACTTCGGCTTGGCATTTGAATGCGGCCGCGCAGGCGTTGCACCACATCTGTGGATGGCGTCACCCGCTTCAAGGTCCCGGCAAGGTGCGCTTCGAGGCTGAGGAGGTCATTCTCCGGGGGTAATGTTTTATCTCGTTTCATGCAAATCCATCAAATCCATTATTCTGCAGGGTAAAGTACCAGACCGACCGTTCCCGGTCCAAAATTGATCGCGAGCGAGATGGACAGGTCTGTCAAAAAGAACTCTTTCACGTTGAAGGCTTTCTTCGCCTCTTCCATCAGCATCTGACCGGAAGTGAGGTCGCGGGCATGCATCACGCCAACGCAGACCGGGCTGTCGCCGACCAATTCCTTGCCGAGTTCAAGCACACGGTCAATGGCAGCCTTGCGCGTGCGGACGCGGTCCACCATATCCACGAGACCATCTTTCAGCATGGCAAGCGGCTTGACGTTCAGAACTGAAGCGAGCGCGGCAGAGAGCGTGCCGACACGTCCGCTGCGGCGGGCATATTCGAGAGTATCCAGGGTCAGGATGATATGGGTCTTGCTGCGAACCGCTTCGATGAATTTGACGATCTCATCCACGCTCTTCCCGGCGCGTTCCATCTGGCGCGCAGCGCGGCACATGAAGGCGCTGCCCATCGAACCGCAGAGCGTATCCACCGGCACGACGTTATACACGCCTTTCAATTCCTCAGCCGCAGCGACCGACGAGGCATAGGTTCCGGAAAGTTTGCTGGTGATGTGAATGGAGAGGATCGTATCCCCGGGTTGGGCGATCTTTTTGTAGAACTCGACGAACTGGTGCGGGGATGGCTGGGATGTCTTGGGATGCGGTAGATTCTTGGCATCCACCAGTTTGTAGAAACCTTCCAAGTCCAATTCCACATCCTGGACGTACGTCTTTTCTTCGCCGAAATGGATGTTGATCGGGATGCGCTGGATATCATACTGCTGGTACCATTCCGAGGGAATGTCAACAGCTCCGTCCGTTACGATTCTCAACATGAATTAATCTCCTTCGATTGTAAGATTTTGATCTTCCAGTTGATCGCGCAAAGCCAGAAGAGTGCGATGATAAAGACTCTTCACGGCTCCTTCGCTTCGTCCCATGATCTTGCCAATCTCTGCGTTGGACATGTTCTCCACGAACTTGAGGATGAGCAGGTTCTGCCGCTCCGGTGGGAGCTTGCGGATCATCCGCAAAAGGGCATCCTCCTCCTGCGAGCGGACCAGATTCCTTTCGGGATGGTCGCCTTTTGTCGGCAGGATGGGTATGTCATCCAGCGGGATCTCCTGTTTGCGGCTTCTGTCGCGGTGCCAGTTCGCCACAAGGTTGTGTGCGATCCGGTACAGCCACGCCGAAAATGGTACTCCCCGGTCCGTGTAGTTCACGATGTGGTTCATCGCCCGTTGGAAGACGCGTGCCGTGAGGTCTTCCGCATCGTGAGGATTGCCGGTGCGATAATACACATAGTTATAAATACGTTCGACATACCGCTCGTAGAGTTGACCGAAAGCATCCCGGTCACCTTGTGAAGCGTGCGAAAGTACTGTCTCTTCGTTGTATTCCTGATCCGACAAGTTAAAAACCTTACCGGCGGAATTTGCTACTACAACACCGCCGGATTTGAGAAGTTACTTTGAGTATAACATGACCAACTCAGTATGATTTTTTGGTTCTTTGGGCGGCATTTGGTTATAATAAAGTTTTGGCTTAGCCAAATATTCATTCTTGAAACAAATGTGCTAAAATAGAAAATATCATCCTGTAACCGAACTTAATATACGAAGGAATCCTATGTCATCCGAAAAGATTCGTGTGGTGGGCGCCCGTGTCCACAACTTGAAGAATATAACCGTCGAGATCCCCCGCAACAAATTGGTGGTCATCACCGGCTTGTCAGGCTCGGGCAAATCTTCCCTCGCGTTCGACACCATCTTCGCCGAGGGACAGCGGCGGTACGTCGAATCACTTTCGGCGTATGCGCGTCAGTTCATCGGTCAAATGGACAAGCCCGACGTGGATTACATCGACGGACTCTCCCCTGCCGTTTCCATCGACCAGAAATCCACCAGCCACAACCCGCGTTCCACCGTCGGCACGGTGACCGAGATCTACGATTACATGCGTCTGCTATTTGCGCGCGCAGGCATCCCACACTGCCCCGTCTGCGGGCGGATCGTGGTCAAGCAGTCTGCTGAAGAGATCGTGGATCACATTGAGAAATTACCCGAGGGCACGCGCATCCTCATCCTCTCGCCACTGGTGCGTGGACGCAAAGGCACCTACCAAGCCGTCTTCGAGGAGATCCGCAAGGCTGGCTTCACCCGCGCACGAGTGGATGGCACAGTCCACCCGCTCGACGATGAGATCGAACTCGACCGCTACAAACAGCACACCATCGAAGCCGTGGTTGACCGTCTCGTCATCTCGCATGAAGGCGAAAAAGATGACCGCAGAGCGGCGCGCACCCGCCTGACCGACTCAGTCGAAACCGCGCTCAAATTTGGCGAAGGCTATATCACGGTCAACCTCGTGGATAAAAAAGAGGATGTGCAATTCTCAGAGCACCTCGCCTGCCCCGAACACGGCTCGACCGTGCCGGAAGTGGAGCCGCGTACCTTTTCCTTTAACACCCCGCAAGGTGCCTGCCAGGATTGTCAGGGTCTTGGCTCGAAACTGGAGATCGACCCGCAGCGCATCATCCCGGATGACAGCGTTTCGCTGAACGATGGAGCGATCGCCAGCATGGAGTGGGGTCCGCGTGAAGAAGGCGGATATTACTGGAGCACCCTCGTCACTGCGGCAAAGCACTACAAGATCGATCTCGATGCCCCCATCAAAGACCTCACGGATGAGCAACAGCGAGTCATACTTTACGGCACAGGCGATAAACAACTGCCGATGAAGTACACCAATTCAAGCGGTTTTGAGGTCAAGTTCAGCCGCGCCTTCGAAGGCGTGATCACCAACCTGGAACGTCGCTACAAAGAAACCAACTCAGAATATATCCGCGAGAAGATCTCGGAATATATGTCCGACCGCCCCTGCCCCTCATGCCAGGGCAAGCGTCTCAATCCCGCCGCTCTCGCCGTCACAGTCGACGATGTCAATATTGTGGAAGCCAACTCATGGCCCGTCCTGCAAACGTTGGATTGGGCAAAAAAGCTGATGAGCAAGGGTACGCCGCTCACCTCAAAACAGAAGGCGATCGCCGAACGCGTTTTGAAAGAGATCCACGAGCGCTTAAACTTCCTCGTCAATGTCGGTTTGGATTACCTCTCCCTGAACCGCTCAGCTGTCACGCTCTCTGGCGGCGAAGCCCAGCGCATCCGACTCGCGACGCAAGTGGGTTCACGTCTTGTCGGCGTGCTCTACGTATTGGACGAACCCTCCATCGGCTTACATCCGCGCGATAACATGCGACTGCTTGAAACGCTCAAAGGTCTGCGTGACCTCGGCAACACGGTGCTGGTCGTTGAGCACGATGACGAAACCATCCGCGAATCGGACTGGGTCATCGATCTCGGTCCCGCCGCCGGTGAGCACGGCGGGCAAGTCATCGCGGAGGGCACGCCGAAGCAGATCCTGGCGCACCCAAAGTCCCTGACTGGACTCTACCTCTCGGGTAAAAGAAGGGTCGAGATCCCGAAGAAGAGGCGCGACGGGAACGGCAAGATTCTTAAGATCGTCGGAGCAACTGCCAACAACCTCAAGGGCATCGACGTCAACATCCCGCTCGGAAAACTCGTCTGCATCACTGGCGTCTCCGGCTCGGGCAAATCCACGTTGATGAGCGATATCCTCTACAACGAACTCGCCGCGCAATTGATGGGCGCGCGCACACAGTCCGGAGAGCATCAAGATATCGAAGGCATCGAACACCTCGACAAGATCATCAACATCGATCAGTCCCCCATCGGGCGCACGCCGCGTTCGAACCCCGGCACCTATACCGGCTTGTTCGATGAGATCCGCAAGCTGTTCGCTGAACTCCCCGAAAGCAAAGTGCGCGGATATAAACCCGGTCGCTTCTCGTTCAACGTCCATGGCGGGCGCTGTGAAGCCTGTCAGGGACAGGGCGAGCTACGCATCGAAATGCAGTTCCTGCCGGATGTATACGTGCCGTGCGATGTCTGTCACGGCAAACGCTTCAACCGCGAAACCTTGCAGGTAATGTTCCGCGACAAGTATTCCATCGCCGATGTACTCGACATGACCGTTGACCACGCGCTCGAAGAATTCAAGAATTATCCGCAAATGTTGAACAAGCTCAAACTATTGCAGGAAGTCGGCTTGGGCTATGTGCGCGTCGGTCAGCCCGCAACGACGCTCTCTGGCGGAGAAGCGCAGCGTGTGAAATTATCGAAAGAATTATCACGCCGCGCCACCGGGCGCACGCTCTACGTGCTGGACGAACCCTCCGTGGGTCTGCATGCAGCGGATGTCCACAAGCTGATCGAAGTTTTACAGCGCTTGGTGGATGCGGGTAACTCTGTCCTCATCATCGAACACAACCTCGACATCATCAAAGTTGCCGACTGGCTGATCGACCTCGGACCCGAAGGTGGCGACCGTGGCGGTGAACTGGTCGCTGAAGGTACGCCGGAACAGGTGATGAAGGTCAAAGGGTCGTACACAGGCAAGTACTTGAAAGATCATGTAAAGTAAATTGGAAAATAGTGAAGGTTGAAGGTCAAAGGTCACAGGTCAGAGACTTGCGACCTTCGACTCTTAAAATCCCTTTTTCAGGTAGAATTATTTTGATTTGCCTTTGGCTGGAAACTGAAAAGGAAAAGGGCAACGCAAAAGGAAAGGATACATGTCTAACATACCTCCGTTATCGTCACCCTCCGGTTCGCTGGGCTCATTCCGAAGAAGAAAACGGGCGAACTCGAATATGATCATCATCATTGCGAGCGTCCTCGTACTGGTGGGTCTTGGCGTACTGATCTACTGGCTGTTGCTGCCTGGAAAGCCGCTAAACACGCTGATCGCAACAGAGACCCCCACCCCCACTGTGACGAACACACCGACCAGCACCAACACCGCCACGCCGACATCCACGGAAACACCGACAGCCACGATCACCTTCACTCCGACTTTCTCCGCCCCCTTCACGTACACCGTGCAGGACGGCGATTACATCGCGCTTTTGGTCGAGAGATTCAGCCTGGGCGACGACGGGGTTGCCCTGATCCTGCTCTTGAATCCATACAATGAAGAGACCGGCATCGGCATCGACCCGAGCACACAGGTCATCATCCCGGGGCAGGTCATCCTTCTGCCAAATCCGGGCATGCTACTGCCGACCGCCACGCTCATCCCGCCTGACCTCCCCAAAGGCACAAAAGTGGACTACACCGTCCAGGCAGGCGACTCGCTCGGCAGCATCGCTGACAAGTTCAACAGCACCATCGACGATATCATCGCCGAGAACGGCATCACCAACCCCAATGAATTGTTCGTCGGTCAGCAGTTGGTCATTCCGGTCAACATGGTGACGCCAACCCCGACTTTCCCGCCCACGAGCACGCCCATCACGCCGGGACCGGGAACGTCACTCCCCACCTTGACGCTCACCCCCATCAACGCCCCGACCGGCACTCCATAACCGCCCAAATCCCGCAGGCAAAATCGCCTGCGGGATTTCTCGATACCCACTGGACAAATACTATCCCATCATGTAAAATAACGAGCCGTTATTTGGAAAAGCACGATATTTTTGGAGGAAGACCTTGGCTAACATTCAGTCACAAATCAAACGCAACCGTCAGAACGAGAAGCGCCGTCTGCGCAACCGCACAGTCCGCGGCACCGCTCGCACAGCTGACAACAATGCGCGCAAAGCTATCGAGTCCGGAAAGCCTGAAACCCGTGAAGAGGTAATGAAGGCGATCAGCGCCCTGGACAAGGCAGCCGAAAAAGGCGTGATCCACAAGAACACCGCCGCGCGCCGCAAGAGCCGCTTGATGAAGCATCTTGCAGCCTTGACCACAAAGAGCAGCTAAACATTCTCTTTCAAGCAGAGCGGGAGTCGCAAGACTCCCGTTTTTGTTATATGCTCACATCTCTCAGCCGCCGTCCCCGGCGGCGAGAAAAGTAAACCTATGTCTACCATCATCTTCCTTAATGGGACTTCTTCATCCGGCAAGACATCCCTGCTCAAAGCCCTGCAAACGCAATTGCAGGAACCGTATCTGGATATGGGCATCGACAAATTCATTTGGATGCTGCCCAAGCGATACCTTGACCGTCCACTTTGGGATGATGTCCTCGGAAAAGCGCATCAGCCCGGACCGGTAGGTTTGACTCTTTTCTCGGGCATGCACCACGCCATCGCCGCTGCCGCTTCGCGCGGAAACAACGTCCTCGCCGACCATGTCTTCGTGGAAAAAGCCTGGGTGGATGAATGCGCCGAATTGTTCGCAGGGATGAACGCCTACCTCATCGGCTTGACTTGTCCGCTGAAAGTGTTGGAACAACGAGAGAAAGACCGCAAAGATCGCACATTGGGACAAGCCAGGTTGCAATACGATGTCATCCACAAATACACGAAATACGACCTTGAACTGGATACGTCCAAGTTGACTATTGAAGAATGTGCTGAGCAAGCCCTTGAGCGACTGAAATCACCACCAACAGCATTCAAAGCCCTGAAAAATCCCGAAGGGGTGTCATAGCACACCTAATCCTATATCACCCCTTCTGGGTTGATGCAACAAAATCCGCAAATCTATAATCCTTCCACTCCTTCGGAGTTGAAGTTGAGAATTCCACGTCTTAGGTGTTGAAAGCAGATATAATCTAAAAACCTATCCACAGGATCGCTTCACATATGTTTCATAAAGAACAACAACTCATCGAAGACAAGATCAAAGAATTTTGTAAAGCCAACGACATCGCACTGGCGGAGTTGAAGTGGCAGCCCATCCCCTTCTCGGGTGAATGGGGTTTTGCCACGTCCTTCTTCCAGACGGCAGCCAACGAAGCGAAACTCGGAAAAGGGTATAAGCTTCCGGTGCCGCAAAAGGCTCAGGAGATCGCCGAACAGGTTAAGGGTCAGTTGGGAAGCGTGCGCGGCATCAGTCACATCGAAGCGGTGAAAGGCTATCTCAACGTCTACTTCAAGACATCCGAATATGCCCATCGCGTGGTGGAAGAAGTGCTGGCGGGCGGCGTGGAATTCGGGCGCGGCGCGCCCAAGGCTGAAACGGTCATGGTCGAATATGCCCAGCCGAACACGCATCACTCCTTTCACATCGGACATGCGCGCAATACGATTTTGGGTGAAGTGCTAGCAAGACTGGTGGAGTTCGCAGGCTACAAGACCATCCGCGCCTCATACCCGGGTGACCTCGGTCTCGGTGTCATCACCGTGATGTGGATCTACGACAAACTTTACAAGGGACAGGAACCGGCGGGCATCCACGAGCGCGGACAATGGTTATTGAAGTTGTATGTCGAAGCCAATCAGTTGTTGGAAAAGAAAGAGAACGAGACTCCCGAACAGACTACCCGGCGCGAAGCCTACGAAGCCGAGCGCCGCGAGATGTATCGCAAATGGGATTCGGGCGATGAATATGTGCGCGAACTCTGGCGCATGACCCGCGAGTGGAGTTTGGAAGAACTGCGCGAAGTGCTGCACATGCTCGACGTGAAAATGGATGTGTGGTTTTACGAGTCGGATGTGGATGAGCCTTCGAAGGCAATCGTTGAAGAGTTGATCGCCAGAGGCATCGCCGACGATGAACGTCCGCAGGGCGGCGCGGTCATCGTGAAGATCGACGAGAAGCTCGGCTTGACCAAGGAAAAATATCGCACGAACGTTATTTTGCGGCGCGATGGCACGACACTCTACCTGACGAAAGACCTCGCATTGGCAAAGGTGAAGTTCGAGCAATATCATGTCAACCGCTCCATTTATGTGGTGGATGTACGCCAGTCACTGCATTTGCAGCAGGCGTTTGCGATCCTCAAACTTTGGGGTTTCCCACAGGCGGAAAAGTGTTACCACCTCGGCTATGGCTTTGTGAGCCTGCCCGAAGGTGCGATGTCCTCCCGCAAGGGACGCGTGACCCTGTTCAAGGAAGTTTTCGATGAAGCGGTCAAGCGTGTGCTTTCGGTCAATGCCGAGAAAAGCGTGGAGATCGCTCCCGAACAACGCGAGAACATCGCCCAACAGATCGGTTTGGGCGCGCTGGTCTACTCGATGCTTTCGGTGGACAACAATAAGGATATCGTCTTCGACATTAATGAAGCATTGTCATTCGATGGGCGCACGGGTCCTTATATTCAGAATGCGCATGTGCGGGCGAATAGCATCCTTCGGAAGTCAAAGGTCGAAGGTCAAAAGTCAGACGACCTTAGACTTTCGACTTTTGACTATGAACTAACCAAGCAGGAGATCGAGCTGATCGAACAGATGTCGCAGTTCCCGAAGAAGGTGCAGCAGGCGGCGGAAGAGTACCGTCCGCTGGTGATGGCAACATATGCTTATGATCTCGCCAATGCCTTCCACTCGTTCTATCATGCGGTGCCGGTCCTCCAATCGGAGGATGAAAAAGTGAAGAATGCCCGCCTGCGATTGGTGGCGGCGGCGAAACAGGTCATTGCGAATTCATTGAGGCTGTTGGATATTCAATCGCCGGATGTAATGTAGTTCTTAAATCAAAGAGGCTGGGTAGTTGAACCTATCCAGCCTCTTTTTTTATTTCACTGTGATCGTTGAAGGTGTATCAGCGTTATCAGTACAGTAGACGTAATAGACCCCAGCCTCAAGGAAGCTTGTCGAGAAAACAGTTTCCGGGTCAATCACAGACAGCCCCGTATCGGTAACCTTTCCATTTTCATCCAAGAATTCGATCTTTATCGGCAGAGATACCGTGTCGACGTTCTCCCAGGCTATGGTCATCCCTACCTCTGCTTCTATGGAAGGGCAGTTATGCCGAGAAGCTTCTACAATAATGGCGGGCGGAGTGAGGAGAACATCTGGCATTTCATCGCCTTTCGAGCCGCAAGCAACGATCATGAATGGTAGAAAAAAGAGTATTAATTTTTTATTCATTGGATTTTCCTTCAACGGTTATACCATCGAAGGCGGCTTGCTTGATTGGCATAAAACTCCTAGGGCATCCACTCGGCTCGAATATCCTCAAATATGGTGATGGACATTTCACGGATGGTGACCGGGACTTGTCCTGTCGGATATCCGTCTTTGCATAGTTGAGTGTAAAGTAACGGCGAAGGATCGATCTTCTTTACATCGTACAGCCAGCAATTCTCTTTCTTGATATCCATTTCAACGCTCAAACCGAGCGATGGATCTGCTTCGACAACGAATTGATAGCCGTATTCGTAGCCTTGCGAACCGTCAATGAGGTTGGGTGTTTCGATATCGGCGAAGGTCACAGCCTGGGCGGAGACAATCTCGAAATCGTAGCCAGCGATGGTAAAGACCTTATTCAAGTCCCATTTCTGACCATATTGCGGATTCTCGCCAGCATCGAAGGTAAAGGTCAATTCTTCGGGAGTAGCCCGCGGCGGATCGGTGTAGAGCGGCATGTAGTAGGCAATGACCTGGTCCACCACCACGGTCAAGGGACCATCAGCAGGTTTGGATTCGGTCACGAACTCAAAGGCGCTGCCAACTTTATGTTCAAACGGCTGCCAGACAAAACCTCCGCGCAGAGGAATTTGCCGTCCCAACGAGTCGATCACATAGGCATTTTGCGGCATGATGGAGATCAACGACGGGTCGGCATTTTCCATATTGAAGTGCATGTACAACACAGTGTTGGCATCGGTCGGGACAATGCGCTCAAGGGTCATCGTCACTTTGGGGGCAGTGACAACTTCCGTCGAGGGTGATGCGGGTACTTCCTCCGTAAGAGCAGGCTGAGTCATTTCGATGACCGGTTCGCCCACGATGGTCCCAGCTGGCACATCCACAAGTTCCAAATAGATCTCCCAATTTTCGGGCGCAGCGCCAAGCCTTGCCTGCGGAATGCATTTGAGCATGAAAAATAGTTCAGTCACATTATCTGGAATGACGGCTTCATAAACGGGTTGCATCGCAAACACATTCTGCGGGTATTTGCCGGTGTAATCGCGTTCAAGAATGCTGCCATCGGGCAGGCGTAGACGAGCATCGCCATCAGAGTTGTAGGTACTGCCAGGGTTTATGCCACCGCAAAATGCGGTTGGATTCGTATTGCGGTCTGCGGCTTGCCAGCCATCATTTTCAGGCGCAATACCGCTCACTTCATATTTCAATTCAATGCGGTCTCCATACACAAACACATTTGTAACTGTCAGTGTAACGCCATCGCGGGCTGCAACAACAGGTTGCTTCAACATGCGCAAGCCATTGGTGGTTTCAACCAAGCCAATACCGGGCACGTAGCCAAAGATCTTTCCAAAAGCAGCGGCAAGGGTCGGCGCGCTTACAACAAGAAGCGCGAACACAAGCACGGACGCCACAGCCCAGGCGGGTTTAAATATTGAGGTCTTCATTTTCACTGGTCTCCTTACCAGTTCATTGCGTAATGTATTGACAAACTCAGGCTTCGCATTCGGCACACTTAAAGCCTTGCGAACCTTTTCTTCAAATTCAGGGGAGTGATTCAAATCGCTCATCTCTACTCCATCTGTCCTTTCAGCCGCTCCAGCAGGCGGTACAGGGATTTCTTCACAGCCTCTTCGCGTTTGCCAAGCAGGCTCGCCATTTCTGCAAAAGACAGATCCGCCACATAACGCAAACGGATGAGGTCTTGCTCCTCGGGGTTCAATTTCTTGATGAGGGATTGAAGCCGGTTCAACTCCTCATCCTGGATGACCGCACTGAGCGTATCATCCCCGGCAGCGGTTCTCTCCGCCGCCTCCAACCCGACCTCGAACCTGTTCCTGCGAAAATGATCGTTCATCTTGCTGCGAGCGATCCGGAACAACCACGCTGCAAATTGACCCTGCTCCCGATATCTGGGCAGCGCCTCATAGGCGGCGATAAACGTCTGCGAAGTGACATCCTCGGCTTCGGGCGCGTTTCCAAGACGGCTATAAAGGTATCGATACACCGGCTGGAGGTAACGGTCGTATAATGAACCGAACGCAGCAGGGTTTTCCTGTGCGGCGGCGATCAGTTCGGAGAGTCCGTCCGGCGGCATATGTTTCTTTTCCACGGTTCTGAATCCTATCATGCTGTCCTTCCATCGCGAATATTTCCAAAGTGAATGCATTCCCTATTAATAACGAAGGAGGGCACAAAATGGGACAAATTCCTGTCATACCAAAATCAGGCAAATCGTTACTTCACTACCTTGTTCATTTCTTTTAGATTAGAATTCGACTATCGTAAATGTCCCGCTGGGTAAAAACGCAGGGCTCAAATCCCACCATCGAGTCCCTTCGGACGTGTCCATTTGATGGGCAGGGTCCCCAGACAGACATGCACAGGAGTTTCCTATGCCGATCAAAACCATCATCATGGGAGCCGCCGGGCGCGACTTCCACAACTTCAACACCTTCTTTCGGGGGAATAAAGATTACGAAGTAGTCGCCTTTACAGCCACCCAGATCCCGAATATCGAAGGACGCGTCTACCCGACCGAGTTGGCGGGTTCGCTCTACCCAAAGGGAATCCCCATCCACCCGGAAGAGGAGCTGCTCGATCTCATCAAGAAACACAGCGCGGAGCAGGTCGTTTTCTCCTATAGTGATGTGCCACACGAGTATGTGATGCACAAAGCCAGCATGGTCAATGCCGTAGGCGCGGACTTCCGCATTATGGGCACCAAGCACACGCAGATCAAGAGCACCAAGCCCGTCGTGTCGATCAGCGCCGTTCGGACAGGGTCAGGCAAAAGTCAGACGACGAGGCGCGTGTCTTTGATCCTGCAAGAGATGGGCTACAAGGTCGCGGCGATCCGTCACCCCATGCCGTATGGAAACCTCGTCGCGCAGGAAGTGCAGCGCTACGCCAATTACGATGACCTCGATGAATACGAATGCACCATCGAAGAGCGCGAGGAATACGAACCGCACATCGACAACGGTGTCATTATTTATGCGGGCGTGGATTACGAGAAGATCATCCGCAAAGCTGAAGCCGAAGCGGATATCATTTTGTGGGATGGCGGCAACAACGACTTTCCGTTCTATGTGCCGGACCTGCAAATCGTCGTCGCGGACCCGCATCGTCCCGGGCACGAATCGACCTACTACCCCGGCGAGACCAACGTTCGCATGGCGGATGTATTCGTCATCAACAAAGTGGATACAGCCGATGCGGAAGCGGTTATCAAAGTCCGCGAGAGCCTTCGCAAATTGAACCCGAATGCTGTTCAGATCGAAGGCGCTTCTCCCCTCTTTGTGGATGACCCCGATGCCATCTTTGGCAAACGAGTGCTGGTCGTGGAAGATGGTCCGACGCTCACGCACGGTGAGATGGCATACGGCGCTGGTTACGTTGCCGCCCGCCGTTTCGGCGCGAAAGAGATCGTCGACCCCCGCCCGTATGCGGTTGGGACGATCGCGGACACGTTCAAGAAGTATCCGAAGACCGGCACGATCCTGCCTGCGATGGGCTACGGCGATAAGCAGACCAAGGAACTCGAAGAGACCATCAACAAAGCAGATGTGGACATGGTCATCATCGGTACGCCGATCGACCTCTCGCGCGTCATTAAGATCAAGAAACCCTATCAGCGCGTGCGCTACGAATTGCAGGAGATCGGTCAGCCTACATTGACGGATGTTTTGATGAAGAAGTTTGGAAAGAAGAAGTAAAAGCTCAGTGATCAGTGAATAGTGATCAGGAAGCCGGGTGATAGAAATATCATCTGGCTTCCTGTCTGCTTAATTTGCCTCATTAGGATCTTTGAGATAATTTACCTACGAAAGGATAGAAAATGGAATATTGGAGTGAAGGTGATCGCGTATTTGCATACTGGGATGAAGATGATTATTTCTATCCCGCCACCATCTTGAGCATCGCCGAGGAAGGCGATATTTACATCCGCTTTGACACGGGTGAAGAGGAATGGACACAGGAAGAATATCTCGAAGAATATGCTACTTCAGCAGATGAAGAGTTGGAATGCAAATCCATAAAAGACGACATCTATCATGACGTAACTGTGCTGAGTGTGGATGGCGACCGGGTGGAAGTGGAGTTCGACGACGGATCCACCGAGTGGAGTTCATTGGATCGCATCCGCTTTTATATCGAAGCATAAGAGAGAAGAAACGGCTTGCCTAAAACAAGTCGTTTCTTTTTAATCAACTGCCAACACGCGCATCAGCACCTTTCGCCTGTGCGGGCGGGCGCGATGCTCAAAGATGTAAACGCCCTGCCAGGTTCCCAGCGACAGATCGCCGTCATCCACAGGGATGGTGAGGCTGGTATCCGTCAACATGGCGCGGATGTGAGAAGTTGCGTCGTCGGTTCCTTCGAGATCGTGGGTGTACCACCCATCCCGTTCGGGGACGAGGCGTTCCATGAAGGTCTCCAGATCGGCGCGGGCGGTCGGGTCCCAATTCTCGCTGATGACCAGAGATGCGCTGGTGTGCTGTAAAAAGAGGAAGCACATGCCTTCACGCACACCCCACTCCTGCAACTGTGCGCGGATGGACGAAGTGATATCCTGAAGTCCTTTGCCGGACGTTGAAATTTCGATGGTAGTTTTATGCCAGTTCATAGTTATGAAATTATAGCAGGAGCATTCGATGGGTGCAGGATGATAAAATTCGGGGTCTGATATTAAATTTTTTGGAATAAAGGAATAGCCATGAAAACCCGTTGGATCGAACCCATCACTATATCAGGCAGTCATGCAATGCTGGAACCGCTCTCCCTCGACCATCTCGCAGGGATGATCGAAGCTGTGAAAGACGAAGAACTGTGGAATCTGTGGTTCACATCCATCCCTTCGCCGGAGACGGCAGAGGCATATATCAAAACCGCGCTGGACATGCGCGAGAACGCCGGAGCCATGCCGTTCATCGTCCGCGAGAAAGGCACGGGAAAGATCATCGGCTGCACCCGTTATTTCAATGTGGATGAGTCCAATCAGCGGTTGGAGATCGGCTACACCTGGTATTCGGAAAGTTACCAGCGCACAGGGCTCAATACCGAATGCAAGTATCTTCTGCTCACACATGCCTTCGAAAAGCTGGATGCCATCGCGGTCGAATTCCGCACACACTGGCACAATCTCAAATCCCGTACGGCAATTGCAAGGCTGGGAGCCAAACAAGATGGCGTGTTGAGAAACCACCAAAGATCCGCTGACGGGGTCTATCGGGATACGGTGGTGTTCTCCATCATCAATCTGGAATGGCCCGTCGTGAAGAAATCCCTGGAATTCAAATTAAACACGAAGTATGACTAAGCCGCTCATTGTATTGGAAACCTGGCGAAATTCATTTCAGAAAACCATCGCTCAGATACCTCCTGTATGTTAAACTTTTCGACATCAAACGCCGCGTCTACTCAGGGACAGAATGACTAAAAAAGATAACAAAGTATTCAGGCTGACCGAGATTCTGGAACCGCGTGATATTCAGACGATCCTCGCACAGGCAGTCATCGTCCTCGCAGTTTTGATCGTTGCCAGTGGGATACTTTATCTTTTGAACAGGGAGGAAACCTGGGGAAACTTTCTCCGCAACGCCTTCATTAGCCTGATCATCAGCCTGCTCCTTATCCAACTCATCAAGGCAAACCAAACCCAATTGGCAGCCTACCTCACATTGGGTTTGCTCGGTATTTGGTTGATCGGCGTTGCCTGGGACGGTGCAGGCGTGAAGGGACCGGCATATACTCTTTTGGTGCTGGTGGTGATCGGGTCCGGTCTGTTTATCGGCAGGCAGGCAGGTTACATCACAGCGCTGATCCTCACACTGGCGGGCGTGGGGCTTGTGGTTGCCGGACGTGCAGGATTGCTTGAAAACCTTGAACGCCCCATAACCGACATTGCTTCATTCCTGCTTGCATCTGTTACGTTCTTTATTGCCGCTGTCATGATCCGCATCGCACTCGATCAGGTGGAACGCGCGCTTGCCAGAGCCCAAAAGGAAGTGGACGAGCGCATCGCCGCCGAAGAGGAGATCCGCCGCCTGAATACAGACCTGGAGCACCGCGTCCAAGAACGGACCGGGGAGCTAGTCGCCAGCCAGGAGAAGCATCGCCTGCGGGCGGATGAAATGTCGCTGTTGTATAAACTCAGCAACTCCCTCGCGGCAGGTCAAGACCTGTACAACACATTGCTTGCTTTGCAAACCGAGATCATCGCCTTGTTCCCGGTGGATGCGTTTTATGTCGCCATTTACAACCCGGATACTGGCATTGTCAGTTATCCGATCTTCTTTTACAAGGGAGCGCCAACTGCCACCGTTTCCCGTCGCCTGATGGATACCCCCGGACTGACCGGCGCCGTCTACTACAGGGCACAAACCCTCTATCTTCCCGACCTGGCAGACAAAGCGGTTCAAGAGAAATATACGCCGGTGAACGATCAGAATTTGGACTTGCACACTTTTTTAGGTGTTCCGCTAATCTCAAAAGGGCGGGTCATCGGGATCTTGTCCGTGCAAAGTATACAGATCGACGCATATTCCCCGGAGCAGATCCGACTAGTGGAAGCCATCACCGTGCAAGCCGCCCTTGCCATCGACAAGGCAACCCTCCTCGACCAACTGCAATATGAATTGACCGAGCGAAAAAAACTGATCGGCGAGCTGGAGGATAAGAACGCCGAACTCGAACGGTTCACGTACACTGTCTCCCATGATCTTCGCAGCCCCTTGGTCACCATCAGAGGCTTTTTGGGTATGCTCCAAAAGGATCTGAGGGAGAACAAGGCGGATAAAGCCCAGAACGATATTCAGCGCATCTCCAGCGCCGCAGACAAAATGGATACTCTCCTCTCGGAATTATTGGAACTATCCCGGGTCGGACGCATTGTCAACCCGCCGGAAGTGATCGACCTGACCGAGTTGATCCACGACGCGCTCGACACCGTGAAGGTACGACTCACATCGAAGGATGTCGAAGTTTCGGTCCAGCCCTGCCTCCCCCAGGTCCGGGGTGACCGCACCCGGCTGCGCGAGTTATTCGAAAACCTCCTCGATAACGCTGTCAAATATATGGGGAACCAATCTGTGCCCACCATTGAGATCGGAGTGCGGGATGATGAGCAGC
>CAYJPO010000001.1:80424-96620 GCA_964372045.1 uncultured Anaerolinea sp.
GGATAACGGGATCGGCATCGAACCGAAGCATCACGAGAGTATTTTCGGGTTGTTCAACAAATTGGACATCGATAGCGAGGGAAGCGGCGCCGGGCTTGCCATTTGCAAACGCATCGTCGAGACCCACGGAGGAAGGATCTGGGTCGAATCTGAGGGGTTAGGAATGGGCTCCGCTTTTTGCTTCACCATTCCGCAACAGGAAGAGTAAAATCTTTTAGACCCATATCGAAAAACTGGATCACGGCAAATCATACAGACCCCAAAATCCAACACAGGGGAAAACGGGTGACGCACGTTATAATAGGCGCCTATGTTCATAGACCAGGTAAATATTCATGTCAAATCAGGCAAGGGCGGCGATGGGATGGTCCATTTCCGCCGTGAAAAATACGAACCGCGCGGCGGTCCCGATGGCGGGGACGGCGGCAAGGGCGGTGACGTCATTTTTGAAGTTAAGTCCACACTCAATTCGCTCTCGAAATTCCGACCAAATGAAAAGTTCGCGGCGGACCCGGGCAAAGGCGGCGGCGGCTCACAGATGACCGGGCGCGGGGGCGCTGACCTTATCATTCACGTCCCACCCGGAACGATCATCTACGATGCGGAAACCGGCGCTCTGCTAGGCGACCTAACCGAGCCCGGTCAGCAGCTCACGATCTGTAAAGGCGGGCGCGGCGGAAAAGGCAACCAGCATTACGCCACCTCGCGGAATCAAGCCCCCCGTATGGCGGAGCGCGGCGAACCGCATGAGGAAAAACTTCTACGCCTCGAACTCAAACTCATCGCGGATATCGGCATCATCGGCTTGCCCAACGCCGGGAAGTCCACCCTGCTTTCGGTGCTGACCAATGCCAAGCCGAAGATCGGCGCGTATCCGTTCACCACGCTCGAACCGAATCTCGGGGTCGCCAACCTCGACGAAGACACCACGGTCGTGATGGCAGATATCCCAGGTCTGATCGAAGGCGCACACGAAGGTGCAGGCTTGGGTCACGACTTCCTGCGTCACATCCAGCGCACACGCGTGCTCATCCACATGATCGACGGGCAATCTGAAGACCCGCTCGCCGATTTCAGCCAGATCAACAGCGAGCTCTCGTTGTTCGACACGCGCCTTTCCAAAAAGCCGCAGGTGGTGGTCATCAACAAGATCGACCAGCCCGATGTGCAGGAAAAGCTCAATGACATCAAAGCCAGTTTCAAAAAGAAGAAAGTGGAACTGCTGACCGCCTCCGCGATGGCACGCACCAACACACGCGAGATCTTGATCGCCGCTTACAAACTTTTGCAGGAACTCCCAGCCGAAGTGCTGGAGGAAGAAGCCCTGCCTGTTTACAAGCCCGAAGTGGACCCGAACCTGTTCGATATCCACCGTGAAGACGGCGATAAGTGGCGCGTCACCGGCGTTGCCATCGAACGCGCCGCCAAAATGACCTATTGGGAACATTACGGTTCCGTGCGCCGCTTCCAACGCCTCATCCAAAAACTCGGCGTGGACGATGCTCTGCGTGAAGCCGGCATTCAGGAAGGCGATACGGTCTTCGTCGGCGACTTCGAATTGGAGTGGCAGGAATAATTTTTCATGGCGGAAAAACCTAAACGAAAATCAAGCGCCCTCGTTATCGGGGTGATCCTCCTCGGCTGCCTGCTGGTCCTCTTTTTTGGGATGCGCATATTGCGAGACTTCAAAAAATTCGGTGGTCCACCCAAGCCACCGCCCTTCGCCGAAGAACTCGAAACCGATGTGGATCTCATCGAAGACTGGATGACCATTCCGTTCATTTCGCATACCTACGGCTTACCGCCTGATGTCCTTTTCGACACGCTGAAGATCTCTCCGAAAGAAACCCACAAGAAAAGCCTCAAAGAGATCAACGAGGAATATTTTCCAGAGCAGGATGGATACGTTCTCGAGACGGTAAAAGCGACGGTTCTCGCGCTTCTACCTTCACTCCCGCCGGAGGCTCCCACCGAACCTGGTGCCCCACCGACAGCGACTCTGCAAGCCGCGCCTACGCCGTAAACTGCCATGTCAGATTTTTTACTCACACAAGTCATCAACTACGGCGCGCCTCTGCTGGGGATCATCGTCTTCATCGGCGGGCTGGGTATCCCCCTGCCCTGCACATTGCTTGTCATCGCGGCGGGAGCATTTGCCCGTCAGGATATTCTCTCGTGGCAAACGACAGCCACCATCAGCATCGTCAGCGTCATCATCGGCGACAGCATCAGCTACTCGTTCGGTTACTTCGCCAGTGACCGCGTCCTCAAACGCTTTGGCGGCAGTCCGCGCTGGATCGAAGCCGAGAATGCCTTTAGAAAATGGGGACCGCTCTCGATCTTCTTCTCACGCTTTCTCGTCACCGCCATCGCGCTGCCCGTCAACCTGCTTTCAGGCACCACGAGATTTCCCTTCCCGAAATTTTTCCTGTTTGATGTCCTCGGCGAGATCGTCTGGATCTTCGGTTACGGCGGGCTGGGATATTTATTCGGCAGCCAGTGG
This sequence comes from uncultured Anaerolinea sp., assembly GCA_964372045.1. Lineage (GTDB taxonomy): Bacteria > Chloroflexota > Anaerolineae > Anaerolineales > Villigracilaceae > Villigracilis. Next base: position 82,928 of record CAYJPO010000001.1, read on the forward strand.
GAAGTGGTCAACGAATTCCTGAGCAACTTCGGCGGTTTGGTGCTGGGCATTCTTCTTTTTGTCATCGGTATCAAGCAGGCGCGAAATTGGCAATTAAAAAAACAGCAGCCCTCGAGTTGAGAGCCGCTGTTCCAAAAGCCAGACGAACAACGGAAGTCGCTCAGACTTCCGTTGTTTTTTTCACCGAAGCCAGCACCGAAGAAACGGTCATCCCTAAAAAGAGCAGGATGGCAACTTCGTTCAAAAGTCCGCCCCACATGCGCAGTGAATAGATATTCACAAAATCCCCGAGGACGCGCAAAACCAGCGAGACATGCAAGAGGATCAACTGTGCATAGAAAATGGGACAGAACGAGATCGGTGTGCCAAGCACTGCCGGGAAGATGATGGGCGCATGACCGAAGATCATCGAGATGACAAATCCGACGAAGACCGCATGCAGCACCGCATCATAACGCGGACCCACCACCTGCGCGCCAAACCCCAGGCTTAATGCCCCGCTGATCCCGAGCCAGACGAATCCCAAGGCAAGGCACCAGGCGATGTAACGTGTCAGCGGCAAGGCATGACGCAGATTGCGCCAGGCAATGTCATTGCGCAGTGACCAAAGCGCGAACCCCAGCAGACAGGCTCCATTCAACCGCGCACCTACCTGCATGTTGAAAAGAAAAATGACCAAACTCGCAAGATAGATCGCCAGAATGCCAATGAACACCCGCTTCGTCCCGGCAGATGGGCGCAGGACGCGGTTGAGTTCCAATCGTTCCCCGGTGACGGTCAACACGAGAAACGCCTGCCAGAGAAATACCACCTGATAGATCTGCCAGCCCGCCAGCCACAATAGATTGCCAGCCAGCCATGCGAACGAACCGAGCAGCATCGTCACCGTGTGGACAGCGGTTTCGCGGCGAGTGATCTCCAATAAGATCAACACCCCGCCCGCGCTTGCCAATGTCAACAAGATCGGACCAACGACAGAATTTCTAGTCAGGAGAACGGTCAACCACCCAAATCCCGCGAGGATGGCGGGAAGGTACATCCAACGCTGTTTCAACGCCACTGCCCGCTCCACAGTGATGAGGATTCCCAGGAATCCCGAAACCATCAGCGGACCATGCGCGAGAGCAAGAGACGCAGTAAGGGCGGGAAGATGCCAGCCCAACCGCATCAACCCGCCCCACATCGCAAACAAGAGTGCCAATATCGCCATCCCAAGGAAAGGGATGACAGATTTGTTTAAGCGATTCATTCGTTGATCTTAGTGATCGTGATGCCCCTCTTCGTGGACATGCCCGTGATCCAATTCCTCAGCAGTGGGTTCGCGCAAGGCAATCACCTTCACCTGGAAATTCAAAACAGCACCCGCAAGCGGATGGTTGAAATCGAGCTTGACGTTTTTATCGTCGAATTCCGCAACGTAGGCGGCTTGATGGTTGCCATCCTGGTCGGTCACGTGCAATTCCAAGCCTTCTTCCATTTCCACATCGGCGGGGAATTCACTGCGCGGCACTTCCATGAAGGCTTCATCGTCGAACTCGCCGTAGCCATCCTCCGGCTGGACGGTAACTTCCTTGCTGTCGCCGATCTTCATGCCCATCATTTCCTGCTCAAGACCGGGGATGATGTTCCCGTAGCCGACTAAAAATTGCAGGGGACCGGCTTCATCGGAGGAATCGAGCACCTGCCCGTCCACCGTTAATTTGTAATCCATAGAAACCACCAAGCCGTCCTGCACTGTATCGTTTGCCATTTGTTATATCCTTTCGAATTTGATTGCGCCGATTGTACCAGTGAATGAAAGAGTCAAAGGTCGAAGGTCAAAAGTCGGACATTAACACCTTGTTGACCTGTGACTCTAGACCTTCGACTATAATTTTCACCATGCGTTACGACTTATGCCTGCCCTGGTACTGGGAATATGATGATGTTTTTGTCAACATGGTGGAACGTGCCTGCATCGAAGAGGGCATTTCGCTCTGGCAGATCAAACCGGATAATCTACTCGAATCCATCACTGCGCTTTTCAAAGGCGTGACGACCTTCAAGACCCTGCTCCACCGCGGACAAGGCGAAGCGATCTTCGACCCGATCCCCCGCTGGGCGCAGGAATTTGGCGCGCGGCGCATCAACCCAGCTGAAGTTTCAGTGTGGTCCGAAGACAAAGCGACAATGCATCTTGAGCTCATCACAGCCGGGCTGAACACGCCGTATACGATCTTGCTGCCGCCATTTTTGGAACAGCCGGTCGTCCAAAAGATCGACCTGTCACCTCTGGGTGAAAACTTCGTCATCAAACCGTCGAACGGCGGGGGCGGCGAAGGCGTGATCCTGGGCGCGAATACCATTGAGCAAATCCTGCACGCCCGCATGGAATTCCCCGAGCAGAAGTATCTGGTCCAGGCGCACGTCAACCCGCAAGTCATTGAAGATACACCGGCGTGGTTCCGAATCTTCTACGCCAATGGGGGAATGTATCCCTGCTGGTGGGATACGGAGACGCACATCTACACAAAGGTCACGGCGGAGGAAGAGGCTCGGTTCGGGCTTGGCAGGCTCAGGGACGTTACGATACGCATCGCATCCATCTGCAAACTGGATTGGTTCTCGACGGAGATCGCGCTCGCGGATGACTTCGTCGTTGTGGATTATGTCAATGATGAGATCGACACCCGCGTGCAAAGCCAGGCGATGGACGGCGTACCGGATGAGATCATGGAATGTATAGCAAGACAGTTGGTCAAAATTGCAAAGGAGCATGCAAGATGAAGAAACGCGCGCGTGACCTGGGAATTCCGTTCGAGGGCGAGCCCGGAAAGTACAATGCCATTACCGATGTGGAAGGCGTTACGGTTGGATATGCCACCATCATCGAAGGGGCATCCGCGCGGACGGGCGTGACCATCATCCACCCGCGCGGCGCGAATAACCATACGCCTGCTTATGCCGGTGTTCACGCGTTCAACGGCAATGGCGAAATGACCGGCGCTGCATGGGTGGAGGAAGGCGGCATGCTGGAAGGTCCCATCGGCATTACAAACACACATAGTGTCGGCATCGTTCACGATGGCATTATCCGCTGGCAGGCACGGAACGGTGCGCTGTTTCAGAAATGGTCATGCCCGGTTGTGGCTGAAACTGCGGACGCATGGCTGAATGACATGAACGGATTTTTTGTGGAAGAAAAACATGTCGCCAGTGCGTTGGATTCCGCCGCGAGCGGACCGATCGCTGAGGGCAACGTCGGCGGCGGGACGGGGATGCTGTGCTATGAATTCAAAGGCGGCACGGGAACCTCGTCTCGCAAACTGCCGGAGAAGTTCGGCGATTGGACGGTGGGCGTATTGGTGCAATCCAATTTTGGAAGGCGCTATCAGTTGACCGTGGCAGGTGTACCGGTTGGAGATCACCTGAAAGCAGATGCACCCTTGACGAGCGGCGAACATCCTTTTAGAGTCGGCGACGGCTCGTTGATCGTGATCGTTGCCACCGATGCGCCGCTGCTTCCCCATCAACTTAAGCGAGTGGCGCGGAGGGTATCCCTGGGCATGGGGCGCACAGGCGCGTTAGGCGGAAATGGCAGCGGAGATATTTTTCTGGCATTCACCACGGCAAACCCGCAGGCATCCCATGGAGACGAAAAGGGATTGTCCACGATCCAGGCGTTGTCTAACGATCATCTTGACCCGATCTTATTTTCGACCGTATACGCGGCGGAAGAAGCCATCATCAACTCGTTGGTCGCCGCGGAAGATATGACCGGGCACAACGGAGTCAGCGCGAAGGCATTGCCGCACGATGATTTGAAAGCATTATTGAGAAAGCATTACCGGTTGGTGGAGAACTAAAGTTGAAGACAGTAATCCATAGCAGGTAGATAAAGGGCTGACCGTTTTTTTGTTGAGAGGCTTGGCTTGATGATGCCATTACTTGAAAAATTCATATCAATAAATGACCCACGTTGCATTCTGCAACCCTCTGACCCTAAGTTCGTAGAAATTCGTATCTTCCTACCAAGGAGCTTTCATGTCCAACATTCTTGAAGTACAAAATCTGGTAAAGAAATATGGGGATTTCACTGCCGTCAAGGGGATTTCATTCGATATTAGAGACGGCGAGATCTTCAGCCTGCTCGGTCCAAACGGCGCCGGGAAAACCACCACCATCTCGATGCTCTCCACCTTGTATGCGCCAACCTCCGGTGACGCGACCATTGCAGGGCATTCCATCAGCAAGGAGCCGATGGCGGTGCGCAATGCGATCGGTGTGGTGCCGCAGGACCTGGCGCTGTACGAAGACCTGACCGCGAAGGAAAACCTGACGTTCTGGGGGCAGATGTACGGCTTGAGCGGAAAATCCCTGAACAATCGCGTGGATGAAGTATTGGAACAGATCGGTCTGACCGATAAGGCAAAGGACCGCGTCAAAACCTATTCCGGCGGGATGAAACGCCGCGTCAACATCGGCGTGGGGCTGCTCCACAAACCAAGGCTGCTCTTCATGGATGAACCAACCGTCGGCATCGACCCGCAATCCCGCCGTGCGATCCTGGATACGGTGAAGGACCTGAACAAGCAGGGCATGACCGTCCTTTACACCACCCATTACATGGAAGAAGCCGAGGAACTCTCGAACCGCGTCGGCATCATCGACCACGGCGAGCTGATCGCCATCGGCACCCAAAAGGAACTGACCAAACAGGTCGGCGAAACGGAAACGCTCCTTCTGCACATTGGCGAGAATGAGGATCCTGAAGCGCTGGCGACCTCATTCAAAAGCATCAAGGAAGTGCTGGAAGCCAACGTGGTCAACCACGAGGTTTCGGTCATCACCCATTCAGCAAAGGATGTTTTAGCATCGGTGGTGACGAAAGCCAATGAGCGAGGGATCAAGATCCATTCCATCGACATCCGCGAGCCGAATCTGGAAGCGGTGTTCTTGCATTTGACGGGGCGCGCACTGCGCGATTAATGACCAGGATCATTATCCATCGTCATTATGGAGTACTCATGCTCAAAACATTTCTCATCGGTATTAAAGACGTAAAACTCGCCTTTCGTGACCGCGCGGCATTGATCCTCATGCTCGCGGCTCCCTTTTTGCTTACTCTCGGCATGGGTCTGGTCACCGGGCGTTTTAGCGGCAAAACATCCGGAATTTCGGATATCCCCGTTGTCATCGTAAATCAGGATGACGGCGAATTGGGCAAGTCCTTGGTGGATGTGTTCAGTTCGGAAGAGTTGGCTGATTTGGTGGAACCCACCCTCGGGTCCGACCCGGAGGCGGCGCGGTCATTGGTGGAAGGGGACGAAGCCGCGGCAGCCATCATCATCCCGGCGGGATTCTCGCAAAGCATCATCCCGAAACAGGAAGATTTCGCGCAGGGAAGCAGTGAACCCAAAGTCGTACAGATCGAGCTTTATGCCAATCCCACCCGCCCGACGAGCGCAGGCATCATCAAGTCCATCGTAGATGAATTTCTCAGCCGCATCGAGGAAGGACGCGTTGGCGCAGAGACATCCATCTTACAAATGATAGTGAGTGGGCGCATCCAGCCACAGGAAGCAGAAGCCGCTGGCGAAGAGATGGGGCAGCGTTTACTCACTGCTTCCAACGACGTGACAATGGCGATCACGCTCAACACCACCACTGAAGGAGAAGAAGTGGAGTTCGATGTCCTCGCCTACCTCGCACCCGGCATGGCGCTGATGTTTTTGATGTATACAGTTAGTTATGGTGGTCGATCCATTCTTGCAGAAAAATCACAGGGCACACTGCCCCGACTTTTGGTCTCACCCACAAACTCAACCCAAATTCTGGGCGGCAAGGTCTTCGGCATCTTCCTCACCGGAACGGCGCAAATGCTGGTGTTGATCGGTACCACATCTCTGCTTTTTCAATTGAAATGGGGCGACCCGCTGGCGGTCATTGCGCTGGTGCTGGCAGCCGTGTTCGGTGCTACGGGCTGGGGCATGTTGATCACCGCGGTGGCACGCACGCCCGGGCAGGTCGCCAGCATCGGGTCAGCCGCGATGTTGATCTTCGGTATTCTCGGCGGGAGTTTCATCAGTCTTGAACAAATGCCGCCGTTCATTCAGACGATGAGCCGCATCACGCCGAACTCGTGGGCACTGGATGGATTCACCGCGCTCGCTTTTGGCGGGACTCTCTCGAATCTTTCCACGCCGATCACTGCCCTGTTGACGATGGGACTGATCTTGTTCACAACTTCGGTGATCTTATTTGGACGAAAGAACCTGGTGCAGAAATGAAGAAGATATTCGCCATTGCCTGGAAGGACGCGATCGTCCGCTTTGCAAGTTCATCGGAGCTGCTGTTCTTCATCATCCTGCCGCTTGTGTTCACCTTCCTGCTCGCCGGTGGTACGCCTTCGGGCGGAAACACCAACAACCGTACCCGGCTTGCCGTTGTGGACCTCGCGAACAATTCCATTTCGCAGGAGCTCATCGCCGAGTTGGATCGATCCACAGCAGCGTACCCTGATGTGTTGACGCTGGACGAAGCCGAAGCAGAGTTCGATGCGCGCCGGGTGGATGCCGTGCTCATCATCCCCGCCGGGCTGGATATTGAATCCATCCAGGGCGGGACGGCTGAACTTGAATTCCGTCAGCAGCCGAACAACATGGACGCATCCATCGCCAAACGCGCCGTACAAACTGCCATCCGACGGGTGAGCAGCACTGTCAGCGCCGCAGAGATGGCGTTGGATGAAGCCAAATTACGAGGCACATTCGAATCAGCAGAAGATGAACAAACCTATTTCGATGACGCGTTAAAACTCGCTGAATCTATGCAAGAAGATACCCCCGAACGCGTGACGGTTATCGAGGGCTCGACGCTGGAGGAAGTGGATTACGACCCGCGCGCAAATTCATCGGCAGGACAGCTCGTCACGTGGGTGTTCATTCCGCTTTTTGGAATTTCGGCTCTCTTCGCTTATGAACGGCAGCAAGGGACATTGCGCCGCCTGCTTACCACTCCGACGAGCAAAGCCATTTTTTTGCTCGGCACAATTTCGGGTCAGGTCCTGATGGCGTTGATCCAGATGACGTTATTGATCCTGGTCGGAATGTTCGCGCTCGATCTAAACTGGGGGCGGGATCCGCTCGCTTTATTCGTGGTCATGACCAGTGCGGCGCTCGCCGCGGGGGCCATCGGCACCGCCATGGGAACCTTCGTCAAGACCGAAGGTCAAGCCAGCGGATTAAGCATCATGGCGGGCATGGTCATGGCATTGCTGGGCGGGTGTTGGTATCCACTGGAGTTGTTCCCCACAACCGTACAAAATATCGTAAAGGTTCTTCCCACCACCTGGGCAATGCAGGGATTGATCGATCTTGTCCTCCGCAACGGCGGGCTGACGGATATCCTGCTCGAATCGGGTGTCCTGCTTGGTTTTGCAGCGGCCTTCTTTACGGTCGGGGTGATGAGATTTCGATACGAGTAATGACAAGAAGAAAGTAACAAGAAACGAGTTACGAGTAAATATGACTCTCCCCCGAGATCAAGGTTTCAGGGGTGAGTTTACTTTTAATAGCAAATGAGACGCAGATGAACGCCGGAAACGCGGATTAATATTTTTTCCGCGTCAGTCTGCGCTCGTCAGCGTCCCATATTATAGTGGGCGGTGATTATACTTTGCCTACTGTCTATTGACCTATTTCACAACTTCCACTTTTACATTCACGTTCAGCTTATCGCCGATCTCTTCCAGCGCATCGCTCCACTCGTGAAAGATCAGCTTCGGCGGGACGAGAACGACGCCTTTCATCATGAACAGGGGTGTACCGCTCATCGGTGCAGGCGTGGAACTGGTATCCATGCTTTCGATGTTGATGCCCTGGGTCGCAAGGTGATGCGAGACCTCATGGATGATACCTTCGTGGTCTGCGCCTGTCACTTCGATCTCATACGGCAGCCAGCCCGCGTATTTCTTGGAATCGGCTTCCGTTTGCAAGAGCGTGACCTGATAGCCTTCAGCGCGCAACTTCTGGAAATCCTGTTCAAGGTTCGCCAGTTCCGCATCCGGGACGGTGACGAGCATCAGCATGGCAAACTCCCCACCCAGGTGCGCCATACGGCTGGCTTCCACATTCCCACCGCGCTTGACCATCAGATCCGTGACATGATCAACAAGCCCGATCTTATCCTTGCCCGTCAGGGTCAATACAATATTTTTTGGCATTGCATACTCCCTTTTACAGTATGTGAAATCTATGCCGAGTATAGCATAAGCAAATTGTGAGGGCTTATTTTCCCGTCGCCGCAAGATAATCGCTGTATCCGCCGAGATATCCTTTGAGGCTGCCATCTTCGATGACCAGGAGTCGCTCCACGGTACGGTCGAAAAAATAGCGGTCATGCGAGATGACGAGCACCGTCCCTTCGAAATCGTCAAGTGCTCCTTCGAGGACTTCTGCAGAGGCTATATCGAGATTATTGGTGGGTTCGTCCAGAAGCAGGAAATTCGCGCCGGAGAGTACCACCAATGCCAACTGCAAGCGGCTGCGTTCTCCGCCAGAGAGTTCGCCGATCTTTTGCGATACCTGTTTGTAGGTGAACAAGTAGCGCAGCAAGAACGCCGTTGCTCTGGATTCGCTCATCTCGCCCGCATAGCGGACAGCATCCAGCGCGGTCTGGTTGAAGTTGAGAGTCTCGTGTTCCTGAGCGTAATGACCGATCGAGACGCTGGGACCGATCTTTATCTCGCCACTGTCGGGTGTTTCCTCACCGAGGATCATGCGCAGCAGAACAGACTTCCCCGCGCCGTTCGCGCCAATCAACCCAACACGCTGCCCGTGCCAGATGGTCTCGTTAATATTCGAGAAAACCTTTTTCTCGCCAAAGGCTTTTGAAACGCCTTCCAATTCCAGCACTTTATTCGAGCCGCGCCAGCCGCCGAGTTGAAGCTCCATGCGCCTGCGCTCGGTGACCGGTTTTTCGACCTTCTCCATTTTATCCAGCCGCTTTTGCATAGACTTGGACTTGCGCGCAAGGTCTTCGTTATCGTAGACCTTGCCCCAGATCGCCAGACGCTTGATCGCCGCTTCAAGGCGTTTGATGGTCTGTTGTTGGGCGTGGAACATTTCCTCCTGCCGCGCCAGGCGCATTTCCTTGTCTGCAATAAATGATGTGTAATCGCCTTCTAAGAGAGTCAACCTGCCGTCTTCCAATTCAGCGATGTGCGTGACAACTGCATCCAATAGATAGCGGTCATGTGAAATGATGACCACCGTCCCGTCATATTCGCGGATGAGATTCTCAAGATAGAGCTTGCCGGGCAGGTCGAGATGATTATCCGGCTCGTCGAGGAGGAGGACTTCCGGCTTGACCAACAGCAGGCGCGCCAGACCGATGAGTTTCTTCTGTCCGCCGCTCAACACGGAGAGGGGTTTTTCCATTTCGCTTTGAGCGAGTCCCAGCCCGAGCAGAAGAGCGCGAACCCGCTCGGGGTACGAGTCACCACCGAAGGCGTTGTATTCTTCGATCAACTGATGCTGAGTTTCGAGTGCGCGCTGAAGTCTCTTTTCATCGCCGTAGACATCGGGGTCGCTCAGGCTGGCTTCCACGCGTTCCAATTCCGCATGGACCTGTGCCACGCGCGGATTGCCAGCGAGCGCCGCGCCAAGCGCCGTCAGTGTTGGCTCAAGCTCGGGTTGTTGCGGCAGGTATCCCGTCGAAATGAGGCGGGCGCGGGTGATGCTTCCGCCCAGTTCGGGGGAATATTCGCCTTCGATAAGTTTGAACAGCGAGGACTTTCCCGCGCCATTCGCACCGATGAGCCCTATTTTTTGTCCGCGCTGGATCTCCCAGTTGAGATTCTCGAAAATCCGTTTGGCACCGAGGACGAGCGTGATGTTGGAGAGTTGGATCTGGATCATTTATATTCCCAAGGTTGTCACCCTGAGCGAAAGCGAAGGGTCTCTACAAATACCTCAGAGATGCTTCGCTGCGCTCAGCATGACGTTTATAAACTTAAACAAAAACGCCGCAGGTTGCACCTGCGGCGGGTGAAAGCAAAAAACTTTCAGCGGACAGGCGCAATACGACAAGGAACGGTGTTGATAAAACCACGCACACCGATGACGAGAGGGAACTTGCCAGCCTGAAATTTGTAGATCATGTCCGCGATTATACCTGATTCTCTGCGTCGATCAGGTCTTGAATATGGTCGAGGATCTTCGGGTTGCGCGCGCCGCCATACAGGATCTGCGCGGCAATTTCCTTGTCCAACGTTTCGGAAGACCCGAGATCACCGGCGATCATTTGCAGGATCTTCTGGTCGCAGTGATTGAGCAGGTCTGAAGGGGAACGCATATCCTCGGGGAACGCCAGCCTGCGGTCCATGATGCGTTCGGTCGAGTCCGGATCGAACTCGAAACAGAAGGTGTGGAAAAGCTGATGCAATGCATCAAGCGCAAGCTGCGGCTCGACCTTCGGTGAGACGTTCGAGAAAAAGGATTGGGCTTGCTCTTTCAACAGATTGAACGTGAGGTCAGGATTTGCCAGCACGAGATCGTAGATCTTATAAATGACCAGCGGACGCTGAGCGTTTGGCGTCATGCGGATCTTGTGCGCGGAGAGGATGTTCAAATACCGCTCCAGTTTTTTCTCAGGTGAAATGGGAGTTGGCGTGGAGGATCGCGCAGGCGGCGTTTGAGCCTGCTTCTGCGGTTGAGGCGCGTTCTGCTTCGACGCCTGCTGACCCTGACCGCCGTTGGACTGCGATTGTTTCTTGACCTTGTTGACGCCCTGCCACTTATCGTAGTAGACGAATTTATCGCAGGCGCTCACGAGGAAGTCGGCGCTCGTTCCGCTGATGCCCATGCCGATCACGGTCTTGCCGTGCGCGCGCAGGCGGTGAACCAACTCGGTGAAATCGCCATCGCCTGAAACCAGCAGGATGTGCGAAAAAGAGTCGCGCTCGTTATAGAGCAATTCCAGCACATCCAGAACGATGCGAATATCCGCAGCGTTCTTGCCGCGTTTACTATTGACGTGAATCAATTCCACGCCCATGCCAAGCAATTGCCGTTGCTTGTTCGCAGCTTCTGCCCAGTCGGCGTAGGCGCGCCGGACGATCACCCGTCCCAATTGCGCAGCATAATTAAAGATGCGCCCCCAATCGACGTCGGTGCTTTTTCCAAAGGTTTCTTCCACGCTAATTTCGATATTGTCGTAATCGATAAATATAGCGATCTGTGTATCCTGTCCCATGTGGTACTCCAAATTTACATGAAGGTGTCTGAAAAATTTGTATTTTTACCGGAGAGAACCAGTGGTGCAACGGCGGTAAGTTTCTCAGGCACGCGCCAAAAGTATAGCATAGGCACAACATTCTGTGGCAAAATAAGGCATGCCCCTGGAACTGACCACCTTAAGCCAATCCTCTCTTCAGGATTACAACGACTGTCCGCGCCGCTTCGAACTGCGCTACCTTCAGCAGCTTGCCTATCCGGCTGTCGAGACCGAGCCCGCGCTGGAGAACGAAAAGCACCAGCAGGAGGGGGAATATTTTCATCGGCTCATCCAGCAGTATTTTATCGGTGTCCCGCCGGAGCAGATCTCAAAACTCGCGAATAGCGATAATCTGCAAAGATGGTGGCAGAATTTTATGGATTCAAAAGACCGCGCGGATCTGCAGGGATTGAACGGTCTCAGAACTGAAATAACACTCTCTGCGCCGCTGGGGAAATTCCGTCTCATCGCGAAATACGATCTCATTGCGGCGGGTAAAAATAAATTTTTCATCTATGATTGGAAGACCTATCGCAAGCGTCCGAAGAATGAGCGGCTCGCAGTACGCTGGCAGACGCGGGTGTATCGCGCGCTGCTTGTCCGGGCGGGTGCGCATCTCAATAACGGCAAAGCGGTCGAGCCCGACCAAGTTGAAATGCTCTACTGGTTCTCGGAATTCCCCAATGACCCGGCGCGATTCACATATCAGTCAGACCAATACAAACGGGATTGGGATGCCCTCACGCGATTCGCAGATGAGATCCATTCCGCATCGAACTACCCGAAAACGGATGACACGACGAGATGCCTGTATTGCCCCTACCGGTCGTACTGTAATCGCGGTACCCGCGCGGGCGATGCGCTCGACGCAGAACTCGAAACCGAAGCCGAGGAATTATTCGACATCAATTTCGAGCAAATTGGGGAGATCGAGTTTTAGAATGGATGCAACACCCATCACCCGGTCGGAGGGTTTACCTCCGACCGGGTTTTTATTTCATTGCCAGATCAGCGCACCAGACAGACGATAGTTCCCGGCGAGCAGCTCCAGGTCGAGGACATCGATCAAGCCGCTGTTGTTCAAATCGGCTGCGGTGGGGGTCGCGGCGTTGTAGTTGATGCCGATGGTCAGCGCATCGAACTGGTCGATCACGCCGTTGCCGTCAATGTCACCAGCAGGCAAGCCCACGGTTGGCATGGTCAGCACCTGCCCGTTGACGAGAGACACCGATCCCTGTGCGTTCAGGTATCCCTCCGCCGAGGCGATGATGGTGTAATTTCCACCGGCGATCGACAAGCTGAAACTTCCATCCGGGTTGGCGGCTTGCGTCGCGACGAGGTTACTACCTGCGTCATACAAGCGGATGGTCACGGGTTTGAAGGCGTCCACTTGTCCATTCACGACCGCGGTGGTTGGTACGACGGTGGTCGGTGAAGGCGCTGTAGTGAATACGGTCACGACATCCGGGATGTATGCGATGGCAGTCAGTGAGCCCTGTCCCGTCGAGACGAGCGCTGTGCATTGGACGGGCGACTGCCCAGCCTGCAACCCTTGAACGACGAACGTGAAGGCAGCGCCGTTGGTGGTGGCTTTCCTGCCGTTGCTTCCGGCAATGGCGAGGATGAATTGCCCGTTCGAAGGTCCGCTCAAAGCGGAGGCGGGGTCGGCGCCGAAGACATCAGCGATCGCGATGTTGGTTGCCGAGATCACAGCCGGGTTGTACGAGCAGTTGAACTCCGCGCTGGTATATTGCTGCGGCGGCACGTTCTGCAAACTAACGTTGACCTGACTGGTCTGCCCGATGACCAGGTCCGATTGAACGACATCCACAAGCACGTATGGACCCGCTGGAGTGGGGATCGCGGTCTGGGTCCCAACCGGTGTGTTGGTAACGGTGCCAATGACTGTAGCAGTCGGCGTGAAGGTAACAGCAGTTCCATCCGGTGTGGATGTGAACGTGGGGGTCTGAGTCGCGGGTGTTTCGGTGATGTCGGTTGGCAACGGCGTCGGTGTAAACGTAAGTGTTTCCACAGGTGTGGACGTATCGGTGACGATTGGCGTATCCGTCACAAGCGGAGTATTGCTTGCGGTGGGCGTATCCGTCACGACCGGAGTATCGCTCGCAATGGGCGTATTAGTCGCAACTGGAGTATCACTCGCAATGGGTGTATTGGTCGCGATCGGTGTATCGCTTGCGTTGGGCGTGTTCGTTACCTCAGGAGTTTCTGAAGGTGTGGGCGTAAACGTTGGCAGGGTGCCGGTCGGTGTAAAGGTCGGCAAAGTGCCGGTGATGGTCGGCGTTGGCTGCGTCTCCGTGGGCGTGAAAGTCGGGAGCGTCCCCGTCGGTGTGAAGGTCGGAAGAGTGCCGGTCACGGTCGGGGTTTCGGTCGGGAGAGTCCCGGTCGGCGTAAAGGTTGGAAGGGTTCCCGTCACGGT
>CAYJPO010000002.1:0-19449 GCA_964372045.1 uncultured Anaerolinea sp.
GCTCGCTCCCAACTTGGGTTTGAGCGCCAGTTTACCATTTTTGAGATAACTTCTACAAACAGTCTTCACAAAAACTACAAATTCTTCACAGAAATTTCACAGACGGTTCTTGGCTTTTTCACAGGCATGGATTCTAGAATACGGGTGTTCGAAAAAATAAACCAAACTAGAGTCCTCCCCCTGAACCCATCTGCTCCTTCTCCTCCTGGGTGAGTTCAGGGGAGGGAAAGGAGACAATGAAATGAAATCCTCTACCAAAACCAATCTTGTTCTCGATATCGTGATCTTTACCGCCTTTCTGGTGGCTGCCAATCCGTCGCTGACGGGGAACACGATCCACGAATGGCTGTCGCTGTCGTTTGCTGCCGCCGTCGTGACGCACCTGCTCTTCCACTGGCATTGGCTGGTGAATGTGACTGTGAACTTCTTCAAGAACCTCTTCAACCAGTCCCGCCTGAATTACGTGGTGGATATGCTCTTCTTCGCCGCAATGACCGCCGTCATGTTGAGCGGACTGATGATCTCGAAAGACGTGATGTCCTTCCTCGGCATTCAATTGGATGTGAGCCGCAGTTGGAAGACGGTCCACAACCTCGCGTCAGACGCATCCGTGATCCTGCTTGGCATCCACTTTGCCCTGCATTGGAAATGGGTCGTGACCAACATCGGGCGGAACATCGTCAGCCCGGTCGACAGCTTGTTCCAGCCACGGAAGTCCCAGCCGGTTTCATCCAAGCCTTTTGTCGCAATCCCCGTCCGAATCGAAAAGGAGAAATAACATGAAGACCATTTTACAGATCTTCATCATCCTGATTGTGGCAGTCGCAGTTTCCGGCGGAGTCTACGCCCTGGTTGAAAACACCAGCCTCGTGTCCGGTGGTGAAGCGGAAGGCGGTCAGCCGCCGCAAATGACCAGCGCGGACGGGACATCCTCCCAGCCGATGGAACGTCATGAAGGCGGCGATGAGCACGGAGCCTCGTTCACGCGCGGATTATCCGAAGTGCTCGTCACGCTTGGCAAGTTGACCGCCATCACGGCTGTCATCGTGTTGCTTCAAAAAGGATTGGGCCTGTTGCGGAAGATGAAATTGAAAACAATCTAATTTTGCCGATCCAAACGCCTTCCCAAATGGAAAGGCGTTTTTTGTTCTCAGTAATTTCACAGCTTTTTCTTGGGTTCTTCACAGCCCGAATCTTTAGAATAACCATACTAAAAAGAACGGAGCAGAAATGACCCTCAAATTCAAACGTAACGTACCGCTCGTCCTGTTGCTGACTGGCATTTTGTCCATCCTGGTGCTGACCATGGGAAACCAGCGCATCGTGTCCTACACAATCACGGCAGAGACGCTTCAAACCTGGCAGACGACCGCCGCGCAATTCGATATTTCAACCTTGATCTCCCTGCCTTCCTCGGCTCAGGCTACCACTACTCTTGGAGAATATTAGAAATGAAAAAGTTACTTGCTTTCCTGATCTCGACCGCTTTATTGCTGACTGCTTGTTCGACTACCGCATCATCCGCGGGGACAGCGGACACCACATCCACTGATGCGGATTCCACGCTGACGGTTTCGGCGGTTACTGCCAGTCCGTTATCTGTTGACTATGACAGCGAAGACCTGGCTGTTGACACTTCCAGCGCCAACATGACCATCATCACTCTCAATGGCGATTCGATCTCTGTTGAAGGCGCTGGCGCAGCGGTCAACGGCTCGGTGGTGAGCATCACCGCCGCTGGGACGTACAGCATCAGCGGCACTTTGACCGCTGGTCAGATCCTCGTGGATTCGACCTCAGAGGGAACTGTCAACATAATCTTGAACGGTGTGAATATCACCAATTCGACCAGTTCGCCGATCTTCATCGACAGCGCAGATAAAGCCATCATCACGCTTGCAGACGGGACCGAGAACGTCATTACCGACGGTGTTGAATACGTCTTCACCGGTGTGGATGTAGATGAACCGAACGCGGCTCTTTTCAGCAAGGATGACCTTGTCATCAACGGCGGCGGCTCGCTGACCGTCAACGCGAATTACAACAACGGCATCGCCAGTAAGGATTATCTCAAGATCACCAGCGGCGTTATCACGGTCAATGCTGTCAACGATGGCATCAAGGGCAGGAACTATATCGCCATCAAAGACGGAACGATCACCGTCAACGCGGGCGGTGATGGGTTGCAATCCAACAACGATGAAGACGCCACGAAGGGCTACATCCTCATCGAAGGCGGCACGCTCAATATCACCGCAGGCATGGACGGCATTCAAGCCGAAACCCAGCTGACGATCAACGGCGGGACGTTTAATCTCTCCACCGGCGGCGGAAGCACCGTCAACTATGAATTCGAGGAAAGCGCCAAAGGTTTGAAAGCCGGCGTGGACATCACCATCGCGGGCGGCACGTTCAACATCGACTCGGCGGATGATGCGGTTCACTCGAACGGCAGCGTCTCGGTCAACGGCGGTGACATTCAGATCGCTTCCGGCGACGATGGCATCCATGCCGATGCGGCGATCACGCTCAATGACGGCAACGTGGACATCGTCAAGGCGTATGAAGGCATCGAAAGCGTCCTCATCACCATCAATGGCGGGGCAATTCATCTTAACGCCGAAGATGACGGCATCAACGGTTCCGGCGGCGCGGATGGCTCGTCTATCAACGGGCGACCCGGTCAAAATCAATTTGAGGCTGGTAATGCCCAGGTGTTCATCAATGGCGGTTATCTGTACGTGAATGCCCAGGGGGACGGGCTCGACTCCAACGGAACGATGGCGATGTCCGGTGGAGCGGTCATTGTCAACGGACCCACGAACAGCGGCAACGGCTCACTGGATTTTGGAACCTTTGATATCAGCGGCGGCTATTTAATCACGGCGGGCAGTTCGGGCATGGCGCAGTCTCCCAACGCGACATCCACGCAGTATTCTGTGATGTACAACTTCGACTCCATGCAGGCGGCTGGGACGTTGATCCACATCGAGACCGAGAGCGGCGAAGAGATCCTCACCTTCGCACCGGCGAAAGAATTTCAATCGGTTGTCTTGTCCTCGGCTGAGTTGACGAACGGCACGACGTATGTGATCTATGCCGGTGGAAGCTCCACGGGAACATCTGTCGATGGCTTGTACTCTGACGGTTCATATTCCGCCGGGACGCAGGTTGCCAGTTTCACCATCTCCAGCGTTGTGACAACCGCTGGAGCCGCGGGCGGCTTCGGACCCGGTGGGGGAATGCCCGGTGGAGGTGGCGGCGGACCTCGCCCGTAATAGTCATTGTATTTCCGCTTTTCGTAGAACAAGTCTATAGACTTGTTCTACTTTGCTTTACAGAGTATCGCAAAATTTGGTAAACAATAAATTTAATTTCCCCTCGTAGATTTCGATAAAAAGTTTACTTAATTATGAGACAAGCGATAAATCACAGCATGTTCACAGTTTTTTCTTGGCTTTCTCACAGCACCGATCTTTAGAATAACGATGAATAAACAACAAGGAAAACCATGTCCAATCTCGGCCACACCATCCGGCGCTTCAACCGCTTCGAACTGAAATATCTCCTCACTCTCAAACAGGCGGAGGTCTTCAAGAAAGCTCTGAGAGCCTATCTGCTTGCAGACGAACATGGCAACGGGAATGGACGTTACGCCCTCGCCAGCCTGTACTATGACTCGCCTGACCTGCGCTGTTATTGGGAAAAAGTGGACGGTCTCCGATTCCGCCGGAAGCTGCGTATTCGCCGCTATGAAACGGATGCCCCGCTGACAGCCGGTACGCCCGTCTTCGTCGAGATCAAGCAGCGGCTGGACAGAGTCACTCAGAAGCGCAGAGTCATCCTCCCATATGGTGGTGCGCTGCGTCTCTGCAATGAGCGGCAATTCCCCGAAGAAGTCGCACCGGAAGACGAAACGGTCATGAACGAGATTTACGCCTACCTTTGGCAGTACAACCTGCGTCCGGTCAGTATCGTACGATACGAGCGGCAGGCGTTCATCGGCACGGAGTACGACCTCGGCTTGCGTGTGACCTTCGATACCTCGCTCAATTATCAGGTGCATCAGTTGATGCTCGAAGAGCAGCCATCCAGCCTGCCCATGCTGCCCGCAGACCGGGTCGTGATGGAGATCAAAGTCAACGAGCGCATTCCCTACTGGCTGACGGAAATGATCGCGACGCACAACCTGAAAATGATCCGCGTCAGCAAATATTGCCGCAGCATCGAACTTGCAAACGGCTGGGCATCGACCTACGCGAAGTTCGCAATTGCATCTACATAAAAAACCGCGAGACCATCTCGCGAACTAAATCACCAGGAGACCATCATGGATATCTTCAACCTGCAAGACCTGACCGGGGAATTCTCGGTGCTCGATATCGTCATCGTCATGGCGTTGAGCTTTATTTTGAGCGCATTTATCGGCTGGATCTATAAGATCACGCATCGCGGCACTTCCTACACCCAAAGTTTCGTTTTCACGCTTGTCATCAACGGCATGGTCGTGGCGCTGGTCATGATGATCGTCGGTTCGAACATTGCGCGGGCGTTCTCGCTCGTGGGGGCGCTTTCCATCATCCGCTTCCGCAATGCGGTTAAGGAAACGCGCGATGTGGGCTTCATCTTCTTCACCATGGCGATCGGCATGGCGATCGGTACCAAGTTCTACCTGCTGGCGGTCATTGGCGCAGTGGTCATCAGTCTGATGATCCTGGTCATGGTACGTTTCGACTGGTTCGCGCGCGATATGGCAAGTCAGATCCTGCGTGTGCAGGTTCCCAGCGGCGTACCGTTCGATACTCTCTTCGACAAGCTGTTCGTCAAATACACCCACACCTCCGAGCTTATCAGCGTGGATACCATCCAGAATGGAGCTATGACCGAACTGACCTACAGCATCGGCTTGAGAAAATCCAGCTATGTGAACGACTTCCTCTCCGATCTGCGCAGCTTGAACGGCAACAATAAGATCAACTTGATTGCCGGTTACAACAGCACGGATCTCTAATCCCTCGGGGTGTTCGTAGTGACGGCTCCTGTTCACACCCGGCAGGAATCCCCCTTCCCCTCTCGCCATCCTAAACCCCTATGCCGTCACTACGTTTTTTTCTTGGAAGGAAATCAACGAAAAACGAGTATGAAATGAAAACCCAACGAATTGCGATTGCTTTGACTTTACTTGCCTTGTTGATCTCTGCTTGTGGTGCGAGCGAGACAGCCACCCCCACAGAGGAAATCACCGTCGATGCGGTTTACACCCAGGTGGCGCTGACCCTTTCCGCCCAGCCTCCCGCAGCGACAGCCACACTTGCGCCGACATTGGCATCCATTCCGACCATTGCGATATTGCCGACGAGTTTAAATTCCGCAACGCCGTTTTCGGGCACGACCTATTCCATCTCAAGTTCGAGTAGTGCGGTCGGCTGTGACAATTCAGCTTATCTAAGCGATGTGACCATCCCTGACGGCACGGTGTTGACACCGGGCGCAACCTTCACAAAAACGTGGAGCCTGCAAAATACCGGCTCCTGCGAGTGGACGACTTCCTACTCGATGGTCTTTTACAGCGGCAATGCGATGAGTGGCGTGACAACTTCTCTGAGTGCAGCTGTTAGCGTTGGTTCGAGTGGAAGTGTCTCTGTGGAAATGACCTCGCCGACAACCGCTGGTTCGTACACCGGTTATTGGCGCTTGCAAAACGCATCTGGAACTTCCTTCGGCGAATCGGTTTATGTGCAGATCGTCGTTTCGGGCAGTACCTCCACGCCTACATCCACGCCGACAGTCACGAGCGAAGAATCTGCCAGCACGTCAACTTCCACCACCGAGCCGACTGCGACCACCGCTCCAACGAACACACCGGAGCCTATTGTCACAGAGACTCCATCTTCATAGAACAAAAGGACAAAATGAAAAATAAAATATTCCCAGTTTTGCTTGCTCTAACTTTGGTGTTGAGCGCCTGCTCCAGCGCTCCCTCTGCGACAGAAAATGCCTCCCCATCAGAATCATCCACGATGGTCGCGGATTTTGTAAATCAAAGCCTGACCCAGTCCGCGCCGGTGGCGACTGAAGAAGCGGCTGTTGTCAATTCGATTGAATTGACAGCGGATTTTGAAAACGCGGCTTCTGTTGAATTACAGTTGCTTCTGGGTACTTTGAAATTTGAAGGTACAACGCTCGCCGTCACAACGGAACAGGCGAACGCTTTGCTGCCATTGTGGCAGTCGTATTCAGCCCTGGCTCAGAGCATGATGCCGATGGGGCAGGGTCAGCCGGAAGCGACACCGCAGACATCCACGGTAGATACTGAGGTGCAGACACAAGCCTCCGAACTGACCAAACAGATCCAATCTGTGATGACGGTTGAACAGATCCAGGCGATCGCAGATATGAAGCTCACGCAAGAAACTGCCCAAACGATCATACAGGAATTGGGTCTGGGGATGACAGATCCGCAGCAGGGAATGGGCGATGGCGGACAGCCGCAGGGAACGCCTCCTGCAGATGGAACGGGTGGGGGACAACCTCCCAGCGGCGATCAAGCTTTGGGTACGCCTTCCGCGGATGCGGGTCAGCGTGGAGGCGGTCGTGGTATCCAACCGCAGTTGCTCGAAGCGCTGATCCAATTATTGGAAGCAAAAGTAAATTCCTAAAACGGTTTACGAAACCATCAAAAGACAGTATCATCCCTGCCTGCTGGCTAAAGAAAACACAGGAAAAGGAATTAGATACTTTTTATGGCTGAAATGGGAAAACCAATTTACATCGTCTCGGGCTTGCCCCGCTCGGGCACATCCATGATGATGAAGATGCTCGAAGCGGGCGGACTGAATATCCTCACCGATAACATCCGCACTGCTGACGATGATAATCTGCAGGGCTATTACGAGCTCGAACGCGTCAAGCAGCTCAAAGAAGGCGATACTGTTTGGGTGGACGAGGCGCGCGGAAACGTGGTCAAGGTGATCTCTGCCTTGCTTGAACATTTGCCTGCTGGGTATCAGTACAAGGTCATCTTTATGGAGCGTGAGATGATGGAGATCCTTTCGTCGCAACGAAAGATGCTGGAGCGCCGCGGCAAACCCGGGAACCCCGCTGAAGATGGAAAGTTTGCCGAGCTGTATGGAAAACATCTTGAAAAGGTGAAGGGTTGGCTCGCTCAACAGCCGAACATGGAAGTGCTCTTCGTGCGTTATAACGACATGTTGAAATCCCCGGCGGAATACGCTGCTAAAGTGGCAGACTTCCTAGCCTCCCCGCTCGATCAAAAAGCGATGAGCGCAGTACCGCAGGAACAGTATTACCGACAACGCAAGTAAATCAAAAGTGCCGCGAGAAAAAACTCGCGGCACTTTTTTTATTGATACCCTTCGTTTGATTCATCCAGCCGGGTTTTGACTATATTCAACAGGTCGGTTGTGACCTCTCTTTTGGTTTGGGAAAGGTCGGTCAATTCTTCCGGATCGCTTTGAAGGTCGAACAGCAGGACGCGTTCCCTATCCGCGCCGAGTTCCTCGTAACCGAGATAATAGACCAGTTTGTAATTATCTTGAATGTGCATTGCGCTGACTTCCGTGATGGGGAAGGTCGGCTCGTTGTAGCGGGCTTGGACAGCGAAGACGCCTTTTTTCGATGGGTCGAGCACGGAGGCGTATGGGGGCAAAACTGTTCCTTCCGTCCATTCGGGGATCTCGTGCCCGGTCACATGCAGGAGAGTGGGCATCAGGTCGATGGCGCTGGTGGGCGTGTGTACATCCTTCCCTGTCTGCTTGCCGGGTTCAAAGATCAACAATGGAACGCGGACAACAGGCTGGTAAAGTGTGGCAGTGGAATGGGTCCAAATGCCGCGCTCGAAGAGTTCGCCATGATCGGAGGTGAAGACGAGCCAGGTGTTATCCAGTACGCCGGATGCTTCGAGTTTGTCGAAGAGACGGGCAAATTCATTGTCAACGTTGAGGATGAATTCATCGTAATAGGTCCGCCACCTGTTCAGGAACTCGTCCGATCTGCCTTCGGTGAAAACATCCTGGGGTTTGCTCAATGGTTGGAAGGAATCGTCCGAGAATGCCCCTGCAAACTCCTGGCTGGGTTTGTAGGGATAATGGGGTGGCAGGAAGTGCATGTAGCCCATGTACGGTTCCGGCAGTGTCGTCAGGCGGTCGCCGAGTGTGTCAATGCTCTGGTCGAGGACGAAGAAATTGTCGTTGTTGACACTGGGCAAACCGTAGGGATACAGCTTTGCCACATCTTCAACTTTGCTGTCGCGATACTTCTCGTACAACTGGGAAAGGAACAGCGAATAGGAGAAGCCTTCCGTCCGTTTCATCGTCCGCGCCCATCCGACGGTGGCGGTATCTTCATCGTTCCCGAAGAGATCCCGAATGAACCCGTCGTTGAACAGGAAGAACTCCTCCTGCGGAATATACTCATTGATATCGCCGATGAACTGTTTGAAGAGCGTGTTGACCAGCGTGTTGTGCGAGTAGGCGATACGATGATAATCGTCGAAGGCATGGAAGATGCTCTTCCCGGCGAAGTCGCTTTTGACCATGCCGTTGAAGCGGATGGCGCGATGTGTCCATGGGAGCGTGCCGGTCAATAAGGATGCGGCGCCGGGAGTGGTGTAATTCCCACCGGCATGGTGTTTGTGGAAGACCGTAGCGCGTTTTGCCAATCGCGAAAGATTGGGCATTGTGTCGCGGTCATATCCGTACAGTGAAATGTTATGGGCGGTCAGTGCGTCGAAGACGATAACGAGGACGTTCTTTTTATCGCCCGGCACCCTGTTCCCGAGATGTTTGACCGAAGGTGGGATCATTACACCCAGCGAGGCAAGCCCCGCCAGCTTTAAAAAGTCACGTCGGCTCAGGTTGTGATTCATGCTTGACATCAAAAATTACGGACCAGAATAATGACCAGCGCTGCGACATCAAGGACTAGATACAGCGTCATCAACAGGGAGAGGCGGTCCATGCCTTCAAGAATGATACGCAGAAATTTATCGGACGTCAGGATGAAGTAGGTCGGGATAAAGAAAGAGAGCGACGTTATCAGCAGGGCAAGCGCATACAACGCGACGAATGGACGCCCTGTCCGAAAAAGGACATCGCCCAGCCATGCAGGCGGTGACATCTCATTTAGAAAATACGATTGGTTGAAGATTGCCCAAAGGGATAAGATGATGACCAGCACGCTCATCAAAGCTACGCGCCTCTTTTCATCCCATTTACTGGATACTAATAACCCAAGCAGGATCGCCCCGATAACAACGATCAGGCTTTCGATGACTGCGTATACCAGCCCATACGAAGTGACGCCGACGGCATCCCACGAACTGGTTCGGGCGGAGACCCAGTCAAAGTCGCGCAATGCCAGGACAATGGTCCAGATGTGAAGCGGCAGGGCGCTCATCAGGAACAGAGTCCAGAGTCCCTGCCGTGAATAGTATTTGTTAGAGATAGCCAAGATCTTTCAACCTCTTCTCGATCTCATCTTGATCTTCGTCGCTGTATTTGGGCGGCGGTGCGGAAGCTTGTGTTTTGAGGTCCCTGCCGATGGTCATAGCGGGGATGTCGCGATAGGAAGGCGACTGCCAGTTGCCAAGCCCATCGTTGGAAAACAACACACCGGGAACGGATCGGGAGTCAAAGCAATGGTCGGCTTCCCAGTGTTCCTCGTTCTTTTCGATGGCTTCGCTTCGCCACTGACCGAGACCGGTCTCTGCCGAGCCGCGATACGGCGGGCGATAGCCGACGAAGATATCGGGTCCGTATGCTGCCAGCGGACCCTGGAATGCCTCGGTGCGGATGAGCGCCGATTGCACGACCTGTCCGCCATCGGGTCCTTTCCATTGAAGCAGGTCGTCTTTGAGTTTGGTGAGGGTCTGCATTGCCGCATTCTCGTCCACCATGCCTTTGCCTTCGCGACCGACGATGTTGAGATAGAGGCTGTTCAAACCCAAAGCGTAGGCTTGAGTCTGAGACCAGTTCGCAGCTTTGAGGTCGAAGGTTGAACCGCTTTCCGTCTTCATGTAGCCGCGCTCCACAAGCCATTTGTTCAAATGCACCTTGAAGTCAAAGCGTCCAAACCCATGATCGGAGACGATGATGATGCGGGTCTTCTTTTTGCGCGATGCGCGTTCCATGATGCGGCCGATCATCTGGTCGAGGCGCACATACCAGGCTTCAATGACATCCTCTCTGCCTTTGAAGAACATATGCTGAACGCGATCCAGGCTGTCGAAGACGCAGGCGAGCAACCCTTCTTCGAACGAATCGAGCGAGTGATTGAGTACGCGCTCGCGTTCAGCGTCGATCATTTCGCAGAGCTTGAGGAATTGCTCGTCATTGATGAGATTATCGTTGAGCGCAGTCGTATCCTGGGGCCAGCCAAGTGTGAGGAAGGGACCGTTCTTCTTCCATTGGTCTTGAATGAAATTCTTCGGCGTGGCATATGGCCACGGTGAGCCGAGCGGATGTAATTGCAGCGGCAGGAAATAAATGGATATGGGGTTGACGTTTGTCAGAATGGCGCGGCTGATGGCTTTGACGGTCATGCCGAAGCCGACAGCGAAGGGCAGCTCGACGATCTCACCCCATTCACCGATCTTCAAATTGATTTTTTGCTTTGCCACCTGAAGTGTTGCGGAGTTCTCCATAACCTCAAGTTCAAAATCAATGTTGACCGTGCCGTTCTTTTTTGCGGGTCCTTCGAGTGCGCCTGTGTATTTCGACGCGCTCTTTTTTGTTAATGTACGAACGGCGGTCTTGCGTTCGGGGTCAGTGGGGAGGTCTTCAACGGAGAAGTATGTCCCAATACCGAGACGACCGAGAATATCCGGCGTGCCGAGACCGGGGATGGTTTGCACCGGCGATGCGAGTTTGGCGGGGAAGGTGGCGGGCCACCACATGGATGTGGCGGGATAGCCATCCTCGACCGCTTCATCGAAGATGGTGCGCGCGTTGTAAGGCGGCACGAATTGCAGCCCAAGCAAATTCTTTTGCGTTGGCAATAGGGAAACTTGCAGGCTGTAGTTGGCAGGGTTGCGATGGACGAAGTCGAACATTCCATGTCCGCCGGGATTCATGCCGGTGGCAATGCTTGTCCATGAGACTTCACTTTGGGGCGGGTCAGAGACGCGAAACCGCGAATAACCCCCAGCTTCGAGCAATTTGCTTAGGTTGGGGGTTTTGCCTTGCGTTTGGAGTTTTTCGAAAAATGTCGGGTCGAATGCATCCAGACCGATGATCAGGGTACGCATGGTTGAAGTGGAATCTTATTGCTTGGAGTCGGTCTTGTCTTCTTCAGTTTGCTCGCCCTCTTT
Organism: uncultured Anaerolinea sp.; assembly: GCA_964372045.1. Classification (GTDB taxonomy): domain Bacteria; phylum Chloroflexota; class Anaerolineae; order Anaerolineales; family Villigracilaceae; genus Villigracilis. The sequence goes on from CAYJPO010000002.1 coordinate 11,330, forward strand.
GTCTTTTCGCATCGAGCGGCGCAGTTTGGCAATGCCCATTTTGATCTTGCCTGAGAACATGAGCACAGTGCCGGAGAGAACACCAAATAAGACGGCGAGAATTTGGAACAACATTCCGCCAGAGCCAGGGTCAATATACATGCTTTCCTCTTTTCTTTCTGATAATTTACTCGGGTGCGTATTATAACAAATGTCGCCCGCTGTTTCTGGATTAGTATTTGAATTGTGTGCAAGCAAAACATGTCAGGTAAATATTGCTCCCTGCGCCGTACCCATTCTGGACACTTTCCCCAGCGCAGGATTTCTTCGCATACCGTCGCCGGGGAGGGCGGCTTGAGCATTAGCCGCTGACAACCTTTGCTTGTACACCTTTGAATTTCACCTCGACCCACTTCCGCAATGAATTGACCAAAAATACTTTGGCGCACTTCTTCAATTCCTTTAGGTGAATTATTTTCTCTTGTACTTTGCCGCTTTCGAGCAGTTCCGCCCGGAAGGTGCCCGCTAATAATCCGCACTCTACTGGCGGAGTGTATAAAACGCCGTCCATTTCCACGACCAGGTTGCCGATGGTGAACTCGGTAAGTTCGTTTTTTTCGTTGAAGAGCAGAATGTCATCACAGCCTTCAACCGCGGCTTGCTCGTACACATCCCGATTTGTGGTTTTATGAAAGAGGAAGCGGTCATTCGAGTTGACAGATCCCTTTGCCAGACATGCGTGAAATACCTTGCGGCTAGGTTGAAAATCTTTAACCTCGCCGGAAAGTTCGCCCTGGGAATTCAAAAACAACTTCACCCGCTTTGTGGACGTTGAACCTGTGACGAGCTCATTCAAAGTTGCCGTAATCCGTTGTCGAATATCCTTAGGCTGGATTTTCAACCCACCAGGTATTGGTGAACCGGATTTTGTCAGGCTTTTAGCCTGACCTACTTGTTCCTCTTTGGTGAATCCAAAATATTCAGCTGAATCCATGATCCGCGCGATGTGCCTCTCCAGAAGAAAATAGCCTTCTTCTGGAGTCCAGAGCAGGGTTTCAAAAAGGGAAAAATCCTTTTGATGCGGATCGGTCAATACCTCCGCTTTGAGCAGGGCTTCGCTATATTCATCCGCGGAGGTGGAGTCCCATACGATGCCGCCGCCGACGCCGAATTCGGCTGTGCCGTTCCGTCTATCAACCAACGCCGTGCGGATCGCGACATTGAAACGTGCTTTGCGGTTCGGAGCAATATAGCCGATGCTGCCCGTATAGATCCTGCGCGGACTGGTCTCCAAATCTGCGATGATGTTCATCGTGCTGACTTTCGGTGCGCCAGTGATGGATGCGCATGGAAATAGCGCCGAAAATATATCTACAACCGATGCCTTTGTTTTTGCCTTCACCGTGGATGTCATTTGGAAGAGGGTGGGGTACTTTTCAATGGTGAACAACTCCGGCACGTGGACACTGCCAACTTCCGCGATGCGCCCAATGTCGTTGCGGATCATATCCACGATCATCACATTCTCGGCGCGGTTCTTGTTTGATGCGCGTAGCCATTCTGAGATGGTTTTATCTTCGCTTGTGGTTCGCCCGCGTTTGACCGTCCCTTTCATCGGTCGCCCGGTGATAATCTCGCCATCGAGATCGAAGAACAGTTCATGCGAAGCAGAACAGACCGCCCAATCGCCGAGGTCTAAAAACGCTGCGTATTTGTTTTGTCCGCGGGCGAGGTGGGTGAATAGTTTGAGCGGATGCTCGTCGAAGTCCGCGCCGAGGCGCATGGTGTAATTGACCTGATACGTCATGCCTTGCGCGATCCGTTCCTTGACGGTTTGAATGGCGTTGTTATAGGATTCTTTTTCGGTATCGGGCTGCCAATTCAGCGACGCTGGATCCCCAAAGCCTTCGAAGATATCGCTTGTTTGCAAAACCTGCGGCTCGTTATATAAGCCGAACCACAGCAATGGAAATCCCTGTGACACGATGACGTGCAGTGACGCATCAAACGCTGGCGCGGCTTCATAGCTGACAAATCCAGCCGCGGTCCAGCCGTGTTCATTTACCAGCTGTTCCGCTTCCTCCAACCCCTTGCGGACGTCTTCCAACTTCTCGGTTACAATCACGCGGCGCGGATGGGTAAACTTCAGCCACGCATCATCTCTTTTGATAATCACATCACCGATCAAAGAAACCTCACATGAATAAATTCCTTGATATTGTACCGCGCTGGCTTCCCGCCCTTTTGTTGATGCTTGTCATCTTCGCCTTTTCCTCCCGAACGAGCAAGGAGCTTCCCAGTTTTGGCGGATGGGATACTTTCGTCAAAAAAGGCGCCCATGCGGTCGGCTACGGTTTGCTCGCTCTTTCCTTTCTGCGCACGCTTCCGAATCGAAGTTATAAACTGGCATGGTTTCTCGCAGTGTTGTACTCCGCAACTGATGAATTTCACCAGTCCTTTGTGCCTGGACGGCATGCGGCGATACTCGATGTTCTGGTGTTCGATAACCTTGGGGCGATGATCGCACTATTTTTGCATTATCGGTCGGCATAGCTAAAGAAATTGGGTCTTTCCATTTGCCGTGTTGTCCACGGATTAACACCGAAACAACATTGAAAAATCCTTGTAAAACTGTGTCAGTCGTACAATCTGTGTTAAAAAGGATTTTGTCACGGCAATTCTCAGAGAGTAAAATTTAGTTCATAAGGTCATTAAATCGCCTGGAGCATAATGACCGCATTCCGTTGCCGAAAAGGAGATTCGTATGCTGAAAAAGGTCGTTATTCAGGGCAAAGTTGATAAGCAATCCAGTAATAAAAAGTTCAAGGTCAGAATTCAAAAATCCACAGAAGTCGATACAGATATCGAGATACTGGAAGACGGTGAATACGAGGTGGATAAGCTAAGTGTGGATGAACTGCCCAAAGCCATGCCGGATGGTACGCTGATCCACTGGCTCAATAACTTTGCCGTTCGGAGGAAAGGCAAAGAGGAGTATATCAACCAGCCGTATAAGGTGACCATTCCGGGGTTGGGAAAAGGACGGGTCGTGATCCTTGATAACAACAGCGAAGGGAAACCATATTATTTCACCGGCGCGGTCGTCAACGACACCATCGAGCTTTCAGACGGCGACCCCGGCATCGGGCAGACCTAACCGCGTTTTTCGTTCATAAGCTGTTGCAGTGCCCGCCGCCAGGGGACATTTTCCACGAACATTTGGCGGGCTTCCTGAGATCGCAGTTTCGAGACCTGCGCTTCGAGCAATTCATTTGCATTTCGCAAAACGAGGCTGGTACGCGGGTCCTTTGTTTTTTCAATCACATTGAAGACCGATAGATAAATACGGAGCGGCTCCTCGGCACCTTCGAACGATGGATCGTCCTGCATGTATTCAAGGATGTGCTGCGCCTCTTTCTCCGCCGACGCCTGGTCGCTCAATGCCGCATGTGCATCCACCAACCCGGCGCGTGATTCGACGATGAGTGCATCCGATTTTGCTTCGAGCCGGATCTCAATGCTTTTACGAAAGGCATCTATCGCCTTCGCGTGCTCGCCTGCGAGATGTTCTGCATGCGCCAGATAGAAATAAGCCCAGCCTTCGGCGGTACGGTCTTTTACTTGCATTGAAAACTCGAGCGCCTTTTCCGCCCAGGTCAGCGCATCGGTGCTGTTGCCTTGTCCGCCTGCGGAGGCGCTTAGATTCACGTAGGTGTACAGTTCTGCAATGCGGGACCCTTGTTCGCGGGCGAGGGTGAGGGCATGTTCGTAATGCTTCTTTGCCACGGCGTAATCGCCCAAAATGGAAGAAAGCCAGCCGAGGTTTGCATAAGCAAGACCCTTGCCGGTTTGATTGCCCTGTTCGTTGAAGATGCCCAATGCCTGTTGGAAATACTCGCGCGCAACGGGGTAATCTCCCTGCGCCACCAGGGAGAGCGCGAGGTTATTCAACGCCTTGGCTTCCAGATACCGATCTTTGACTTCTCGCGCAATGTCGAGTGCCTGCTCTTGATACTTCTGTGCCGCAGTGTGACCGTCCAATTCGAGTGTGACCAATCCCAAAGCGCTGAGTCCGCTGGCTTCTTTACTTCGGTTGCCGGTCAGACGCGCGAGTTCGATGCCATCCAACGCGGACCGGCGGGCGTCTTCCGGTTTGCCAACGTGTGAGAGTGCATCCGGCAGGACGATGTACACCGAAAGTAATGTAGCCGTATCACCGACCGCTTGGGCAAAGTCCCTGGCTTGTGTGGCGTACTGGATCGTATCAGGATAATCGCCGATGGTGGAGGAACGATAGGCTCGTCGAATGAAGGAACGCGCCAGTAATCCATTATCGGCGAGGGTACGGGCAATGATCTCAAGGCGGTCGAAGTCTTGCAGTTGGGAGGTCGAGTCGCCAAGGTTATAGGCACACTCCACGCGTTTGATGCGCAGATCGAATTCCGTGCGCAGACTGTCGGCGGGCAGGACCGTCAGTGCGCGGGTGAAATAATCGACGGCGCTCCGGTTTTGGAACGCGCTCATGGCGAGAGTTCCAGCGGCTGTCAGGTATTGGAGAGCCTTGTCGTTCAGTTCGCCCTTTTCGGCGTGATATGCCAGTTCGCCGTAATAAGGCTCGAGGTTGCTGCGATAGACTTCCTCCATGGCGGTGCATGCCAGCGCATGCAAACTGCGTTGACGGGTCGCCAATTGCATAGAGTACGCCGCATCCCGCAGCAGCGCATGGCGGAAGATGTAATTGATCTCTTCGAGCGATTTCCAAATATCTGCCCTTTCCGCTTCGAGGACGTAACTGGGCAGGTCATCCCTTTGCGGCGAAAGCATCTCCACCAGCACATCCACGACGAACTTGCGCCCAAGTACCGAAGCGGTTTGCACGGTCTCACGCACTTTTTGGGTGAGGCGGTCAAGGCGGGCGATCATGACAGCATGCACATCCACCGGCAGGGAGGCAACAGCCTGCAAGTTGGCGGAGTATTTTCCGTCCTTACCAAGGGTTAGTAATTTCTGTTCGGAAAGAAAACGCAGGATCTGTTCGGCGAAGAACGGATTGCCTTCTGCGCGCACATCGAGCAGGTTGTTCAACTCGTCGGTGATGGAGCTGCCTAATATGCCTACTGCCAGCGAATGGATGTTCTCAGCGGTGAGTCTTTCCAGTTGGATTTCTTGGGTGGAAATTTCACCGGAGAAGGTTGTGTTCCCTTCGGGGCGCTGTGTGATGATGATGGCAATGGGATATTTTTTTTCGACGTTGGCTTGCAAGGCGCGCACAAAATAATTGAGGAATGCAGTCGTGTCTTCATCCAGCCAGTGGACATCTTCCAAAAATAGAATGAGCGGCTTTTGCAGGCTTTCGATGCGGAACAATACGCTCAACGCTATGAGCGTATTCTCATAGCGGCTTTTTGCATCCAGTGTTTCGTACAATGTGTTGGGTTGGGTGATATTCACCAGCGCCGCCAGCACGGATGCGGTACGCGTCAATTCGGCGGCGAGCTCGGGGTCTGGTGTGGCGGCGGCGAGGGCTTCCACTTCGTTCGAGAAGGTTGCCCAGTTCACGTCGTCTGATTCCGCTTCGACCACGCCGAAGCGTTTTCTCAGCCACGGTTTGAATGGGTTGAACGATTCGCGGATAAGTTCCTCGGTCTGGCATAAGACCCAGTGCGCATCGAATTGATGGAAGTAATCCGACGCCTGAAATTCGTGGACGAATCTGCTTTTGCCGATGCCCGCTTCTCCGCTCACAAGCATTACCCCGGCGGACTTGCCTTCCTGCAGCGGGGCGATGAACGCGGCGAGCGCATCTGTCTCTGCTTTGCGCCCCACCAATTGACCCTGATAGATCGTTTCGATCTCGCTCTTTTTGCGAAGAAGCTGGAATACGCGTTGTTTTTGTGCAAAGCCTTTGAAGGCATATTCGCCGAGATAGCTTACGTCGAAGGCATGTTCGGCGCGGCGGGCGATCTCTTCGTCAGTCCAAAAATCGCCGATGTCGGCGTGTTCCATCAAACGCGCGGCGAGGTTCACGCCCCAGCCGTAGGCGGTGTAATCTTCACGCAAGGATGCGCCCATGAAACCCGCGTAGGCAAGCCGATATGTGATACCGGCACGCAGGGTCAATTTGGTACGCGCAGTGAGGTCCATGATGAAGTTCAAGGCGCGTTCCACGTCACGTTCGCGGGCGATGGGAGCGCCCCAGAACATGAGCAGGTTGAAGCCTTTGTCACCCAGATCGGGCCGCAAAAAGAAACCGCCGTATTGTTCCTGCAAGTCGTACACGGTCTGCATGAACGGGGCGATCAGGGTTTCGTCTGAGATGTTGATGGGAATGTCGATGAACAGGTTGATGACATGCCGGAACTCGCCGATGATGTTCTGGCGGGACAAGGTCTCGGGGAAGAAAATGTCCATCGGCGTAGAATCAGGTTCCGGTTCCGTGACCGGGGCGGGGCTGGGCAGCGCGGCGATGACCTCCGTAACGCGCCAGCCATCGTTCACCCTTTCCACTTCCACCATGTCTTTGATGCGTGCGTACGCGACCGGGTCCATGATGAGGTCGCCGGAGAGGGCTTTTTCTTCAGCGAGGACGGCGCGGTTCAGGCTGTCGCCGCGCAGCCAGTAGGAAAGGTGCGCGCCGGTTTCCGATTTGAACATTTGCCAGCGGGTTTCGCCGTAGCCCATGCCGGTTTTAATGGAGATGGGAAACGCACCGAACGGAGTTTGGACCTGCGGATGTGCGCGGGTATGCGCTTGCATGGTGGATAACGCCGCCAGACATCGTTTGGTTTCCATCCCTGGTGTGTGCGGGTCTTCGGGGAAGACGGCGTTGAATGCGTCTCCGGCATAGCCGATGACGAAACCGCCTTGTTCGTAGACGGTGTTGACCAGCGGCTCGAAGATGACGCGCATCAAATCTGCCAGCGCCTCGGCTCCGCGTTGCCCGTGAGCGGAGAGGGCGTCAGTCATTTTGGAGAAGCCGGATATATCCACAAAGATCGCGGTGCTCTGGAATGAACCGCGCATTTCATTGGCTTTGAATTTTTCGATGATGAAGTTGGGTACAAGGCGGCGAATGGTAGGCATGGCATCCCTGTTTTTTGATTCGATTGTAGCATAGCGGGAAGCGATATTCTATCTTTGGGTTCATACACTCACAAAAACAAAAAACGGACGAGGCAACTCATCCGTCACTGTCCACTGTCCACTTCCCACTATTCAAATTCGATCTCGATCTCCTCGTCATCTTTCCAATCTTCACTTCTTTCGAACTCAATATCGCCAAAGAGCACATCCTGCTTCGCTGTCACGCGATAACGTTTGACCAACTCCAACAGCGCGAGGAAGGTCACCACGATCTCCACGCGTGTGGCTTTGTCGGTGATGAGTCCGCTGAACGACATGCGCTGGATGTTCTTCAATGTCCTGGTGATGAAATCGATCTTCTCGCGGATGGTCACCCTCGGCGCGCTGATGATCGTCCCCAGCGGCTTCTTGTCACTGCCCTTCGAGAACGCCGACTCCGCAGCTTCAAGCAAGCCTTCGAGCGTCAGGTTCGAGAGGTCTAGTTTCGGTTCCACTTTCGGCGGCGGTGCCACGCGCAGGAACGTCCGCAGGTTCTTGATCTGCCGTTCTTCCATCCAGCCTGCAATTTCCTTATAACGTTTGTACAGCTTCAACTGTTCCACGAGCGCCACGCCGGGGTCTTCTTCCCCGGGTTCGCGTTCGGGCGGACGCGGAAGCAGTGCCTCCGATTTGATCTGCACCAACTTCGCCGCGATCACCAAAAACGACGAGATCTCTTCCGGCAGTTGGTTTTCCGACATCTGTAAATGTGCGAGGTATTGATCTGTCACTGAACCCAGCGAGACCGTCGTAATATCCAGTTCGGCGCGCTCGATCAGGCTTAACAACAAGTCCAGCGGACCCTCGTAGACCGGGGTCAGAACCTTATACGTGCCGAGTTGATTTCCGAGAATTCCATCCATAGCGGGCGAATTATAACGTATGTTCTTTATGCAACATGGATTACGTAATCCGTGTTGCGTAAAGTGTAAAGAGCATGGTGGCATGGCGGTATAATCCTGCTTATGTCCAAACTAACTCATCTTGATGAAGGTGGTCGCGCCAAAATGGTGGACGTG
>CAYJPO010000002.1:19549-88874 GCA_964372045.1 uncultured Anaerolinea sp.
TATGTCCAAACTAACTCATCTTGATGAAGGTGGTCGCGCCAAAATGGTGGACGTGAGTGACAAACCCGACACCACACGCACCGCCATCGCGCGCGGCGAAGTCCACATGAAAAAAGAGACATTGGAGCTGATCCGCGCCGGGCAGATAAAGAAGGGCGATGTGTTGACCGTGGCACAAATTGCGGGCATCACCGCCTCAAAACGGACCTCGGACCTGATCCCGTTATGTCATCCTTTGCCACTCTCAAAGGTGGATGTCGACCTCGAACTGGACGACTCGCTCCCCGGCGTGGTCATCACCGCCACAGCCAAGGTCACCGGAAAGACCGGCGTCGAAATGGAAGCGCTCACCGCCGTCTCTGTAGCCGCGCTCACCATTTACGACATGGCAAAAGCTGCCGAGAAAACCATGCGGATCCAAAATATTCGTTTGGTGGAGAAGCATGGCGGCAGGAGCGGGGATGTGATCAATGAACCATGAAATATAAATTCACGTTTCACTCTTCACGACGTATAGGTTAACTATGAATTATCCCTCGATCAACTTTCAGGAAAAATTATCCAAGTTCTCCGAACACTGGTCACCGAAGATCATCGCCCAGATGAACGACTATCATCTCAAGCTCGCCAAGGTGCAGGGCGAATTTGTCTGGCACGACCACCCGGAGACCGATGAAGTCTTCGTCGTTGTGAAAGGTCATCTCGATATTCACTTTCGCGGTGGCAAGGTCTCTCTGGATGAAGGTGAAATGTTCGTCGTTCCAAAAGGCGTTGAACACAAGCCGGTTGCCGAGCAGGAATGTCACATTCTTCTGATCGAACCCGCGGGATTGGTCAACACCGGCAATGCAAAAGACTCTGCACTGACAGCCCCAAATGACGTCTGGATCTAGTCCTTCCTATCTGTAACCTGCACCCTTCAACCTGTAACTTTCACCCTGCACCCAAAAGGAATCATGAACCACATCAAACTTTTATTTTTCGCAACCATCCGCGACCGTGCCGGGACCAAGTCCATGGAAATGGATATCCCTGCCGACATGATCATCCTGCAATTGAAGGAAAAGCTCGGAGCGGATTATCCCAACTTGAAAGAGTCGATGAAATCGGTGCTCATCACCATCAATCGCGAATACGCGTTCGATGAAGCCATTGTCCCGGCTGGTGCCGAGATCGCTCTCTTCCCACCCGTCTCTGGAGGATAACCTTCAACATGCAACCTGCTGACCTGCCAACCATTTACTCCATCACCGAATCCGAGATCGATCTGAACGACCTGCTCGCCAGGATCACGCTCACATCCACGGGGGCGGCGGCGATCTTTACAGGCATGGTGCGCGGCGTCACCTCACGCGGCGATGCGCATGAGACCGAATACCTTGAATACGAGTCCTACATCCAAATGGCAGAAGCCAAAATGAAACAAGTGGCGGAGGAGATCCGCGCGAAGTGGCCCATTGTGGAAGGCATTGCCATCGTTCAGCGCATTGGCAAACTCTACCCCAAAACGCCGACGGTTCTCATCGCTTGCACCGCCGCCCACCGCGACACGGGCGTATTCGATGCCGCCCGCTATGGCATTGACCGCCTAAAGGAGATCGTCCCTGTCTGGAAGAAGGAAGTCGGACCGGATGGGCAGGAATGGGTGGAAGGCGATTACATCCCCAAGCCGGGAGAATAAATCTTTGCAGGGGCGTGGTAACCCGCACCTGCGATCAATTAGAAAAACATGTTTCTACACACACAACGCTTACTCCTCAGGAACTTCACCGCCTCCGACCTGGAGGCTTTTTTGATGTATCGTAACGACCCAGTGGTGGCGAAATATCAAGGCTGGACCGTGCCGTATCCGCGTGAGAAGGGTGAGGCATTCATTGCGGAAGTGAAAGACCTCCACGCGCCAAAACAGGGACAGTGGCTGCAACTGGCATTGGAATTAAAAGAAACCGGTGAGTTGATCGGCGACGTCGCTTTTTGCATCAAGTATGATGACATCCATCAAGCAGTGATCGGCTTTACGATCTCATCCGCGTTCTGGCGGAAGGGAATTGCCACCGAAGCCCTGACTGCGCTGTTGGATTATCTGTTCGAAGACATCGACCTGCACCGCGTCACCGCTGATTGTGATACAGAGAATGTCGGCTCATGGAAGACACTGGAAAAACTCGGCTTCCGCCGCGAAGCTCATTTTGTGGAAAGCTTGCGCATCGGCAATGAGTACACAAGCGAGTATTACTACGGCTTGCTGCAGCGTGAATGGCGCGCAAAAGCTGCGTTTCGGAACTGTTGAGGACGAGGATGATAACAATTCGCAAGGCAGGCCCAAAGGATGCAGAGGCGATTGCGCATGTGCATATTACTGCCTGGCGTGAGACCTATCAGGGTATTGTGCCGGATGATTTTCTGAAGGATCTGTCTACTGAGCGGCGCGCCAAATACTGGGAACAGTCCCTTTCTGACCCGGAGGGTGAATATCATAATGTCCTTGCAGCAGAAGTGGACGGTGCGATCACAGGTTTTGTGAATTACGGGGATGCTCGCGAAACAGATCTTGGATGTCAGGGCGAGCTATTTGCCATTTACATTTTGCGCGCTGTGCAGAAACTTGGCTTGGGTAGGCGTTTGTTTTCTGATGTCGTTCGCGCACAATTGGATCTGGGCGTTTCATCCATGATGTTGTGGGTATTGAAGGAGAATCCCTCTCGCGGGTTCTATGAGCATCTCGGCGGAATCTATTTGACGGAAAAGACCATCGAGATCGGCGGGAAGGAACTGATCGAGGTTGCATATGGCTGGCGGGATCTGAGTCGCTTTCAGCGGGGCTGAGGTTGATGGAGAGATTCGGTCCCGGGTAGGGAAGAGGCGAAGCGTCACGATATTTGTATTTCGGGGTTCTTAATTCAGCCAAACCTTAATTTCATCATCGCTGGAGGAAACATGCAGGACCGTATCGTGATCACGGGGATGGGGACCGTGAACCCGTTGGGTTTGAACGTGAAAGAAAGCTGGGAGAGTGTAATTGCCGGAAAGTCGGGTGTTGGACCGATCACGTTATTCGATTCTTCACCGTTGCAAGTACACATCGCCGCCGAGGTGAAGGGATTCCAGCCTGAAAAATATATGGATGCGAAGGAAGCCCGCCGGCGCGACCGCTTCGAGCAGTTTGCGATCGCTGCCGCAAGAGAGGCGATCACCAGTTCCGGTTTGGAAGTTACCGAAGCGAACGCCGGACGGATCGGCATCATCATTTCATCGGCCATCGGCGGTTTGCATTCTCTACAAGAAGCGACGTTGACTAACTACAAGGATGGTCCGCGCAAGGTGAGCCCGTTCCTGATCCCCATGTTGATGGCGAACGGCGGTGCGGGCATGGCGGCGATCGAGTTCGGGATCAAAGGTCCGTGCTTTTCTGTCGCTTCGGCGTGCGCATCCGGTGCGGATGGGATCGGCACGGCGCTGATGATGTTGAAAACGGGGATGATCGATGCGGCGCTGACCGGTGCGGCGGAGACCACGATCACATCCACAGGGGTGGCGGCGTTCGACCGCGTCGGGGCGATGTCCCGCCGGAACGATGATTATTCGATGACTCCCCAGCCATTTGACAAGAATCGTGATGGCTTGGTGATGGGCGAAGGCGCAGGTGTCATTGTGCTTGAGCGCGAGTCCGATGCGAAGGCGCGTGGAGCGAATATTTTGGCGGAACTCGCCGGATATGGCGCGACCGCAGATGCGTATCATGTCACCGCCCCTCATGAAAAAGGGGAAGGCGGCGCGGCGGCGATCCGCATGGCGATGAGTTCCGCTCATGCGAATGACGATGAGGTGGGGTATATCAACGCTCATGGCACAGCCACCCCGCTGAACGACCAGGCGGAGACGCGCGCGATCAAGGCGGCGTTCGGTGAGACGGCGTATAAGATTCCCGTCTCGTCCACCAAGTCCATGACCGGGCACATGATGGGCGCGACCGGGGCACTGGAGGTCATCTTCTGCACGCAGGCGATCCGGGAAGGCATTCTGCCGCCGACGATCCATTACGAAACCCCCGACCCCGAATGTGACCTCGATTACATCCCAAACAAGGCGCGCGAGGTGAAGGTCTCGCTGGCGCTCAGTAACGCCTTCGGTTTTGGCGGTCACAATGCGGTGCTGGCGATCCGAAAATATTCCTGAAATTTGCTTGTGTTATAAGAATATCCGTGCTATAATCCGCCCTCGCGTATATTGGAAACCTATCAAAAAGTAAGGAAGAACTGACATGGCAGATCTGATTAAAGCCGTTGAGGCAAAAGCGAACGAAAAAATCCCCCAGTTGGCTGCTGGAGACACCGTTAGCGTTCACGTGAAGATCAAGGAAGGCGAACGGGAGCGTATCCAGGAATTCAAAGGCTTGGTCATCCGCCTGCGAAACAGCGGCAACAATTCTTCAGTGACCGTCCGCCGCATGGCGTCGAACGGCATCGGTGTGGAGCGCACGTTCCTGCTCCGCTCCCCGCGTGTGGACAAGATCGTGGTGGAACGCCACGGCAAGGTCCGCCGCGCCCAGTTGTATTACATGCGCGACCGCACCGGCAAGAGCGCGCGCATCAAGGAAAAGTTTTCCTAGTTTTTCCTTTTAGACCCTGATGGTTATCGACCCATCAGGGTCTTTTTTTGTTTAAACCGGTCTTTTGGCTGTGGTATCCTTGGATTTTGAAATTCAGCTTTTCGGAGGATCATGTGACGAAACCTTTGATCGGAATCACGACCTTTAACGGGAAGAACGATTATGGCAGACCGATGGCTGGCGTCCAGCATACGTATGTGCGTGCAGTGACGCTGGGCGGCGGCATCCCGATATTAATCCCTTCCATTTTGCCGGAAGAGGATTTGAACCAACTTTATTTGCAGGTGGATGGAATTTTATTTTCTGGCGGCGGGGATATTTCATTGAAGTATTTCAAGGGGGAGGATCATCCGAAGATCTCAGATGTAAATGATGAACGCGATATCACAGAATTATCACTGCTCAAGCAATCCGTTGAGGATGGCAAACCGCTGCTTGCGATATGCCGTGGCGTGCAGGTGATGAATGTGGCGCTGGGCGGGACGCTTTACACGCACATCCCGGATCAGTTCCCGAACGCCTTGCATCACGATAACGACGAATTTACCGAACTTATTCATCCGGTCAATGTGGATGAGACCTCCCGGCTGGCGGAAATTTTTGGCGAGACGCTTTTGAATGTCAACAGCCTTCACCATCAGGGATTGAAAGACGTCGCACCCGGTTTGCGGGTGGTGGGTCATGCTCCAGACGGTATGATCGAAGCCGTGGAAATGCCCGACCATCCATTCGCGATGGGCGTGCAATGGCATCCCGAGTGGTTGACCGATCAGCTTGTGATGCAGAGATTGTTCAGGTCCTTTGTCGAAGCCACGAAAAAATAAACACTTATGAACTTACGTAGACGACTGCTTGAAAAATTCATCAATCTGTATCCGCCGATGTTGGGAGCGGGCATCCGCTCGCGCGCCATCGACGAAAGTACGGTTGAAGTCGAGATGAAGTTGACTGCCATGAACCGCAATATCGTCGGGGTGCATTTTGGCGGTTCGCTGTACGCCATGTGCGATCCGTGGTTCATGTTGATACTGATGCGCCAACTTGGCTCAGAGTATATCGTTTGGGACAAATCCGCTACGATCCATTTCAAGCAGCCGGGCAGGGGAACGGTACGAGCGCGGTTTCACATCCCGCCGGAGCGCGTGGCGCAGATCCGCACGGATGCGGATGCGCAGGGGAAGATCGAACCGACGTTCAATGTGGATGTAGTCGACGATGATGGGCAGGTTATTGCGCAAGTCGAGAAACTGCTTTATGTCCGCCGGAAGAATCATTCCTAGCCAAAGGGAGTTTCAATGACGTTCTCACGATATGCCGACTTGAATCAAAAAATGACTGAGCATTTTCAAAACGGTGATTTTCAGCAGGCGCTCGAATTGATCGAGCGGGAGGGAACGGCTTTCCCAGAAAATCGTCCGCTGGTGGATTATTGGAAGATGTGCGCCGCCGCGAGGGTGGATGACCGCGCCCGTGTTTTTCAAGTAGCCGAAAACTATCATAAAGATGGTCTTTGGTACGGCGAAATGATGTGGCGTATGACGCCTTCATTTAAGGCTTTGCAGGGCGATGCGGAATTTGAGCGGTTGGTTTCCATATCGTTGGGTATTCAGGAAAAGGATAATGCGGACAATCCTCCAACGGGCATCAAGATTTTTCCCAAAAACATGAAGAAGGAGACTCCGTTATTGATCGCCTTGCATGGGAATCAAAGCACGGCTCTTGCTTCGCTCCCATTTTGGCGCGGCGTTGTGGATCCGGGATTTGCTTTGGCGGTACCGCAATCTGTGCAGGCGATGTTCACAGGCGCGTACATCTGGGACAACTTGGAAATAGCCTTCGAGCAGGTAAAGCAAACATACGAGGAAATGAAGAACGAGATGGATTTTGACCCAGACAGAGTTGTCCTTGCGGGGCATTCGATGGGCGCGGCAATCGCGATCCAAATGGCTTTGACGGGGGAAATCCCCGTTCACAGACTGGTGGTGATCGGTCCTGCTTTGCCGTTCGAGGATACGCCTGAAGAGTTGGCGAAGTTCCTGCCTGCCGCGTCTGAACGGGGATTAAGAGCTGGTTTTATTGTTGGCGAAAAAGATGTTGATGTTGACGGAATAGCGATACAGAAATTTATCGATAAACTCCGGTCGGCTGGAATCTCTTGTGAACATTTGATCAAACCTGGCGCAACCCATGACTCGGCTCTTGCTTACGGTTCGGCTCTGCTGAATGAGCTTGCCTTTGTTTGTACATCCCAATGAAATTTTCAAAACCAGAATATCCAATTGGCGTCTTTGATTCAGGGGTAGGCGGGCTTTCAGTCTTGCGCGAGATCCGTTCACTGATGCCGCATGAAAATATCATCTATTTCGGCGACCAGGGACACGTGCCATACGGTCCGCGCCGGATGGAGCAGATACAGGATTTTTCAGAAGGGATTACGCGTTATCTAATTGCGCAGAATTCCAAGGTCATCGTCGTGGCATGTAACACGGCTTCGGCGGCGGCGTTGAAATATTTACGCGAGACTTTCCCTGATGTGCAGTTCGTAGGCATGGAACCGGCGGTCAAACCGGCGGCGGAGAAGACTCAGACGGGCAAGGTGGGTGTGTTAGCGACCCCGGCTACATTTCAAGGTGCGTTGTATGCTTCTGTTGTTGAACGGTTTGCAAATGGTGTCGAGTTGTTTCAGAACACCTGCAGCGGATTGGTCCAGCAGATCGAATTGGGAAATTTGAACGGGGATGAGACGCGCAAAATCCTGGAAGGCGCGCTTCACCCGATGCTCGAAAAGAACATTGATACAGTCGTGCTGGGCTGCACGCATTATCCGTTCGTGATTCCGCTTATCGAGCGGATCGTAGGTGAAAAGGTTCGGGTGATCGACCCAGCTCCCGCAGTGGCGAAACAGGTCAATCGTTTGGTTGAGGCGGGTGGGATGGCGAATCAGAATGGGCAGGATGGAAAAGTCCGCTTCATCACATCGGGCGAAGCGGACTCGGTCAGATCCATTATCAAGATTTTGTTGGGAAGTGATGGGGATGTTGAAGTGGTCAAGTGGAAGAACGACCGGGAAGTTCGATAACCTCCGCGCCCATCATCTGCATGTCTCTGAATAATTCGATGGGTTCGGCGATGTGACCCAGCATGTGGACGCCGCACTTTCGCGCTGTGCCATTGAGATATTGACGCAGGTACGCGACGACAGGAATGGCAGTCAATTCGTATCCATCGGGGTGCGCGATCTGGACGTCGACTTGAGCCGGGGTACCGTTTCTCAAACCTTTTGCTTCCACCTTGAGCGCGACGACGAATGGCGGCTTGGTTTTGCCCATTGCCCACCACATCAGCTTGCCAAGCGGGCGGATGCCGCGCTTGGGCGCGAGCTTCAAGCCGACGAAAACCAGCGGGGTGATGATGAGGTCGGAAATCCAATTTACACCTGAGATGTAAAAACCAGTTTCCTTCAAAGTGGGGAAGAGTTTCGGGATGTCGCGCAATTCTTCGAAGAACATGGACGAACAGGTGCGTTTACCGATCTCATTTCCAAAGTGGAATTTTCGCATCTCCCATGCTGTGGGATTTGTCCATGCGCCGTTTTTGAAGGTCTGCGCCTGATAATCGAGAAAGCCTTCCATGAGTTCGTCCACGGCTTCGGTGTATGGCAGTTCCTGCATGTTGAGGAAGCCTGCCGTGTTTGCCGATTCGAGCGTGTCCAGTTTTGTCGCGGCATAGCGGATGAGGGCGGCTGGCAAGCCGGGGTGATAGCCCGCTTCGGTGATGAAGCATAACCCTGCTTTTTTAATTTCGTCTTCAGCGGCATATAATGCCATAAGCTTGCTTGACGCGAACTGAACATCGAGATAGTCTACACGCGCACCGATGCAGGCGCGGATCACGTTATCGGCTTGATGCGTGGTCGGGGCGGCGACCAAACACAAAGTCACGCCTTGAAGTGCATCAGTCAGGTTCTGCGTGTCGGATGCGTCTGCACGTCTTGCCGTCACGCGCGGATCGTTCAATCCGTTTGCAAAGGCTTGCGCTTTTATTAGATTGCGTCCTGAGATGATGATGTTTGCGTCGGTGTGAGCGAGCAAATGTTTTGCAAGAAACTTCCCGGTGTATCCATACCCACCCAGGATCAAAATTGTAGCCATGTTCATCCTTTATCCGGCTTGACCGCCAGAAGGGTCAGGTTCTTTCCGATGACCCGTAGATCGTCTTCATCTTTGAATTTCATTCCAACCATCGCCATCACCGAACGGGTGTAGGCGGGCTTGCGGCGAAAGAATTTCACGAGCATTTCGCCAGTGTCCTTTTCTGTTAGTTCTTCGGCGCGCGCCTTGAATTTTCTACGCCCGACCTGCGCTTCGAAGACCGGATTACTTTTGATGTTCTTGTACCAATCGGCGCGGGTGCCATATGCGGCTTCGATGTAATACGTGTCGGTGGAGTTGTCGTAGTCCATCACGTCGACCATCGCTTCGCGGCGCTTGCCGGATTTTCTGCCTGTGGTGGCGATCAGCATCCATTGTGCGCCGATGAGACGTTCCCAGCCGCCAAACCCAATTTTGTGCATGAACAACGGCATTTTGAAGAAGAATTTAAGCAGGGCGTTGGGACGTTTTTCGAACATGGTCATATTTTATTTCCCAGTGAATAGGAATTTGAAGAAGCCGGGTATTTTGTTTGGGTAAGGGAAGAAGGCGGGGACGCGCTTGCGATGTTCCGCATAGGTTGGGATGCGTTCAAGTAATTCCTTTTCTTCCACCAGACGGATCCAGCCAAAGAGACCCAAGGGCAGGAGGATGGCAAAGGTCAGCGCGTAGATGCCCATGTTGAGCAGGGCAAGCCCAATGCCCACACGTAATGCACCCGCATAGATGGGGTGCCGCAGGATTCCATAAATACTTGAATTGATCAAGCTGCTCTCTTCGGGGAAGTAGACGTACAGCATGGTGAGATTGTCCACGCCGAATGTGGTCACGGCTTGGACAGCGAGGATGCCGCCGATGACAATAAAGACCCAGCCCGCCCAGCTGAAGACCGTGACAAGCATTGGCTGGGTGAACTTCGGTCCATTCATGTAGGCAGTGTGGGCGAGCGCGGCAAAAATAATCGCCAGCGCAGGGATGGCATACATCCCAAAGGCGCGGCGATAGGCTGCTTCATGATATTTTCCGATGAGTTTTTTCTTCTGGGTAAAGAAGCGGCTGAGCAGCAAATACCCCAGCGCCATGACCACGATCTGGCTGTCCAGCGTCCATGTAGGGATCTGGTCGGTGAGGATGAAGTAAATTGTTGTCAATGCGAAAATGCCGAAAGAATAGGCGGCAATCTTGAATCTGCCGCCTGCGGTGTTCAATTCCGGGACGTGCCGGGCAAGGTTTTCGAAGCCTTTGAGATTCATGTTGCCTCCTGTTTCAGTATAGCCCCATATGATACAAAATCAACAGGAGGAGGCTCTTAATCTGCCGGGACGATATTCAGGTCATCCGCGGTCATGTGGATGGCTTCCAGCGCCTGGAAACTGAGTTGAAACGGGTCGAGCTTGAATTTGCCAGCTACGCGCTCGAAGATCGCATGATAGCCCATTTTTACTTTCGACTCCCAGTCCAAGCCGAGCTGGTTTGATATTTCATGGATGGCGGCGGTATCTTCCCCTTCGATCTCAACAAAGTCTCCATACGGGAGTTCGTCCAGCATGATATGCGTCACGTTGATTTCGTAGGTTGTGCGGAATTTCTCGTAGAAGACCACCGGCACATATCCCAGCGCCTCAAGAAATTGTTTGGCGCTTTCGAAATCGCTGACGGTGAATTCGATCTCCCTCCGTCTCAGAAGTCCGTCTTCCCGCGCTTCGCTCGGACCTTTGAAGGTGAACTTTGCCTCGGTATCGTTTCTCAGGCGGAGGACTTTGAACGCGCGCTGCAAGTCGCCGGTTGGATTGTCGAAGCGTAAATTGGTCTCATGGACACGCGCATGGAAGAGCTGCGCCTTCAACTCTTGAAGACGCGTTTCGATCCGTTTCAGATCACGGACGTAAAACTTGGCTTCCGTCTCGTGACTGTTCATGCCTGATGGAAACTGAGGATGGTCTGTTTCTGCTCCACGCTCTCACCTGCCCTGACCTTGATACGCTCCACCACGCCATCGCGCGGGGCTTTCAATTCGTTCTGCATCTTCATGGATTCGAGGATGACCAGCACCTGTCCTTTTTTGACTTCCTGCCCTTCTTCCACCGGGATGGCGACGACCAGACCCGGCATCGGCGCTTTAAGGTGGAACTCGCCGCCTTCGGCAACTCCGCCGCCCGCAGCCGCTCGCAGGCGTTTCTCGCGCTCATCCTCGACCTTCACCTGGAATTGCCGCCCGTGCAGCAGCACCTGCAAATCCTCGTCGCCTTCGTAGACGTACGACTCGTAGGATTTTCCATCCACGATCAGGGAGAAGACCGGTTGTCCGCTGATCGACTCGAAATCCACGGCAATGACGCGGTCTCCAATGCGGACGTGATGGTCGTCGACCACTTCGATCTCGAATTCTTTGCCATCCACTGTCGTTACATATCTCATGCCATCAATCCTCAATCATAAATTTCTACCGGTGCATTCGTTCCCAGCGCCCGACCCATTTCCAGTTGCTGGTGTCGCGCTCGTTACGGCGGACGATCTGGGCGGAGCGTTCGGTCGATTTGTGTGCGACCAGCGTGGCGAGGATGGCGGCGATCTCCGCCTGCGCCTCATCCAACTCCGATGCGCCTTCCATCGAGAAGCGTTCCTCGACGAAGCGGGTATCGAACTGACCGCCCATGAAGCGGTGCGAATCCATCAGCGTTTGATGGAAGGGGATGTTCGTGCGCACACCGACGATGCGATATTCTTCCAACGCGCGGCGCATGCGCAGAATGGCTTGGGCGCGCGTCTCGCCCCACACGATCAACTTCGCGATCATCGGATCGTAGTACGGTGTGATCTCGAAACCTGGATACACACCCGTATCAACACGCACACCCGGACCGGTGGGGATGATGCTGTGAGTGATCCTGCCGGTGGAGGGCACAAAGTTATTGAACGGGTCTTCTGCGTTGATGCGGCATTCAATGGCGTGACCGTTGAATTTGACCTGTTCCTGTGTGTAGCTCAATTGACGTCCGCGCGCGATGCGAAGCTGCTCCGCGACGATATCAATGCCGGTGACCATCTCCGTGATGGGATGTTCCACCTGCAAACGGGTGTTCATTTCGAGGAAGAAGAAGTTGCGGTCTTTATCCACCAGGAATTCGATCGTGCCTGCATTGATGTAGTCCACGGCTTGCGCGGCTTTGACGGCGACATTGCCCATCTTCTGGCGCAGTTCGTCATCGAGGAAGGGGGAGGGGGCTTCTTCCACCAATTTTTGATGGCGGCGTTGGATGGAGCATTCGCGTTCGCCCAGGTGGATGACGTTCCCGTGTGAATCTGCGATGATCTGGAATTCGATATGGCGCGCCCCTTCGACCAATTTCTCCAAGTAGACATTGCCATCGCCGAAAGCGGATTCCGCCTCGCGTCTCGCCGACTGGAGCAGGGTCGGCATTTCCTCGATGCTGCGGACTTCTCTCATGCCTTTTCCACCGCCACCCGCTGTCGCCTTGATAAGAAGCGGGAAGCCGATGGTCGGCGCAATGCGCAGGAGGTCATCATCCGTCATGTTGCCTACGTCTTCGGTCCCTGGCACGACCGGCACACCGGCTTTGATGACCGTAGCGCGGGCTTCGGCTTTGTCTCCCATCGCCGCAATGGACGAGGGCTTGGGTCCGATGAAGGTGATGCCCAGGTCAGCGCATTTGGCGGCGAAGTCATCGCGCTCGGCAAGAAAACCGTAGCCGGGATGAATGGCATCTGCGCCGGATCTTTTTGCAACGTCGAGGATCTTATCGGCGCGCAGATAGGATTCGCGCGAAGGAGCAGGACCGAGTAGATACGCTTCATCGGCGTAGCGGACGTGGAGGGCGTTGCGGTCCGCTTCGGAAAATACCGCAACGGTTTCCAAACCCAGCTCACGACAGGCACGGATGATGCGAACAGCGATCTCGCCGCGGTTTACGATCAGGACTTTTTTGAACATGATTCGGTATTCCTGTGTTTCCGTGTTTTCGTGTCATGTGATCCGGCTTTCCTGTTGCCTGCTTGCGGATGCGATACTGGGACACATGACACTGTAACACTTACAAAGGGATGTTCCCGTGTTTCTTGGCGGGATTCGTTTCGCGTTTGTTGGTCAGCATTTCCAGCGCATTGATCAGGCGCGGACGGGTTTCTTTTGGCTCGATCACATCGTCTATGTATCCGCGCGATGCCGCCACATACGGGTTGGCGAATTTTTCCTTGTAATCAGCCACAAGTTCTGCCTTGCGTTTGACCGGGTCATCAGCTTTTTCAAGTTCCTTGCGGAAGATGATGTTGACCGCGCCGTCGGGTCCCATGACCGCGATCTCGGATGTGGGCCACGCGAGGTTCAGGTCGCCGCGGATGTGCTTGGACGACATCACACAATACGCGCCGCCGTATGCCTTGCGGGTAATGACGGTCAACTTGGGAACTGTCGCTTCGCAATAGGCATACAGGAGTTTTGCTCCAGAACGAATGATGCCGTGATGTTCCTGGAACGTGCCGGGGAGGAAGCCCGGTACATCTTCGAATGTGATGATGGGGAGATTGAACGAATCGCAGAAGCGGACGAAACGCGCCGCCTTCTCACTGGCGTCGATGTCCAAAACACCTGCAAGGACTGAAGGCTGGTTGGCGATGATGCCGACGGAATGTCCGCCGAGCCGCGCAAAACCGACCACGATGTTGCCCGCGTAATGTTCATGGATCTCATAGAAATTCGAATCATCCACAATGAGGCGGATGACTTCCTTGATGTCATAGGGCTTGTTCGGGTCGTCGGGAACGATGGAGTTGAGCGCTTCTTCCATGCGCAGCGGGTCATCCGATGTGACGACGAACGGCGGGTCTTCCATGTTGTTTTGCGGCAGGAAGCCCATCAGCTTGCGGATCAAATATAAGGTATCCGCTTCGCTGTCTGCGGCGATATGACAGACACCGGATTTTTCGGAGTGTACGCTTGCGCCGCCGAGTTCTTCCTGCGTTACTTCCTCGTGCGTCACGGCTTTTACCACATCAGGTCCTGTGACGAACATGTAGGACGTGTTGCGCGTCATGAAGATGAAATCGGTCAGAGCGGGTGAGTAGACGGCGCCGCCTGCGCACGGTCCCATAATGGCGGAGATCTGCGGGATAACGCCGGATGCCATAGTGTTGCGCAGGAAGATATCCGCATAGCCGCCCAATGCGACGACGCCTTCTTGAATGCGCGCGCCACCCGAGTCGTTCAACCCGATGACGGGTGCGCCATTCTTCGTCGCCATGTCCATGATCTTGCATATCTTTTCGGCGTGGACTTCGCCAAGGCTTCCACCGAACACGGTGAAGTCCTGAGAGAACACATAAACCAGCCGACCCTCGATCGTGCCCCAACCGGTAATGACTGAATCGCTCATGAATTTCTGATCGTCCAGTCCAAAGTCATGTGTGCGATGGACGACGAACGGGTCCACTTCACGGAAGGAGCCGCGATCCAAAAGCAGGTCGAGCCGCTCGCGCGCGGTCATGCGCCCTTTTTTGTGCTGCGCATCTATGCGGGCTTGTCCGCCGCCGAGGCGGGACTGCGCCTTCAAGTCATTCAGTTTTTGGACTTTCGATATCTCGCTCATATGCCTCTCTCGTCAGTGATCTCGATGCAAAGAAGATGATGACAAACAGCGTCAAGTTTACTATAACCCCGAACGGAACGTTTGGACGCGGGTCTTGAAAGATGAACCGCTCGCTCCAGTACCAGACCGTGTAGCCGATCGCCACGATCCACAACATGACCGCACCCCACTTTTTTACGCGCCAGACTCCCCAGCAGGTGGTCAGCCCGATGACGGTCCAAAAGACTCCGATGAGCGCACTCGCTTCCGGCGTTAATCGGACCGAGAATTCAGCCAGGACCCCGTTCCACGAGATGGATGTCCACGCCCGGATCGCATTCCAGACTGTGAAAATTAACACCGCCCAGCCTGCGCTGGTTACTGAGAGAGGGCGTTTCATCAGTATTTTGGCTCTTCGAGCAGATAGAGTAAGTCTTTGCCGCCGTAACTGCTGTAGCGTTCGAGATAAGGCGCGTACTGCCCGTAATACGGCGGAAGTGCCAGCAGGCGCGGGTTGGCAAAGACGACCGTCATGCCGCGTTCGCGCAGGAAGTTCGGCGCACTGCCGTCTTTCAATGCCTGGAAATATTCATAGCTGTTGATGAGACCATCCATGTTGACGATGGTGCGGTCCTTGATGAGGTATCCCACGTTGCCGCCGCCGGTCATACCGATGATCTCGTTCGGGAGTGTGTTGGCTTCGAGATACGCCACTACTTCCATGTAAGGTCTATCCGCCGGGAAATATCCATGCGGCATGGCGTAATCTACGAATCTCCACAAGTTGAAGGCTGAATTGATGCTGTACATGATAGCCAGCCCGATCAATGCGTAGCGGACGAAATTGACTTTTTGCAAACGCTTCAAAAGAAGATGGAGTAATAAGCTCGCGGCGAGAGTAAGCAGGATCATCTGGCTGATCCAATACCATTCCTTTGCGCCGCCATAGGATGTGGCTGTGTATGAGAGCAGGTGAATTCCGCTGCCTGCGAACAACGGGATGAATCCCAGACTCGCGGCTTTACGGAGAGATGTGCGTTTATTGAAGATGACGAGCAGTAGCCCTACTGCGACGACGGATGCCATCACGGCATAGTAGCGTTCATCCACCATGTCCGCGCCGGGGATGATGGGGCGGATGTATTCAGATGCCTGCCAGAAATATTCTGAGAACGGCTGCCAGGTTTCGAACTCGTTCGAGCCGATGCCAAAGAAGGAGAACCAGTTCGCGGCGGGAGGTTCGTAGGCAGTGTTCGCCATGCTGCCCCACCAACGTTTGATCTGTCCGCTGACGGGGCTGGAGGTACCGAAGGTGAAATGGCTGAAGACCATGTAAGCAAGGAGCAATCCGCCGACCACGCCATAATAAATTACGCCTTCGGTCAGCCATTTTTTCCAATGCGCTTTGAACTGCGCAAGCGGGGCTTCGGCGGTCGCCCGGCTCGGATCCGCGAACCAGGCTGCGGCTAGACGAGACACGCAGAGAAGGATCAGGCTGATGACGAAATCCAACAGGAATGCCGAGCGGGGGAAGTTCCTTCCCAATCCCATTTGAGAGAGAAGGATATATATTCCAGCGACGATGCCTGTGCTGACGACAAGGGCGGGGAATATTTGCGTGAAGGTTTTCCAAAGTGGTTTCGAGTGCGGATGTTGATATGCGCCAAAGAAATAAAGCAAGAGCAGTTTGACGACAAGCGCGATCACCGTCGCTTCCACTGCGGAGGCGGCGTAAGTCGAGTTATAGGTATTGAAGTTCGTTCGTAGCAGTACCGAGCCTGTCATGGAGACGAAGATCGCGAGGATATCGAGCGGGAGCAGATAACGGATCGCCGTGCCGCGGAAGATGATCCACGCACCAATGATGACTGCAAGGAAGGCCAGGTCGAGGCGGCTGAACATGGCAAGCGCGGCAACCAACGCCAGCGTCACCAGTTGTTGGGGAGTGACTTCCTGTTTGCGCCAACGGTCTTCAAAGTCGGATAATTTTGAAATTAGAGTAACGACCGCAAAGGCGGCGATGGGAGTTTCCAGCCCCAGCTCATACACTGTGGAATGGATGTAGAAATTGAAAGACCAGAACGCGGATGCCAGAATGGCAACCGTAAGCGAAAGATGCTTTTTGATCAGCCGAAAGATCAAGAACGAAGTCGCCGAATGGATGACGGCGATCACCATCAGCAACACACGCAGTGGCAGAATAAGATCGAAACGCGCAAGCGCGAAGATCGGGATGCAGATCAGCATCCACAATGGGTGATATCCATTTGTCAAGTTAATGCCGTCGAACGTGCTCCCGAGTCCTTCGGTAATATTTTGCGCGACCTTGTAATAGTAATATGCGTCGTCCCGCTTGAACCAATTATTTGGAAAGGCATACGCATCGCCGAGCGCCGCATACAAATGCAGACTCAGGATGACAAAGACAAGCGCGACTTCAAACCATGCTATTCGTTTTATAAAATTCATCATTTCTATTTTGTTACGACGGCGTAAAGCCGCTATGGAATATCGAGCGCGACCTTCCCAAAATTGTCGCCGCGCCACAGGTATTCCTGCGCGCTGGTGGCATCTTTTAGCGGAAAGGTTTTATCGAGAATGGGTTGGAGTTTACCAGCGAATACCAAATCCATCACCTCACGAAATTCGGCGATCGTGCTCATCGTGGAGCCGAGGATCGAAAGGTGTTTCCCAAAGATGAAGCGGTTGTCGATCTCAAAGCGCGCTGCGCCGCTGTTGCCCACTGTCAGAAGCCGCCCGCCTTTTTTGAGCGAGCGCAGACTCAAGGGGAAGGTCGTGCCGACGTTATCCACCACCACATCCACGCCGCGTTTTTCGGTGGCAAGGAATAGCGCCTTCGACCAATCCTCTTCCTTCGAGCGGTCGATGAGCATATCCGCGCCAATGGCTTGGGCTTGTTCAAGTTTTTGAGAATTTGATCCGATTACGATAACGCGCGCGCCGAGATATTTTGCAATCTGGATGGAAACGGAATTTACGCCCCCTCCCGCGCCGATGACTGCCACTGTTTCCCCAGCCTTAACCTCCCCGCGTCTTACCATTGAGTGCCAGGCGGTCTGATACACCAACGCGGATGCGGCGGCTTTGTGATAATCAAATCCATTGGGAATCTTGTGAAGCTGGCGGACGGGCAAACTGATGAATTCGCAGTAGGTTCCGCGGGTCGTCTCGCCCAGCAGATGCCAGTTGCGGCAAAGATTGTCGCGTCCGCTTTGGCAGGCTTCGCATTCGCCGCAGCCGAGGTTGGCATTGATGACGACGCGGTCGCCTGTTTGAAGTCCGCTCGCGCCTTCGCCAAGCCCAACGATCTCACCCGCTCCATCCGCGCCGGGGATGTGCGGATATTCGAGCTTTAGTCCGGGCCAGCCATTGCGGACGAAAATATCCACGCGGTTGAGGGCGGCGGCGCGCAGGCGCACAAGCGCCTCACCGGGTTTGGGCTGCGGGTCTGGAAAATCCGCGTATTGCAGGACTTCCGGTCCGCCGTGGGTGTGGAAAAGAATGGCTTTCATCGAACGCTATTTCCGTTTTGCAATGACGGTCAAGGATCCGTTATCCGAATAAATGCTGAAGCGATTGAGGAAGTTGATCATGGCGTTCAGGAATTTGCCGGGGTTATTCCCGATGCGGAAGAGACGCCGGAATAAAAAACCAAGCGTAGCATATTGCCCGGCGCGGTTGACTTCCAAAACATCATAATGGTCTGCCAGGACCTTTCGGATCGTTTCGGGTGACCAGTAAAAAACGTGTTCAGGTATTTTGAAGGAGACCCAATTTCGCCCGGAGACTTTTGCGAGCGCGCTCGTTGGATCGGGGGTGGTAATGGCGAGGACTCCGCCGGGCTTCAAAACACGATGAATGGCTGACAGGAATTTCTTTGGGTCGTAGATGTGTTCGAATGTATCGAAGGCGACCACCAGGTCGAAGCTCTCCGAAGGGTAGTCCGCGGATTCGATCAAGCCGAGGCGAATGCGGTCACCCCAGGTCTTTTGACCCATACCCACGATGTAATCGGAGGGATCGAGCCCATGCACGTCAAAGCCGAGTTTTTGGGCGGCGGTGAGGAGGTAGCCCGGTCCACAACCAATGTCCAATGCGCGCCCGGCGGATTTGTACGGTGCGATCTGTTTCAAGCGCCTGGTAAAGGTCTTGACCCAATTATCGCCGATCCCCATGTATTCATCGTATCCTTGTCCGGAGATGTTCGAGTTGTAATAAGCTTCGTCCTTGTAAAGCTTGAGGATGGCTTCTTGTGTCAGGCGCGGGGAAAGGTAGTTCAACCCGCAGTTCGAACAGGCGACCACTCGATAGGGCGCGAAGTCGTAGCGGGTGACGGCTGAGGCGGATGGTCCGCACAATGGGCAGGTGGCAGTTTCGAGTTCCAGGTTTGAGGCGGTATGTGTCATTTTCGTAGAATCCCAGCCAGGTCGCCCCGGTCCTTGCGGGCAAAGGCGTTCAGCAGGCTTTTGTTCAATTGTATCAATGCGATCATAAGCAGGATCACCCCGCTCACCGCAAGCAAACGGTCACGTGTGGGGATCGGGAGGAATTGCAAAAAGATAATATGCGCGATCTCGTTGAAGGGAGGTTGAAGGATGACGGGTGTGAGGATCTTTGCGAACCCGACCCCGGCGAGGAACACACCCAGCACGAAGACCGCCATCCAGAATTGGGTGCTGAAGCTCGGCTCCAACCAGCGCCAGAAACTGGCTCTGAAATAGATCGCGAGTGTGTCTATCAACGTGCCGAGGAAGTGCCGCAGGTTCATGCGGCCAAGTCCGCCTTCGCGCTGGTAGGTCACTTCAACTGGATATTCCACGATCTGGTAGCCGAAGCGCGAAGCGGCAACTAATAATTCGATGTCGAACGCGAACCGGCTTACTTTCAGGCGGGGGATGGCTTCTTCGAGCACTTCGCGTTTGAAGAGTTTGATGCCCGTCTGCGTGTCTGTAATGTCGAGCCCAAAGAGGAAGGTAACAGTATGGCGGTAGAGAGCACTTGCAAAACGGCGCAGTGGCGGAAAGCGATTTGCGACCGGGTCTTTTACCCCGGCGACTACGTCTGCCCTGGATTTGTTCATCACGGTGATCATTTTTCCAATGTGATGAGGAGTGATTTCCAGGTCTGCATCCAGAAAAGCGATCACATCCCCTTTGGCTTTCTCGAATCCGCGAAAAAGTGAGGCGCCTTTCCCAGCGTTGGAACTCGACTGGATCGGTTTGATGTTCCTGTGAAGTTTCGCGGCGCGCTTGCTCTCAGAAAATGTATTATCGCTGCTGCCATCATCCACGACGATGATCTCAAAGTCGCGGGTTTTTATGGCGCTGCAGATCGTCAGTAGATTATTGTAGATGTGTGCGCCTTCGTTATATGCCGGAACGATGATGGAGATTTCCGTTCGGTTGTTATTTCTTTTTCTTGTCATTCGTATAATCTTTTATTTTCTATGGATTCATCAGGGGAGGACCAGATTGTAAAACATGCAAAAATGCCAACAAAGAAAATTAGACTCCCAAGTAGGACATCTGCTGGGAGATATTTAAAAGTGTAGTTGTGTTCCCCTTCCAAAGCTTTAACTGAAAGCCAGTTCCCCCCAGGCTCCAGATCTGTTTCCACTCCATCTACCCACACACGCCAACCGGACCAGCGATTTTCCTTTATGGTTAATATGCCAGAAATGTCTGTTCTGCAGGTCGTGGTAATTAAACCGCCAGAGCTGTATGCGCTGCATTTGACCACGCTTTCATCTGATGAGATATAAGCATACTCCTCATCTAAATCTTCGTACACTGATGCTCCATTGACTTCTCCGGTTTTTATTATATTCCCGGGTGGAACGCCTTCCCAAAGTTCTTGTATCTTCGGCGCAGGTATTTCGCGATCCTTCCAATTCCAGGGAAGGATGCCCGGCGAAAGCTTTAATCCCATTTCAATTGCTGGTTCGACATAGGTATGTTCACCAAATGGCGGGGTAACCCATTGACTTGAATCGGTCTTTAAAACATTGATCATACTGTACAATGCTTGGTCCCTATGCTTTAAGATCAACCAGATCTTGGAAAAATTAAATGTGCTTTTTACGCTTAATACTAGCAAAGGGACAAGAACGATCCAGTGGATGGAGAAGGATAGTGCGAAACCTGCCTTGGAATTGTCCGTGTGGAATACTTGATTTTTTGACCACAGTAGTCCCAGGAGGCTCTCCAATCCAAATGCTGAGAGCCCCAGTATAAACGGTATGGCTAATCCTGCAATTATCGAGGGTTGGCGAACTCCGCTTATGGCTGGCAACACTGTTGCAATGGGCTTGTACACGATACCGCTTGCAATTATGAACGAAAGAACAGCTCCAGCGGTCAAGAAGGCAATCATTCGCCATTCTTTTAATTTCGCACTTGAAATCCCAAAGATGGCGAAGAGGACGGGTATCCAGCCGATGTACAAAGTGAATAGATAAGGGAAGGGTAATTTCCCTAGTATTTCGGAGCGAAAGAATTCTGTATCGTTGATAACAAGATTTAGAACCAGGTATTGGAGTGGCTGCGCGGCGCTGAAACTCGTGTCATTATCCTTTGCGATATTCGGACCAAAATGTATTAAGGGGAATAAGAAGGGCGCTGCCAGCATAAAAGCGATGACTGCGGCAATGAGATATTGTTTTGAGTGACGGATGATCTCTATTCTATCTTTTCCAAGGAAAAAAATAATTAATATTACCGGCAGAATGCTGAGCAAACCGGCTTGGATATATCCCTGTCCAGAGATGATCGTCAATGCGGCAATCATTCCCAGCAGAACCGCAGCTCTATTTGTTTGCCGGTTCTCAAGATGTAATATCGCCGCAAAAAGGAGACTCGCCATGGCGGTAGACAACACCAGCCCGAGAACCCCCATTTGCATTCGCCCTGAAAGATGCCCTCCAGAGATGGCTATGAACGCGCTCCACATTCGTGGAAGCCAGCTGAGTTTCAACTCATGGCTTATCCACCATTGTGCCACTCCTGCAAGCCAAAGTGAAATGATAAAGGTGATCTTTGCTCCGTTTACAACTCCCAATAAGATTGTCGTTACCGCCACTATTGGGTGAAAAAAACTGCCGTAAACTTCTGCCAATGCCGGGTATCCACCACGCGAGGAGCCATTCCATAAGGCGCAGATGCCGCATTTCTCAAGCTGTAACCAAAAATAGTTGCTCTGAATGGCTGAACCAAATTCGTGCCCTGCGGGTATCGCCCCCAGATTAAAATTCAAATACTCTGCCCCCAAGAGTACTGCCCAGATTCCCAGCAGGGTTAATTCAATGTATGCCAATCCCCTGCGTCGGAATGGCGCATGATTTCGTATCACATCTTTGGTTTCTTCCAACGAGGGAAAAGGAATAAAAGAACCAATTCTTTTCCTGCGCTCACTGGGTACATCCAATGACTTCAATGCCAATTCATTCATTGCTGCTTTTTGATATCTCTGATTTGCGACAGTAAATAGAATATCCAGCAAAGTTATGAATAAAGCCAGTATCAGACATTGAGTAATAAAGATGCCCATCTATAATTTCCCTATTATTCCTTGTATGGGATGTCAATTTCGCACAGCGATAGGATGGAAAAAAGTGAGAATCACGTCGATTGCAAAACCATATGGTTTGCAATCGACTGGTTTTTACAGAAAAAGAATTTCTTTAGCAACAAAGTAATCGTTGATCTTGCTAGCGCAATCCCAGCTCGCTTCGTGAGATGACCAGCCTCTGGATCTCGCTTGTGCCTTCGTAGATCTCTGTGATCTTGGCGTCGCGGAAGTAGCGCTCGACGGGCAGTTCCTTGCTGTAGCCCATGCCGCCGTGGATCTGCACTGCATGGTGCGCCACGAACATGGCGGTTTCGGATGTAAAAAGTTTTGCCATCGAGGCTTCGAGCGAATAACGTCCGCCGGTTTCCTTCGATTTTTCCTTGGCGAGCGCCGCATTGTAGATCAATAGACGGGAGGCTTCGATGCGGGTTTTCATATCCGCGAGTTTGAAGCCGGTTCCCTGAAATGCGCCGATGGCTTGACCAAACGCCTCGCGTTGACCCGCATACACTCTCGCCGCTTCATAGGCGGCTTCGGCGATCCCGAGAGCTTGTGATGCGATCCCGATGCGACCGGCATCCAGAACGGTCATGGCGATCTTGAAGCCGTCGCCTTCTTCCCCGAGGCGGTTTTCCGCAGGGATGCGGCAGTCTTCGAAGAGAAGTTCGCTGGTTGCCGAAGCGCGGATGCCAAGTTTCGGTTCCTTTTTCCCACGGGTAAGACCGGGAGTTTTTCCATCCACAATAAATGCGGAGATGCCTTTCTGCTTTTTGGCAGGGTCGGTCATCATGAATACCACAAAATAATCCGCCACCGGTCCGCTGGTGACCCAGGATTTGCGCCCATTCAAAACGTAGCTGTCTCCATCGCGGACGGCGCGGCTGCGCATCGTCCCGGCATCGGAGCCGCTTTGGGGTTCCGTTAGCGTGTACGCGCCTATGGCTTTACCCGATGCGACCGGGGTGATGTATTTCTTCTTTTGTTCCTCTGTGCCGAATTTCAAAATACCATGGCAGTATAGAGAATTATTGACAGACATGATGACGCCGTGCGAGGCATCCACTTTGCAGATCTCCTCGAGAGCGAGGACGTACGCCAGCGAGTCCATGCCGGCGCCGCCGTATTGCTCGGGGACTTCGATGCCCATGAAACCAAGTCCGCCCATCTTTTTGATGGTGGCGTGTGGGAATTCTCCGCTTTCATCGAACTCGGCGGCGATGGGAGCGATCTCTTTTTGCGCAAAATCGCGCGCCGCATCCCGAAGCATTTTGTGCTCATCGGTAAGCGGGAAAATTGGAAGGTCAGTCATTGATAGGTCTCCAGGGAAAATTTCCTGAATTATACCCTTTGTGCTATTCGGAAATATGTGGTTGACTTTTATTCCCGCTCTTAAATATAATATTAGTGTCGAAGCCCCAGCGTTGAGTCTCATAGCCGGGGCGCATGTTTTTATGTTTCTAAAGAAGGAGGTCCCCCGGAAACCATCGATATCCGATTCACCAGTAATCAAATAATATTCAGAGTTCAAAGGAGAGAGAACCATGAAGAAACAGTTGTTTCGCTTGCTGGCTGTGCTTGTATTGACGAGTCTCCTGTTGTCTGCTTGCGGCGGCGGCGGGAGCAGCGCTGGTATGAAGACCGAGATCGGAGAAGGCGAAGGCGAGGTCTCGATCATTTCGTGGGCAGGTTACATCGAGCGCGGCGAGACCGATCCCAATTATGACTGGGTGACCGAATTCGAAGCCCAGACCGGCTGTAAAGTCACCAACAAGACTGCCGCCACGTCGGACGAAATGGTCACTTTAATGACCGAGGGCGGATTCGATCTTGTGACCGCCTCTGGCGACGCTTCCAACCGCTTGATCGCGGGCGGGACGGTCCAGCCCATCAACATTGACCTGATCCCCTCGTGGAGCTCGGTGGATGACCGCCTCAAGGATGCGCCCTGGCATACCGTGGATGGCGTGCATTACGGCGTTCCTTACCAGTGGGGTCCGAATGTGTTGATGTACAACACCGAAGTCTTCACCGAAGCACCCACATCCTGGGATGTGACCTTCCAGGAAATGTCCCTGCCCGATGGCGAGTCCAATGCGGGACGTGTTCAGGCGTACGATGGTCCGATCTATATCGCAGATGCGGCGCTGTACCTGAAGTACCACAACCCCGAACTCGGCATTGATAATCCCTACGACCTGACTGAAGAACAATTCAATGCGGTGGTGGAACTGCTCACCAGCCAGCGCGCGCTCATCAACCGCTACTGGCACGATGCGTTTGTCCAGATGGACGACTTCAAGAACGAAGGCGTGGTGGCTTCCGGTTCCTGGCCCTTCCAGGTGAACCTGCTTGCCTTTGAAGGCGCGCCCGTCGCCTCGACCTTCCCGGTTGAAGGCGCCACCGGCTGGGCGGACTCCACCATGATGCACAAGGATGCCCCGCATCCCAATTGCTCGTATATGTGGATGGAATGGTCTTTGAATCCGAAACTGCAGGGCGACCTTGCAGCGTGGTTCGGCTCCGTGCCGTCTGTGCCTGCGGCGTGCTCGGGCAATGAACTGCTCACGGATGCAGGCTGTGCCGCCAATGGGTTCGACCAGTTCGATACCATTTGGTTCTGGCGCACGCCGACCGCCGAGTGCAGCACCGGCGCGGGCGGCTGTGTTCCGTACAGCCGCTGGGTGGAAGCCTATGTGGGCATCATCAGCAGCGGTCAGTAACATTACCGTTCCAACGTGAAGTAAAATATTCAGGCAGGGTGTTTGCCCTGCCTGAATTATTACTCATTGGGAGCCTTATGAGCACACCTGCAATTCGATTCGAGTCTGTCAGCCGGTTTTTCGGCGAAGTGAAAGCAGTTGACCAGGTGGACCTGGAAATCCGCGACGGCGAATTCTTTTCCATGCTGGGTCCCTCTGGGTCCGGGAAGACCACCTGTCTGCGGATGATCGCCGGGTTCGACCGTCCAACCTCTGGGAAGATCCTACTCTACGGGCAGGATGTCTCCGATCTTCCGCCGTACGAGCGCGATGTGAACACGGTCTTTCAGGATTACGCCTTGTTCCCGCATATGACTGTCGGGGACAACATCGCCTATGGCTTGATGGTCAAGAAAGTGGCGAAAGCCGAGCGCATGAAGCGCGCCGAGGATATGCTGGACCTTGTCCAACTTTCCGGCTTTGTCAATCGCAAACCCTCGCAACTCTCCGGCGGACAAAGACAACGCGTCGCTCTCGCCCGGGCTTTGATCAACCATCCCAAGGTTTTGTTACTCGATGAGCCGCTCGGCGCATTGGACTTGAAACTGCGCCAGCAAATGCAAGTCGAGCTCAAGTCGATCCAGCAGCGGGTTGGGATCACGTTCATCTTCGTGACCCACGACCAGGAGGAAGCCCTGACCATGAGCGACCGCATCGCGGTGTTCAGTCAGGGGAAGATCGAACAGATTGGCACCCCCTCTGAAGTGTATGAGCATCCTGCGTCGCAGTTCGTGGCGGGGTTTGTCGGCACATCCAACTTGATCAGCGGAGAAACCGCAAAACGCATCACCGGTTCCGAGCAGACGTTTTCCGTTCGCCCGGAGAAGATCCATCTTGGTTCGCAGAATGAATCAACGGCAAACAACATGTATTCCATCGATGGAAAGATCCGAGAAGTGATCTATTTGGGATTGTACACACGTTATCTTGTAGAGATCGCTCCCGGGCTCGACCTCGTTGTCGTCTCACAAAATTTGAAGACGACATCTGCCGATGTCCACTCTGCAAAGGGAAGTGCTGTGCGACTTTCCTGGCACAAAGACCACATCAGCCGCGTGGGAGGCTAAGGTGCTCAACCGTATCTCCACGTATCTGTATTTGCGACCCAAGGCTGTGCTTGCCTTGCTGTTGGGTCCGCCCCTGTTGTATTTCCTGATCGTTTACCTCGGTTCTCTGTTCGCGCTGCTGCTGAATAGTTTCTTTTATCTTGAGGAATTTACCGGTCTGGTGGTGCGCGAATTCACATTGCAAACCTATGCCAAGTTGTTCACAGCGACCAATCTTGGTATCTTCTTCCGCACTGCCAGCATGGCACTTGCCGTGACCATTGCGGATGCGATCATTGCCTTCCCGCTCGGATATTACATTGCCCGTTTCGCTTCTCCCAAATTGAAGACCTATCTCTATATTGCTGTCACACTGCCGCTTTGGTCGAGTTATCTCGTGCGCGTGTATGCGTGGAAGTTGATCCTCGCCAAGGAAGGCATCGTTTCGTGGTTCTTCAACCTGCTTGGGATACAGTTCGTTCTGGACGGGCTGCTGTCGATACCGGGAATTGGCGGCTCATCCTTGTCGCTTTCCCCGATCGGTATGTTCATTGCCTTTTGTTATATCTGGCTTCCCTACATGATCGTCCCGATCCAGACCGCGTTGGAACGTGTCCCCAAATCCCTGCTGGAAGCGTCCAGCGATCTTGGCGCAACCCCCGCGCAGACATTTCGTCAGATCATTTTCCCGCTGGCGTTCCCGGGTGTGGTGGCGGGTTCGATCTTTACCTTCTCGCTGACGTTGGGTGATTTCATCATTCCACAGGTGTTGGGGAACTCGCGCTTTTTTATCGGTCAGGCTGTGTATTCCTACCAGGGCACGGCCGGGAATATCCCATTGGCGGCGGCGTTCACCATGGGACCTGTGGTGATCATGATCGCCTACCTGTTGATCGCACGCCGGATGGGAGCTTTCCATGCGTTATAAAAATCCCAACTCCGCTTCTTTGGGTCTGACTCTCGCTGCAATTGGCGGCTTGTTGTTCCTGCACGTCCCGATGTGGATCATATTCCTCTATTCCTTCACGACTGACGAAGCGACGTATACTTTTCCACTTCCCGGTGTGACCACGAAGTGGTTTGGCATTGCGCTTAATCGTCCCGATCTTTGGGAGGCGCTCACCCTTTCGCTTCGAGTCGCGGTGGTCGCGACGATTGCTGCGCTTATCCTGGGTACCCTTGCGGCGGCGGCGGTCTATCGCAGTGAGTTCTTCGGCAGGGAAGCGATATCCTTCCTGCTTGTCCTGCCGATCGCCCTGCCCGGGATCGTTACTGGGATCGCGCTCCGCTCCGCCATCGGCACAGTGGACATTCCATTTTCCTATTGGACCATCGTCATTGGTCACGCCACGTTTTGTGTGGTCGTCGTTTACAACAACGTGCTGGCGAGATTTCGGCGGATGTCTGGTTCGCTGGTCGAGGCGTCGATGGACCTGGGCGCGAACTCCTTCCAGACCTTCCGCTATGTTGTGCTCCCGAACATCGCCACAGCATTGCTTGCAGGCGGAATGCTCGCGTTCGCGCTTTCCTTCGATGAAGTGATTGTGACCACGTTCACCGCGGGACAGCAATCCACCCTGCCGATCTGGATCTTCAGCCAACTCGTCCGCCCGCGTGACCGTCCCGTTACGAATGTGGTGGCAACCCTTGTTGTGCTTATCACGTTCCTGCCCATCTTCTTCGCCCAACGCATTTCTGCATCGTCAGCGGATACAGAAGGTGGGGATAAGTAAAGCCGAAGTGACAGCTTGATTTGAAGCTGTCACTCTTTTCGCTTCCAACCGCTGCCCGAACACACTCAACCCATTGAGGCAACATGACATCCTCGTTTCTCAACCTAAAATGTGAAGCCCGTGAGCATCCCTTCGGCGGATGCGCGGTTTTTGCGCGCCAGCATATTTCCAAAGGGGAGCTCATCTCCTTGTGGGGCGGCAAGATCGTCCGCAAACAGGAGCTCGACCCGGGCATGCCCCGCTTCACCCAGCGTGTCCTGCAAATTGATGAAGAACTGTATATCCTTACCGCCGAGAATGTCGAACCGAATGATTGCTTCAACCATTCGTGTGACCCCAACCTTGGGTTTTCCGGTCAGATCGGTCTGGTCGCCATGCGTGACATCGAAGCCGGTGAAGAGTTGACCTTCGATTACGCCATGTCCGATGGGGAGCCGTACGATGAATTTGAATGTCATTGCGGCAAGCCGAGCTGTCGGAAAAAGATCACCGGCAACGATTGGAAACTCCCCGAACTGTGGCTCAAATATGACGGCTATTTTTCGCCATATCTAGGTCGCCGCATCGCATTATTGAGGAAATGAGACTTTCCTTTCCCCTTCGAATCTATATCATCGCTGTCTTTTTACGGCTGATCCCAGTCCTGCTCACCCGCGGACTTGGGATCGGTCTTGACGACATGTTCCAGTATGACATGCTGGCGCGCAGTCTTGCCTCGGGGAATGGGTTCCGCTGGTATGCGCAGGATGACTTGAAACTGCTCGAACCGTATGTGGACTTCGACATGTCCACGGCGAAAGGCTACAACCCGCAATACGGTTTGTATACCTCCTTTCGCGCGCCGCTTTACCCATTTTTCCTTTCCATCGTTTACACCATAAGCGGACTTGGCTTCTCGCGTTTTTTTGCCGCACGGCTGGCGCAGGTCATTTTGCTGGGCGCGCCGTTGGCTCCGCTGACGTATTTCGCGGCGCAAAAATTCTTTTTTCTTTCAGCACAAAATGAACGAGAAAAAAATACAAAGACCCATGAATCCGTCTCGCGCCTTTCTGCGTGGATAGTTGCCTGCTATCCCATCCTGCTTGTATACCCAATCGGGCTTGGGACCGAAAATCTCTTTTTCGTCCTGTTGCTTGCGTCTTTCCTCTTTTTGCTACGCTCCCTTCACGAACCCAACCGGCTCAATCTTTTTCTCTGCGGCTTGCTCCTCTCGCTGACCGCCCTGACCCGTTCCGTCATCCTTCCATTTGCCGGGCTGGCGATCCTGTATTTGTTCTACCTGCATGGCAGAAAGGTATTATTGACTGCGCTTTGTTGCTATTTGGTGGTGACAGTTTGGGGAGTGCGTAATTCCCTTTTGCACGGCAGGTTGACCGGGCTCGAAACTTCATTGGGTTACAACCTGTATCTCGGTTATCACCCGCAGGGGAACGGCTCGTTCGTCTTTGGTCCATCGCTGGATCTGCTCCCCATCATGGACGATTACGAGCGTAATCTCACCGGCAGGCAGAAGGCGTTGGAGTTCATCCTTGCATCGCCGGAACGATTTATTCCGCTGGCGATCAACCGGCTCGGCTTCTTCTTCGGTTTGGAAAAACGCGTACTGGTCTATTTTTATTCCAATAATCTGCTCGGCTACATCCCACCACCGATCTTGTGGACGGTATCCGCTGTCCTACTCCTGCCTTTTGTTTTTCTGAGTACCTTCGCAGCGTTGGGACTGGTCTCGTTAAAGAGAACACCGGCGGCGATCCTGCTTGGGTTGCTGTTTCTTGCTTACATCCTGCCGCATGTGCTCATCCTTGCAGAAGACCGGTTTCATCTGGCGTTGATCCCGTATTTTGCCATGTTAGCCGCATTTGCATTTTCGTTGATCAAAGAGCGCCGGTTGATGAAAACTGCTGGCGGGTTAATATTCATTGGAGCAGGCTTGATCGTTCTGCTCCTGCTCAGTTGGGGCTTGGAACTGATCCGTGATGCGGATAAGATCATTACACTGCTGGGTCCGAACGGGAACGTATCCTACTTTCCATATTGAGAGAACACATGAGATATTTATTGGGCGAAAAATTGAATTTTGATTGGAAGATCGTCACGGTGACGATTGTCAGCACGTTGTTGTTGGTGCTGGACCGTTATCACACGCTCTTCGCGCAAAAATACTGGGACCGGGTGCTTTTGTACCTCGTCATTCCGCTTCTGATCACGCTGATACTGTTTCGTGACAATCCGCGTGAGTATGGTTTCTCGTTTGGCGATTGGAAACTTGGACTGGCGTACACTTTCCTCGGCATCCTCTTCATGGCTCCGGTTATTTATCTGCTCGGCAGCGGGGATGGGTCCATGCAGAAGTATTACGAACGCTTCCTGCCCGGCTTGCCGTGGACGACCTTCCTCGACCTGATCGGCTGGGAATTTATGTTTCGGGGTTGGATCCTGTTTGCCTATGCCCGTAAATTTGGGCACGAAGCCTTATGGCTGCAATCGGTCCCTTTTGCCATTGCCCACATCAGTAAACCGGAGATCGAAACACTTTCCACCATCTTCGGCGGATTCGCCTTCGGCTGGGTGGCGTGGCGGACGAAGTCATTCCTATACCCGTTCCTGATCCATTGGTTTATTGGGTCGTTCATTATCCTCATTGCAGCGGGAGCGTTGTAGCATGAATTCATACGAATTTCGCCCTGCACAAGAATCCGAATCCGCCCAGATCAAGAACCTGATCCATCTGGTCGGTATCAACCCTGCCGGTTTGGATTGGCGGCGTTTTCTGGTCGCCTTGAATGATTCGGGGACGGTGATCGGTTGCGGGCAGGTCAAGCCTCATGGGACAGACATCCTTGAATTGGCTTCGATCGCAGTGCATCCGGATTTTCGCGGACAAGGCATTGCCCGGAAGATAATCGAACTCATCTTGGGGAAAACGCCCCGTCCGTTGTACCTGATGTGCATCGAGCACAACGGACCGATGTATGAGAAGTTCGGCTTTAAGACACTCGACGAAGCGGATATGCCGAAATATTTTCGACGCATTAAACAACTATTTTCAATCGCCAAAGCCATGCGCCGCACGGAGGAAGATTTGTTAGTGATGAAGTTGGAGTAAAATTTATTCCATGAAAAATATCCTGTACAGCCTCATAGGCGTCATGGCGGGGTTTGCGCTTGCGGGGCTGCTTTTCTTTATTGCCCGCGCACCTGCCGGTGAGCCGATCGTTCTTCAACCCGCTCCCACCAGGGCGCCGATCGCCGTACATGTGATCGGGGCGGTGCCGCGTCCGGGGTTATATGAGTTCGCTGAAGGCGCACGCGTGCAGGATGCCATCGATGCCGCGGGTGGGTTGCTCGCCGGTGGAGACACTACCTCCATCAACCTGGCGGCGTTGCTGGAAGATGGTCAGCAGTTGAACATCCCCTTTAAAGCAGGGCAGGAGCCCGATCCGCTCCAGACCCAAATGCCATTCCTGCCGGGTGCAACTGCAACCGATGAGCCGTCCGAAGACATTGACCTGATCAATATCAATACGGCTTCGGTCGAAGAGTTGGACAGCCTGCCCGGCATTGGTCCCACCATTGCCCAGCGCATTATCGATTACCGCGATGAAAACGGGCTCTTCCAAACCATTGAAGATATAATGAACGTTTCGGGGGTTGGTCCCTCGACGTTCGACCAGATAAAGGATTTGATAACAGTCTGATGGGTTTCGATCATTTTTCCTTCATTGCCCCGATCTATGCGCGTGTCAC
Source organism: uncultured Anaerolinea sp. (assembly GCA_964372045.1). Taxonomy (GTDB): domain Bacteria; phylum Chloroflexota; class Anaerolineae; order Anaerolineales; family Villigracilaceae; genus Villigracilis. The sequence goes on from CAYJPO010000002.1 coordinate 50,764, forward strand.
CTACTCCAAAGCGGATGTGATGCGTGAAGTTGCTTCCTTGCCCGTCGACGGACGTTTGTTGGATATTGGCGGGGGAACTGGTCGTGTCGCTTCTGCCATCCGTGACTTCGTGGATGATATCGTCATCGCGGATGTTTCCTTTGGCATGCTGTCTCACTCGCCTCGTACCGACTTTCGACCTGTCTGCGGCGCTTCGGAGACTTTACCCTTCGCCGACAACTCGTTCGAACGCGTCATCATGGTGGATGCGCTTCATCATGTTATTGACCATGCTCATTCGGCGAATGAAATGTTCCGCGTGCTGAAGCCCGGCGGCGTGCTCGTCATCGAAGAGCCGGACATCCGCACCTTTGGTGTGAAGTTGATCGCCATCGCAGAGAAGTTGCTGCTGATGCGCAGTCACTTCCTCGCGCCGGATGCGATCAGTAAATTGTTCGAGGTTGGGGAAAAGAATATCAAGTCGGCAGATGGAACTGCCTGGGTGGTCGTAAAGAAGAGCCTGGTAAACTAACCGCAAGTCACAGTATGGATTTTTGCTTTGCAATAAAAAGTAGGTCACGCTTCAAGCGTGACCTACTGCTTTTTCAACTTATTTTCCAGCCAGCACGTGCCTTGCGATCACGAGCCGATTGATCTCGCTCGTCCCTTCGCCGATGGTCATCAGGCGGGCATCGCGGTACATGCGCTCGACTGGATATTCCCGGCTGTACCCATATCCGCCGTGGATCTGGATGGCGTCGTAGATCACGCGCTCTGCCATTTCAGTGGCGAACAACTTGGCAATGGCGGCTTCCTTGGTATACGGACGTTCCTGGTCTTTGAGCCATGCGGCTTTGTAGATATACATCCGCGCCAGTTCGATCTCCATTTCCATGTTTGCGATCTTGAATTGGATCGCCTGAAAATCCGAAAGCGATTGGTTGAACGCCTTGCGTTCCCTTGCGTAAGTGACCGCTGCTTCCATCGCGCCGCGTGCCAACCCGAGGGAGATCGCGCCTATGCTGATGCGACCTGCATCCAGCGTGGAAAGGGTCTGCTGCAGGCCCTTCCCTTCGGGTCCGATCAAATTCCCCAGCGGCACGCGGACGTTGTCATACGTCACGCCGTGAGTGGGGGAGCCGCGCAAACCCATCTTCTTCTCGGCGGGACCGATGCTCAAGCCTTTCGCATCTGTCGGCACAAGGATCATGCTCAGGGATTTCGAGCCGCCTTTCGGGTCGGTGCGAACGAGGGTGATGATGTACTCGGCAATGCCCGCGTTCGTGTTCCACATCTTCGAGCCGTTGATGACCCACTCGTCGCCGTCTCTTTCAGCGCGGGTGAGCACGCCGCCCTGAATGTCAGAACCTGCACCGGGCTCGGTGAGCGCCAGCGCGCCGAGTTTGTTCTTTCCGCTTGCCACCAGTGGGAGCCATTTCTTTTTCAGTTCTTCGCTTCCAAACAGCGCGATCGGCGCTGTGCCAAGCCCGTTATGCGCGGTGAATGCCAGCGCAGTGGACCCGCAGCCCCAGCCTAATTCCTCCATGGCGATGGCGTTGGAGATGGCATCCACGTTAGAGCCGCCGTATTCTTCGGGGATGCTCATGCCGGTCAATCCGACCGGTCCACCCTTGCGGACGGAATCCCAGTTGAACTCTTCGGTTTCGTCCACTTCACGCGCCTTGGGGCGCAGCACGTCCTCCGCAAACTCGTGGACGATCTTCTTCCATATTTTTTGTTCTTCATTGAGATCGAAATTCATACAGACTCCATTTAGATTGTGATCACTTTATCGGCTTTGATCTGGGCTTCGATGATGTCGGTCATTCCGCCGACGATCCCGACCTGGACCTGATCTGCGAGCCCCAGCATGTCGAGACAGGTCGAGCATACAACAAGGCGTACGCCTTTGGCTTCCATTTGTTTAAGTTGTTCGATAACCGGCGAACCGGTCGTCACCAACTTGACTCCATCGGTGTAAAAACACATTACCGGGGGAAGTTCGTTACTTTCCAACAACAAGGAAAGGTATTTTTGGATCAGCTTCATGCCAAGTTCGGGGTGGTCCGTTTGACCCATGCCGAACTTTGTGAAAAGGATGGTCGTGTTCTTCATTGTTACTCCTGTGCGTTGAATGTTTCGAGCAATTTCTTCGCTTTCTTGATCTTTTCCTTGGGCACAAAGACCTGCACACGCCCAAGCATGTCGATGGTGACGGGGAATGCACTGTGACCGACCGATTCCTGGAACAGTTCCACGTCGATGTCGTTGGCTTCCAGAAAACTTTCGAGCAGGTCGGCTTCCATGCGATTGGTCAATTCAGTCAGAAGTTCGTACTTCATGTCGTCCATGGTCATCTCCAAAACATAACGAACAGGACCGTCCAACTTATGCTGACGATCAGTTGCCGGACCCCGATTTTCACCGGTTTCCATCCGACGGCGGGATGGGTGATGCCCCAGAGGGTCTCGGCGAACTGCAGCAGGAATGGGATGAAAACCCATTGAGGGATGAAATGAATAATGCCTAAAACGAGCGAGAGCACGAAGTTGAAAAATGTATACAGGAAGGCGCGCCTTCCCATCTTCCACCATTCGCTTTGGGTTGTCGCGGCTGTGACCTCTCTTTGATGCAAACGCAGATAGGCATATACAATGCTCGCCGCAGATTGAAGCCAGGTCAACAGCCACAGCCACCAGCCTAGCGGGTCATACTCGTTCATGCCGACCCAAAACGCAGCAGGCGCGCTCAGCGAAAGCACACCCGTAGCGATGACTTCAATGCCTGCCTGTCTGCGCTCCGAGCGTCGGCTCACCAGCCACAAATGCCAGGCAAAGACTGGCGCTCCCGGAATTGCCAGATAGAGCAGGTACCCAAAGCCTTCAAGGATAAGTCCGGTCAAGGCAAAGGTGGCGATTAGGCTGTAGACCAGCACCCAAAACCGGGCGGCGGGAAGATCCGTCTTTGGTCGTCGTCCCGAGATTGCTTTGACGACCACGGTCACGGGTTGACGCAGCATAAAAGCAGACATCGCCGCGAAGATGAGGTAAAGGGTTGCACCGGTAAATTGCCTGCCTGCAAAGATGCCGACCAGTAAGGGGCTGAGGATGAAAACCCACGAGCCATGGTCTTGCGGCAGGGCGATTTGTTTTTTGAGATATTGTTCCATCCGGCACAAGCATACAGGAAAAAGGTTTCGGGCGCAAGGTGGTTATAATTGGGACAAATCGATAAAAGGAGAGAATATTGTATGGCAAAAAAGAAACAGGCAGGGAAGAAAGCGCAGCTCGAACAATCGGAGACGATCGTCCAGTATGCCGCTATTACTGTGGTATTGGTCGTCGTTGTGTTTTTCGTTTGGAAGTTCATCCCGTGGGGCACATTGTTCGCCGCGCCCGAACCCGCCGCTGAGACGACCACTGCGGGTGGTCCGAAGCAATATGCTGAAGCGCCGCCGATGACGATCGATACAAGCAAGACCTATCTTGCAACAGTTGAAATGGAAAAGGGCGGTTCGTTCGTCATCGAACTCTATGCGGATAAAGCCCCGATCACGGTCAATAGTTTTGTCTTCCTCGCGCGCGATGGATACTTTGACGGGATCACCTTCCACCGTGTGTTGGAAGGTTTCATGGCGCAGGGCGGTGACCCGACCGGCACCGGCATGGGCGGTCCCGGTTACGAGTTCGTGAATGAAGACAGCGACCTGACCTTTGACAAGGCTGGCGTGGTGGCAATGGCGAACGCCGGGCGCGATACGAACGGCAGCCAGTTCTTCATCACGTTCGGTCCGCAGGAATTCTTGAACGGCGGCTACACCATCTTCGGTCAGGTGATCGAAGGCATGGATGTTGTCAACGACATCACCCTGCGCGACCCCGATCAAAGCCCGGACTTTTCAGGAGACGCGATCAAGACCATCACGATCACTGAGGAATAAATGCAATCGGGAGGGAAGCACAACTTCCCTCCCGATTTGTTTGAAAATAAAAACCCAATGCAGTTCTCCACAATTGGATCTGTGAGCGAGTACAATGATTTCACATTTACTGGAACCCGGAGGTTTGCGATGAACGAAACACATACCCGAGGCGAGATGCACGGTTGTATCGTTTGCGGGACGCTGTACAACTTATATGTCGTCAGCGACTCTCATGGAAAATTCGTGGATTGCAAGGTCATGAGTCCGGGCGGCAGGAAAGTGCCGCATCATCACCGCCCGCTGGTGGCGTGTGAAAAACACTCGGACGACGAAGTGAAAGCCGCCGTCCAAAGGGCATACGGCACAAAGGATGACGATGAGGATTAAAGGGAAACTATAAAGCCAGGATCACGCCGAACACAAGCTCAAAGAGGACGCTCAGCCAGTTCGCCTGATTGCCGGATCTATCGATGAAGATCGAGACCACGCGCGTGATGCCAACGAAGATATTCGTCCACCCGAGCATTTGAAAAGCGACGGCGCTGCCGGATACGATGGGGAAGACTCCCAGCGCAAGAAAGAACATCCCGAACACAACGCGGATCTCAGTCAGACCTCTGCCGCCCTGAGGGACAAGCCCGGTAAAGCCCGTGATGTTTTTCGGCGCGAATAACGCAAACACGCCGACCAGGGCTGTCAACACACAGCCGATATATTTCAAAACCAACAGGACCATATTTCCTCCATCAAATTCGGTCGTAGAAAACCAACAGCGTATTTCCGTATTTCCGTTGATCGCCTTCCACGAGATTGGTCAGTTCAAATTCTTCATATTCTTTCGGGTCGATCTGCACGATGACTGTTCCATCTTCCGTCAACCAATCTGCGTGGTCGTCAATTAATTTCACAGCTTCGAGCCACATCTTCTTGTACTGCGGCGGCGCGATGTAAATGAACCCGAACTGCCGGTCGGCTTGTCCCGCCAGCATGGTGAACGCATCTCCACGCCTGATATCCGCCTGTTCGCTGAATTTGCAATGATCGAGATTTTCCTTGATCGTTTCGATGGGTGCGCGGTTCAGGTCGGTGAACTTCGCGAACGATGCGCCGCGGCTCAGGGCTTCGATGCCGATCGCGCCGGTGCCGCTGAAAAGGTCCCACCAGCTTGAATCAACCACATCTCCCGCGAGGATGTTGAACAGCGCTTCCTTCACGCGGTCCATTACGGGGCGCGTCGTTTCGCCCGGCACCGATTTTAACTTCCTGCCTCTTGCCGAACCTGCGATGACGCGTAAACTCATTCCGCACTCTTTCTGGCTGCCATGATATTTTCATGTAACGCGACGTACGGGACGACGCATCCGGTGCCGAGGATGAACCTGCGACCCTTCGTCTGCGCGATAGCCCCCTTCGCCTCTTCTCTGACTTGAGCCTGAGTGCCTGAAACGAGCGTATCTTGTCTGATGCCTCCGCACACGACACCCTTGAAGAAGCTTTGCGCCTCCGCCAGCGAAGGATACGTTTCCCGGTCGTGCCAGTTGACGATCTGGAAGTTCATCAGGCGCAGCAGGGAAAAGTAAATATCCTTTCCATGCAAATGAAGCAGGTTGCACCAAAAGGCGTCGGCTGGCTTGAGCACTGCCTGATCGAACGGCAGTGCGATGGCTTTGTATTCGTCAAGTTCAAGGATGCCGCCCTGCGCATGCTGGATCGCGTAAAAGATGCCATCCGCGCCGGTCTCTCTGACGGCTTCGATGAATTTGACGGTGGTCTTTGTGATCGTTTCCAATCCCTTCATCACAGCTTCTGGATGTTTTTTGATGTGTTCCAGCAGGAGTTTATTCCCTGCCAGGTTCTTTGCCTGCGAGAGCGGATTGAAGATCGTTTGAATGACCGGAGTCTCAGGGTCAACTCCCTGCCGGATGGCGCGCAGGCAGGCTAACTGTCCAGCCAGGTGGGGCGATGTCGGGTCGAGCGGTTCAAGCGTTTCCCAATCCTTGGGGTCATGAATGACGCGCCTGGTGTAATCGCGTGAACCTTCGGGGTTGCCTTTCCATTCATCTTCCACGCCCCAGCCCCTGACCGCGAACGACGATGCGGGAGTGACCTTCACGATGTCGAAATCATAGGTCTGTTGGAAGTTGAGCGTGGCTGCGGCGAGGGTCTCGGGATGCTGGTCTTCTTCCGGGAAGTGCCGCCAGAGCGCAATGGGGGTGCGGTCGATCTGCTCGCCCTTGAAGCAAGCTTGGATTCGTTCGCGGTGTGTGGTCATTTACAACTCGCTTTCCAGGCGGTGCCTGTAATAAATTCCTTCGCGGAATGTGCGGATGATCTTGAAACCGTTCGCTTGAGTTGCCTTCAAACTGGCTGTATTCCAAGTTTCGACGCTGGCGTATATCTTTTTATACCCGCGTTTTCGTCCCTCGTCCATGAGCGCTTTTTGCAGGGAACGTCCCAAGCCATGTCCGCGAAATTTCGGGTCAACGGTAAAGTATACACATTCAATGGTATTCGGCTCATACATTTGTCCGCGAATGGTCAGGCTGGAGATGACCATCTGTAGGAATGCCAACGGTCGGGTGAAGATGACTTTGAGCATGTGCTGTATGAACCAGCCTTTATCTTCGGTCAGTTTGGATGTGAGCGATGAAGGCTCCGGCGAGGCGAGGCTGAATCCCATGATCTCACCAGTCTCATGCTTCTGTGCATAAAAGCCAAAAGCGTGTTCATCTTGGACGGCATTCTCGAAATAGCGCAGGACGAAAGGGTATCCCAGCTTGGAAAGCAGACCTGCATCTCCCATGTGGATCTCTGCGATGCGCGGGAGTAGCTCGGCTGGGATGGTTTTGAGTGGGCGAAGGGTGTGGGTCATTGTTACTAATGAAACTTAACTTTGGTTATCATGCCGTGAACCGCTTGACTCCATACGATTAAACGAGTCCGCGGATGATGTACGGTCCGAGTGGGCGGATGATGAATTGGGGCAGGCGTTTCCAAGTGGCGATGGCGAATTGGAACTTTGGATTCTTCTGGTTCAAGGAAGGGAGTTCATGTCCCGGTGCCAACCAAAACCAGTATGCCAGTTTTTTCTTCTCAGGCGCCCATTTGGATTTGAACAAGTCGTTGCCGGAACCGATGAGGCTGCGTCCCAGGTCGAAGGTTGAAAGTCCGTTTTTGATGGCGTGTTCGATGACCGACCAATAGAGGAATTCACCGGCATAAGCGGAACGCGCAAACCGCAGAACGTTCGCATGCAGGTTGAATATGGTTTTGCCCTGACGGATGAAAACACCTCCGCCGCTGATTTTACCCTTGGCATCGTACGTGACGGCGAATTCGAGCGTATCTCCAAGGCTTTCCGCCATCCTGCGCAGATAGGTCTTGGAGTGATACGGCGAGCCGAGTTCATGCATGCTGCGTGCGATCGCTTCGTAAGCGTCGTCCAACAGATCGAGGTGCCCGAAGCGGACTTGAAATCCCTTTTTGAGCGATTTGCGGATGTGGTTGCGATGATCCGAAGAAAAGCGTTTGAGCAGGTCGTCTGGAGTGGCAAATAGATCTATCAGGTAGGTTAAGTAAACGGGGTGTTCGACCCAGCCATCAGCGGGGGGAGAGGCGGTCTCGTCGAATCGCAGCGAAACGTATTCAGCCTTCGTTTCCTCTGCCAGGCGGCGCGCTGCATCCAATAAAAGATCGCGTGCGTTTTCATTCTCGAAGGTGAAGCCGCCATAACTGCCGAAGGGTGCTGTGGAGAGATAATGACCGAAGACGGGATGATCGATCTCCAGCAGTGACAGCGCCCCAAGTGGACGGTCGCCATCGAGTACAACAAAACGATGGACTGGATGCCCATACATGTCGTGAATGAAATTCATCCACGGGTCAATTCCGATGTAGCTTAATTTTGCATCAAGCGCAGGGAAGTTGAGGGAGTTGACGCGCTGCACGTTCATTGACTGATCTCTTTGAGGTAATCTTGCATTGTAGAGGTTGGGAATTGTTTGAGCAGTTCTTTGAGGAACTTCGATTTGTTGAATGTGAACGGGTAGAGCAGCGGGTTGTGGAGCATGTCAATCGCGAACCGTTGGGGCCAGCGCGTGGGTGAGACGATCTCATAGGGGTGTAAAAATATGACCGGGCTTTTCCCCGCTTTGAATTCCCGTTCGATGATCTTAAATACAATGGGTCTGAAAAGCCCGCTCATGAAGCTGGAGCCGTAGGGGAACTCGCCGCCGGAAACGAGTTTCATGTCCATGTAACGCGGCGCAGTGAATTCTTTGGGAATGCCTAGAAGCGGGAATGTGCTAACCGGGATCTCCCAGATATTCCCTTTTCGTACGGTGGTGCCAGTGGGCGCATACAACGATGAACTGTATTTGAAGCCATGTTTTTCAAGGAGCGGATAGACCTCTTCGACCGTGTTGATCATTGGTGCGCGATAACCGCAGGCATTGTGTTCTTTTATCCAACCGCCGGATGCGATAAGGTCTTTTTCGATCTCGTGGATATCGTTGAGACGGCGGTGGATGTGGCAATGAAACCCGACTTCATGCCCGGCACTGGTGAGCTTCCCGGGTAGCTCCGGATACCACCCAACCATTTCGCCGACGAGATAGAAAGTAGCTTTTGATTCCCCGAACGTTTCGAGGATCGGGTCGATGGCTTTGCGGGAGAGTCCTTCATCCAAGTTGTAGCGGGTTTCAGGGGATAGAAAATCATATCTGCGCGAAGGCGCAAACCAGGATTCGTAGTCGATGGTCAAAAGCAGGCGCGGGGATGGTGTCATGGCGCGGGGATTATAGCAGGGTTATGGGACTTCTTTGATGGCACAGAACAGCGCGCCTTGTCGGGCGATCTCGACCACAGAGGGTTCATCCGCGAGGAATTTCAGGTCTTCGTTCGAGCGTGTGTTGACGAGATAAAAGTCACCCGCTTTCATTTCTTTTTGCTCGGTGCGGAAGTCGCGGACGGTGATATTCGTGCCTGCATAATAAGCGGCAATATAAGGTTCGCGTCGCACAAAGAGTTGACCGCCTTCCGGGACGGTCTGTTCGAATTCAAGCACGGCTTCCCGGTAACATGTGAGCCAGTATTCGGTCTCATACTCGCGGAAAGCGCCGCTGGTCCCGCCAGAAAAGTTATTGTAATACGCGTATTGATAGGGATGGAGTTGCAGCATGGGCGCGATGCCGAATGCAAGCAGGGCAATCGTGAAGACGAATTTATTCCATCCCAGTTTCAAGTAGGTGAAAAAGAACTCGAAGGAAAAACCCGCGAAGATGAATAGCGGCGGCAGGATGAAGAGGAAGTGGCGGTAGCCGTCGTACATGGCGGGGCGTTTGAGGAGAATGTAGGCAAGCAGAATGCCGAACCAAAACAAAAGGATGGCGAGGGTCAGCTTCTGCTGTTTGTTCGATCTCCAAAAACCGATTACCATGCCGAGTGTGATGAGGAAGTAACTTGGTTCGGTCAGGGTGTAGCCGAGCAAAACGGGGAAGTAGCGGCGTGGAAGTTCGCTGGCGGAATAGTCGTTCCCGGCGAAGAGTACATTGAGTTGGGTGGGGTTATCCGACATGAACCCAAAAACTTCGATAAATGTGTTGAGCGGATTTGTCCACAGATAGGGCCAGGACGCAAAACAGATCGTCAATGACATCATTGCGTATAGCCACAGCGCCTTCATGACTTCAGCTTTCTTTAGGGATTTCCAGTATGACAGCGCGTAAAAAAATATCAACACTGCCGCAAGGGGTCCGAGGATTCGGATGGAGGTGGTGATCCCCAGAAAAAAAGAGGCGAGGATGATCTTTGGATAATGCAGCTTCCGGTTCTCGACGAGATGATCCACCACCTCGACGCCAAAGTAGACCGAACCCAGAAAGAAGGTGAGGAAGGGTATATCTTTGGGGTTGATGAACGAATGTCCCCAAAGGAGTGGCTGCCACGCGAACAATGCAGCAACCGCTAGCGCGGATTCCCAGCTCATCCATTTTTGGGCGAGGCGGAAGAGTAGGTAAACGCCGAGTTGAAAGGTCAGGAAGTTCGTGAGGTGCCACGCGGATGCCAGGTCAAGACCGATGGCTTTGAGTAGTTCGACGGCGGGCATCGCGACGAGCAGATATGCCGGTCCGCGGTTGGCATGATCTGATCCGCTTGACCCGAAGGAGTTGCCTACATTGAATTCGCCGCTGAACCAATTTACTGGGTTATATGCATATTTCAGTGCTTCGCCATAATCGTAAAAAAGCGGCTCATCCCAGGATAAGCCGTAGGAACGGAACGTCATCAATCCGATGGCGAGGTTGATGAACAGCAGGATGAGGATGGGATTTTTTTGGAGCTGCTTCAAGGTGAAAAGTTATTTCTGGGAAATACGCCTTTGTTGGCGCTGTTTAGCCAGGTCGAGGCGTTTGTGGTCTTCGTCGGATACTGCCACTACCGGCGGGACGCTGGTAGGGCGGCTTTCATCGTCCAATGCAACGTAAACGAGATAGGCGGTGTTGGTGTGGGTGCGTTCCCCCGTGATGGGATTTTCTGCCACCACCTGTACTTCCGCTTCCATCGAGGTGCGACCGGTATGCGTTACTTCCGCAGTGAAAGTGACCAGGTCACCGATCTTGATAGGTTCGCGGAAGACGAGCGAGTCAACGGCGACGGTCACGACACGTGTTTGTGCGTGACGCATGCAGGCAAGCGCGCCCGCTTCGTCCACCAGTTTCATGATCCATCCGCCGTGGACGTTCCCATGGTGGTTGGCATGTTCGGGCTGCATCAGTTGCGAGAGATAAACGCGAGACGCGCCCGGGGTTTTCAATAATTTCGAATCGCTCATTATTAGATCAATCCATATCCTGCCTGAATTCGCCCGAGTCGAGCGTGTGCAGGCGTTCCGGCATGTCCAGTAAAACGTCGATCAACGAGTGGGTGAGTTCCGGCATCATGCTGGCAAGCGGGATCGAAGCCGGTGGGCGGATCCGCATTGGCGTCGGTGGAGGTTTGAGCCGCGGTTTTAGTGTAGATGTCGCCCGTTTGCGGAGGATGCGCGGGTCATCGGTTAGCGTTCCGATGAATTCGCCCAGCACGGAGTAGACATCCCGCTTCGGTGTGACAAAACCAACCCATTCCCCGGTGAGGTTGAATAAATACGGATATTGCAGGAAGGCGCCTGCATCGCCGTTCGTCGTGAAGATCGGGATGATGGTTACCGCTGACATAGAACTGCTCCCTAATTGTCGTCTATGTCATTATACGTCCAATATCGATTGACAAAGAAGTTCCACATCATGACAATTCCCACCGCCGCCGCCAGGGTGAAGTTCTTGGCGTAAAACTCGGCGGTCATGTGCGGTGTGTGAAGGTAGGTTTCCACAAAACGCAGCAGGGGCGGCTCGAGGTAGTGCAGGATGGGAATGCGAATGGCGACCCCCGCCGTGTTGACGAGGAAAAACATTCCCATCTGGCTCAAAAGCGGACGTGAGCGGGATTCCGGATACGTCCAGTAACGGTTCCAAAAGAAGTTGCTAATAACGGCGCAGATAAAAGAGATCGTCCCGGCATATACAAGTGGAAATTCCGCCCAATGCGAAAGGCTGTTCATCACGCCGAAGTCGATCACTGCACCGATCGCGCCTACCAGAGCGAACTTCATAAATCGGTTACGCTCTTTTACATCAGTCAGGATCATCCCAGCCCCAGCTTTTGCTTAAAGAACGGAATCGTGCGCCGGATCCCCTCTTCGAGATCGACCTTGGGTGTCCATTTCAGAATGTTGTTAGCCCGGGTGATATCCGGTTGGCGTCTCTGCGGGTCGCGTGCGCTGCGCGCATTTTCCTGGTACACGATCCCAGCCTTGTTGCCGGTGATCTTGTTGATCGCTTCCGCAAATTGCAGGATGGTCATTTCGATCGGGTTGCCGATGTTCACCGGGAAGTGTTCATCGGAATACAACAACTTTACGATCCCATCCACGAGGTCGTCGACAAAACAGAAGGAACGCGTCTGACCACCGTCACCGTACACGGTCAGTGGCTGACCCAGCAAAGCCTGCTTCAGCAGGTTGGGGAGGGCACGCCCATCTTCAAGATCCATGCGCGGACCATAGGTGTTGAAAATGCGTACGATCCGTGTATCCACGCCATGGAAGCGGTGATACGCCATGGTGAGCGATTCGGCGAAGCGTTTGGCTTCATCATAGACAGCCCGCTCACCGATCGGGTCCACATTGCCAGGGTAGGTCTCTGACTGCGGATGGACTTCGGGGTCGCCGTAGATCTCACTGGTGGAGGCAAGCAAAAATCTTGATTTATTCGACCGGGCGACGCCGAGACAATTGTGCGTTCCCAGCGCTCCAGCCTTCATGGTCTGAATGGGCAGGTTGAAATAGCCCGACTTCGACTGTGGGTTCGGGCTGGCAGGTGAAGCAAAATGCAGGATCGCATCCACTTTACCCGGCACGAACAGATAATTCGACACGTCACGTTTGTAGAACGAAAACCGTTCGTTATCTGCCAGATGCGCGATGTTATCGGGACTGCCCGTGATGAAATTATCCATGCCAATGACTTCGTGACCATCGGCAAGCAAGTGATCGGTTAAGTGGGAACCGAGAAACCCAGCCGCGCCTGTAATTAATATTCGCATTTCTTTTCCTTGTTCACAGAAATTTATTTCCAATCAATTTTGTTGATCAGCCCATCCCCAGTGACCTGGTACGCCTCACCGCTTCCACTGTCAATGAGCCAGAGATTACCCTGATATACAACCGAAATAAAATCACCCGATTGCCCTTCCACCGCGGCGGGTGCCCACACAGTGACCTGAGGTTCGAGCCCGTTCGAGTCTGTCGGCGGGAAGAGCAGCCGGCTGTTCGAACCGTCACGGTCCATGATCATCAGCCGATAACGGCTCGTGTCGCTTTGCTCGGAGAAGATGGACTGCAAATACGCCACCTGGAACGATTTTTCCCTGCCGTCGGAGTGGATGGGGGAGATCGAAGGATAAGCGAACATCCCCGATGATTGTGCGATGGACACCACCGCCGCATTACTGAACGATAAAGCGGAGAGGTCGAAATATGGCGACTCTTCGCCGGTAATGGGTGCCGGGGCTGCGGCATGGATGACGAAGTATAAACTGTTTCCGTCTGCGCCCCAGACGAGTGGAGGAATCCACGCCCAATCGCTATGGGTGTTGAGCGGGGTGATCCCCATCAACGGTTTAAAGTACCCGCCATCCTGATCCACCAACCCGATTCCGTCCGGTCGGGCGTATGCCAGCCTGCCATCCGGGGCGAACGCATAGGATGTGCCCCACCAGCCATACACGCCGCCGTTGTTTGCAGTGATCAGCCTGCGCGGAGTGCCGCCGGTAATGCTGACCCGATAAAGGTCGTTGTTTGCCTGCCAGCCTGGTGCGGTGCCGCGCGGTTCCACGGTGGAGTACGCCACTGAATTCGTACCGGGTATCCAGGCTGCGAAATGAACCACATTGACGGCTTGCAGGTAAATAGGCTTGGGCTCGAGGTTCCTTGTGCGCACTGCCCAAAGGGTGTTGATCTCTTCGTCAGCCGGTTTGCTGGATTTGCGTGTGAAGACCAGATACTCGCCGTTCGGGGATAGTGTGAAGATGCGCCCATCCAAGTCGCCGGTGCTGACGATGATGCGGCGGTTCGCTGTTGAACCTTCCATGATCCAGGCGTTGCCGCCCGCAAGATACGCGAGCGTGCCGGGAATATTCAACGGCGTGAATGATGCCTGTGCGCCGACCATGACGATCTCCGGCAGTGCTTCTTTCAAGATCAGGGTCTTTACAATACTCTTGCTGATCTCGACTTCGTCTTCAAGAATTCTGCGATACGTGATCTCTTCCAATCCGTTGACACCGGCTTGAACAAGTCTCGTCTCGCCTTCGGGCAGCGTCTCGTTGCGAATGACCTGACGTTCAAAAGGGATGACCGCCTCTTCGGTCTCGAATGCTTCCTCGACCCGTGTTAAGGTGATTGTATCGCCTTCACTGAGGACTGTATAAAATGGAGGAACGACGCGATCCAGACTGCCAAGTTCGATGCCAGCAGTTTCGAAAGACTCTGATACGGTACTTCCAGCGGGGATGCTGATATTGCGCGTGGTCCCATCCGCAGTGAGTGTGACCGTGATCACATCACGGACCTGGGGGGAGCGGCAGGAAGCTATCAGCGACGCAAAAAGCAGAATGGTGGAGAGCAGTCGCGGGCGGAGTCCGGGGCGGGGCATGTCGGGTATAATCCAGCCGCTATTTGATACGCCCTGTCAATGTCATGATGCCGTCTGCGATGGCGATGGTTTCCAATCGAAAGCCGACAGCCACGGGACCGAGCGTCCCAGTAAAGGCTTCGTCGATGATCGCGCTGATGGCGGAGTTGATGCCCTGCGGTGCGGGGATCGGACCGAAATCGGCAGATGCGATCTCGATCTTCGGCTGACCGGTCACTTCATCCACGGTCACGTTCATGGTGATCAGCATGTTTGCAGTCAACCAGCCGCGCGTGATCTTCCCGTACATCTGCATCTGACCGTTGCGCAAAAGGATCTGCGGATCGGTGAACGGCGGGTTGACTTGTTGAGCCAGTTTATCTGCCATAAAGGATGTGAGCTGGCTTTCGGATATCTGCAAGGTGACAAAGCCGGTTTCAGCCCCGGCGATGAGCGCCTGTTCGATCTGCTCACGCATTGTCTGCGCTTCATTAACGGATGTGGGAACGGTCTGCGCCGGATACTCCGGTCCACCGACGAAAATGGAGCAAGCCAGGGAGGCAAGCGTCAGCGATGCAATGAAAATGTAAAATTTGTTTATATTTGGTTTCATGGTAAATTCTTTATTTAAATTTTTCTTTTAAGCGGAGTAATTATAGCATGAGCGACTCTCAATCTCTTTCAAATATTGAGCCCGGTCTCGCAGCAAAGATCGAGGCGATGTTGTTCGTTTCTGCAGAGCCAGTGCCTGTTGGTCAGCTCTCGGCGGCGTTGGATGTGACCGCTTCGGTCGTCGAACGCGGCCTCAAGGAACTTGAAGATTCTCTTCAATCGCGCGGGCTGCGCCTTCAGCGAAATGCCGGGCGCGTCCAATTGACCACCGCCGCGGAGATCGCCGCGCTCGTGGAAAAGTTCCTGGGCTTGGAAGCGATCACTCATCTCAGCCGCGCAGCGCTTGAGACGCTGGCGATCATCGCCTATCAACAACCCGTCACCCGCCCACAGGTTGATTCGATCCGCGGGGTGAACAGTGATGGCATGATGAAAAGTCTGTTGAGCAAGGGCTTGATCCAGGAGTCGGGGCGCACCGATGGACCGGGGCGTCCGATCTTATATTCGACCACCCCGGAATTTTTACAGCACTTCGGTTTGAATTCGATCATGGAATTGCCCCCGTTGGCAGTTCCGGTGGAAGCGGAAAGCGAACCCACAGAATTGTTGAAAGGTTAGAAAACGAATGCAGGAAAGACTTCAGAAGTTGCTCGCTCAGGCAGGGTACGGTTCCCGCCGTGCCAGCGAAGCGTATATCATTGAGGGGCGCGTCCATGTTAACGGTAAGGTCGCTGAATTGGGGCAAAAAGCCGATCTGTTGGTGGATCGAGTCACAGTCGATGGGAAAGCGCTGACTAGAAAAGAAGCGTTGACTTATATTGCGCTCTACAAACCGCGCAATGTGCTCTCTGCCGCGGAAGGGCAGGACGATCGCGAAACTGTACGGGATCTGATCCCATTGCCGGGGCATTTATATCCTGTTGGACGTCTGGATTACGACTCTGAAGGTTTGATCTTGATGACCAATGATGGCGAGCTGACAAATAAACTCACTCATCCAAGGTTTGGGCATCAAAAAGAATACCGGGTCTTGGTTGCCCGCCGCCCCGACGAGCAACAGTTGGAGACCTGGCGGCGCGGAGTTGTTCTGGAAGATGGCGATAAAACTGCCCCGGCTGACGTTATTTTTATTGGGATGTCCGGTAAAGGTGCATGGATCCGTGTGATTATGGTTGAAGGCAAGAAACGCCAGATCCGCGAGATCGGAAAATTGCTTGGTCTGCCCGTTGTCAAGATCATTCGCTTACGAATAGGCACATTGAGGCTGGGTAGTCTCAAACCGCGTCAGTGGCGACATTTGACGGAAGATGAAGTCAGCGAATTGAAGGGTAAAAAGCCTGTGACGAGTGAAGGTCGAAGTGAGCGCGCTACTCCTAAACCGCTTCATCCAACCGACCGCCCAAAACGAACGCCAAAAACCGGAGCTCGTAGTTTGGATCGCAGTCACGGCGAGCGACCTCCTGCGAAAAATAAAACGATCCGCAAACCCGAAGATCGCACTCGGGCAAAGCGGCGTGGATCATAACTATGGAACAGAAAAGAGCGCGTCCCTAAAAAGACACGCTCTTTCTTTTTGAAATTGCACGCTGCCGATCAGCTCTACCGAATGTCCCAGAATTTCTTGACGACTTTACCGAGAATAGGCATGTCCTCGTCTTTTTTTTACCCCATCTCTAACGGTGGCATCCTTGCAACGAAATCGGTGACTTGAACTGGGGATTTTTATTTAAAATAATTGATTACCTACTTGCCTGTGCTTCGTTAATTTGAATATAAATTCCAATTGCAATAAAAAAATATTGCAATTACTAATTGAGGCTTGGAAAATTACTGAAGGGGGAGTACAATTTGAACAAGGATATATATAGTCGTAATTATCCTATAAATACATCCAAACGAATTGATATCATGCTTTGGGAGAGATAACATGTCTTCGCAGTTCACCCCAGTTTTGGTGTTGGATGCAGATGGAAAACTAGAGTCGCTACTCCTACCTTTGTGCAGATCGAATTTCGTTGACTTATTACCCGTTCGTTCGCTGCCCCGGGGTTACGAAAACCTGAAAAACTTATTAAGTGGCGGAAAATTCAGTGTCTTGTTGATTGATGAATCTTTTTTTGAATATATATATTCCATCGGCCTTATTAGATTAATGCAGGACTTTCCGGATATAGAGGTCATGTTGTTTGGGGAGAAAATCGATGTTAACCAAAATGATACTTTTCGTTTTTTCAAAAAACCAATTATTCCTGATGTAGTGATCTGGAATATAAAACTAGCTGCCCATAAGAATGAAATCTCAAAACGGAAGAGGCGAGCGCTTCAAATTCTACAAGAGGCAAGTGTGTCAATTTTGGAGAAAGATTCGGAAGACGATGTTCTCAAAAGTATGGTTCATATTGCTAGTCGAATATTGGAGGATACTGATCGGACTGGTTATTTTAGTCATTTGGCTGTCCTGACTGAAGAGAATTTCCTTGTTTATCTGCCTCAGCATCATTCCAAGCTTGTTTATGAATTGTTGCAAAAAAGCTTAAAACTCCGTGTGAAAAATGGCGGGGAGGATTATTGTCCGGCAATCAGTCTGAACGACCCCGATGATGGGAGGATTGGTATCGTAGGGATGGCAGTCAAAGAAAACCAAACAAAGCGTGTTGATGATGTTTCCAAAATACCAAATTATATTATTCTTCACACGAGCGTGGCTTCACAGATCGCAGTCCCCATTAAGCATAACGATATATTTTTTGGAGTGCTGAATGTTGAATATCCGGAGGCTAATGCTTTTGACGAGAATGATCAATTCGCCTTTGAAGCACTGGCGTCTATAATAGGAGTGGCTATAGTACAAAAGCGCTTGAATGAAAGAGAGAGGAAACAGGCAAGAGCGCTTGAAGTATTAGCTCAAATGGGACAATGGGTAAGCGGGAGTATCCAATTAAATCGTGATCAGATTTTCCGGCAAACTGTAATGCAGGCCGGCGCTCTCATGGATGCCAAGGATAAGGGATATCTGGTTCACCTCGCATTGCTGGAAGGAAAGGAGCTAAAATTCAATCCTCAGCATCACGATGATCAAGTCCTTCAAAGAATAAATCAAAAAATCAATGGTGTCATTGATTTTGAGAACCCACCGACTTTCGATGGAAGCCCGCGTATTGGAATAGTGGGGCGTGCGATTAAAAAGGGAATTCCTCAAAATGTGCCAGATGTACAGGAGGATCCGGATTACATCCCATTCTCGGATAGCACCAGGTCTCAGTTGGCAGTTCCGATATTGCACGAAGAGAAAATCATTGGCGCAATAAATATCGAACATCCCAGACGGAAGGCTTTTGATGAGCAGGATGAAAAAAACCTTACCTCACTAGCCCTGTATATCGGTGTTGCACTAAGCAACGCTGACCTTTATGCTCAGGCGGCTAAAAGAGCAGAACAGTATGAGGCTGTATACAAGGCAGGACAGTTAATTTCCCAGCACAATGAATTACAGGATGTTGTCGATGAATTGGCTGAACAGGTTCTCCGAATTGTTGGGGACGGACCAAGAGGAATTGAATTCTTTAGCCATGTTTCATTGTTAGAAAATAGGGTCCTGCTTAAGATAAAAAGTATAAACCCTGCCGCCCTTCCAGATATATATTCTGACACCAACAACGCCTTTGCAATGAAAATCAATTTGAAACAAAGTGCGAAATTGGGAATATCCGGTCTCGCGCTTTTGCGCGGAGTTGATTTGAACGTTGGTGATGTATCAAAGTTTCCTGATAATTTTATTTCG
Organism: uncultured Anaerolinea sp.; assembly: GCA_964372045.1. Taxonomy (GTDB): domain Bacteria; phylum Chloroflexota; class Anaerolineae; order Anaerolineales; family Villigracilaceae; genus Villigracilis. Next base: position 69,287 of record CAYJPO010000002.1, read on the forward strand.
ATTGTGCCTGGGATAAACTCACAATTATCCGTCCCCATGATTGATGGCAGTAATCTAATAGGTGTTATTTCGATCGAGTCCGGAAAACTTAATAGATTTAGCCAGGAAGATGTAGAGAAGGTGAAATTAATCGCACGAATGGGAGCGATTGGGATAATAAACTCACGGCGAATCAGCCTTGAAAGGAACAAGTCTAAGAACATAAGAGAGTTGTCAGTTTCCGTTTGGTTTATGGTAGGAACCTTGTTGTTGGGTTATATACCTCAATCTATTTTCTCAACAAACCCATCAGTTTTAAATATTATGCAAATTCTAGAGACTTCCCTTCAGGTAATTGCAGCAGTAGCATCCTTGGTTGCAACGGCTAGGACTCTGGTATTTCGAAAGAAAGAGAAAGAAGATTTTTCAACATAGATCTATTGTTCGTGATGGATTTAGCCATAGATCTGAGTAAGTTTTCCCCCTGCAATAAAAAAGAAGAGCATAAAACGCTCTTCTTTTTTATTGACTGTAATTTATGTCCTAACTCTGCCGAATGTCCCAGAATTTCTTGACGACTTTGCCAAGTACTTTTGTGACCTCATCCTTTTTCAACCCAGCCACTTTGAAGGTGATGAGTCGGCTGCTGGTGTCGGGTCCGGAGAACATGCCGAATGCCAGAAAGTTCCCACCTGCATCTGCGATCGCCTTGGTGACCTTGGCAAGCTGACCGGGTTTTTCTTCGATCAGAGCCGTCACGCGCAGAGCCTTGGTACGGGCGCCCATCAGCTCGAGGAAGATCTTGAACAGGTCGGTCTCTGTGATGATGCCGACAAGGTTGCCGGAGCGCATGACCGGCATGCCGCCGATCTTCGTGTCCGCCATGATGCGGGCGGCTTCTTCGATGGGGGTGTTCGCATCCACGGTCTTGACCTTTTTGGTCATGATCTGCTTGACCGTGACTTTGCTGAGCAGGTAATTCATTTCCCACACGCTCAGACTGGTGACAGGCGAGGGGGACGCGTTCAATAAATCACTTTCGGATACGATGCCGAGCAGTTTTCCGTTCTTGACCACCGGCGCGCGGCGGATGTGTTCCTTTTTGAACATGGCAAGGGCATCGTGGACAGGGGTTTCAGGTTCAATTGTTATAACTGGTTGAGACATTCGTTCACCGACAAACATGGGGACCTCCAAATTGCTTGAAAATACGAATTGTGAAATTTGTTACAAATCAATTATATTCCGAATTCACGGAAAGAAAGTCACGAAATCGGAGTGAAAAAGGTCACTTTGCGAATTCCTTGATGACTCGCGTCATATGCTTGGCGTGTTGGACGTACAAGTCGATGCGGATGTTTTCGTTGGGGGCGTGGGCTTTTGTGTCGGGGTGGCCCAAGCCCAGGGTGACCACCGGCAGTTTGAGGTCATTCACGAACGGGTAACTGGGTCCCGAGCCGCCGATCATGGGGACGATCTCCATCGGGGCATCGTAGATTTCCTCTGCTGTTTCCACTACAAGTTTGACAAACGGATCGTCCGGGTCGGTGCGTGCAGCGGGTTCGCCTCCTAGGTAATTTATTTCAACATCTTTGAACCCTTCGGCATCGAGGTGCGCGCGTAGTTTCTTGAGAATATCCTCGGGCATCTGACCGGGCACAAGGCGGAAATCCACTTTGGCGGAGGCAAAGGCGGGCTGGACGGTCTTTGAGCCGGGTCCTTGATAGCCGCTGGTTAGACCGCAGATGGTACAGGTCGGTACGAAGACCTCCTCCATCTTTAATTCCGTTCCGCCTTTCAAGCCTTTGATGAATTCTTTTACACCGAAGCGCGTTTTATATTCATCTTCCATGTCGGGAAGTTTTTCCATGTATTCCCGGTCGCGCTCCGTCGGCGGGATGATGTTGTCGTAGAAGCCGGGGATGCGGATCGTCTCATCCGGACCCTTGAGCGTGTTCAACGCCCAGACCAATCTCCACGCCGCATTCGGGAGGATGCTGCCGCCGATGCCGGAATGGACATCGGTTCCCAATGCCGTGACGGAAAGTTCGACGTAACAAATGCCGCGCAGACCGAGATACTGCATGGGTTTATCCCGGTGGTCTACAGAGCCGAATTCCCAAATGCAGGCATCGGCTTTCAGTGTGTCAAGATTATCAGCGATGAACCCATGCAGGTGGACGCTGGATGTTTCCTCTTCACCTTCGATGATGAACTTGATGTTGCAGGGCAGTTCGCCTTCTTCCGCCAGGATGGCGTCGATGGCATGCAGACGGGAGGTGAGATGACCCTTGTCGTCGCTGACGCCGCGCCCGTACATCTTGCCATTCCTGATCTCCGGCTCGAAGGGAGGGCTGTCCCATAATTCCAACGGCTCCGGTGGCTGGACATCATAATGGTTATAGATGAGCAGGGTCTTGTCGACTTTTCCTTTGCGTTCAGCGAACACGACCGGCGCGCCTTCGGTCTCCATGATCTGAGCCTTAAAGCCGCGTTTTTCCAGCATTTCTTTTACGATGAGTGCGCATTCTTTCAAACCGAGGTTTTGCGCACTGATGCTGGGCTGGGCAACGTAACGTTTCAGTTCGCCCAAACTTCCATCGAGATGCTTGTCAATGTAGGAATCGAGCTTTTCATAACCTTTCATGATGTTCTCCTTTGTGGATAAAAAACTTCGGAAGTCATTGGCAGTTTTTCCAACGACGTCCGAAGCATACTTTTGGTTATTCGTAAAAATTGGCGATCCAGTCTATCGAGTACGCACCGGCATATGCGAACATTGCCATTTTGATGGTCTGCCCGATCCAGCATGCCAGCATGAATTGCCAGACTGGGATCTTCGCCATTCCAGCGGCGATGCCAGCCGTATCGAAGAACGGATTAGGGATTGCCGACAGCACCAAGATCACCCAGGCTCCATATTTTTTGACCCATGGCAGAATGCGGTTATATAGTTCGGTATTTTCCACAACCGCCTGTCCGCTGAAACCGGTCAGGTAGCCGGTCAGTTCACCGATGGCACCGCCAGCTCCTGCCGCAAACGCTACGCCGAGCGGATTGAAGACGCTTCCCATCGCAAAGACCACCGCCACTCCCGGCGCTGGCAAAATCACGGTTGCATTCGCCAGCAAGGCGACAAGAAAGATACCGGGGTAGCCATACGCCGTAAACTCTTCCACGCGGTCGCGGATGCTGTAAATGTAGACCGTGATACCAATGACGGCAAGCACAGCCAGAACCCGCAGTAAGTTCGTGGTCAGGCTGGAAGCGGGTTTGGAAAGTGGAACGCTCTCGGGTTGTATTGCGGCGGCTGGTTTTGAGATTTCAGCCTTGGTCTTTTTTGACCTGCTTGCTGAGACTGCGGTTGTCTGCTTTGTTCTCTTCGTAGCAGTTTTTTTTGAACCAGCAACCTTTGAGCGTTTCGACTTTTCTACCGCAGGGCTCTTAGCTTTCTTCGATGGTGACACTGATGATCTTTACTGCAGGTGCGCTGACATTATTCGGGTCGCGCGGCGGGATGGACATTAAAACATCCAATCCTTCCACGATCTGACCGAACACGCTGTGACGGTTATCCAGGTGCGGGGTCGGCAGGTGGGTGATGAAGAATTGCGAGCCGTTCGTTCCGGGTCCCGCGTTCGCCATCGAGAGGATGCCCTGTTTGTTGTGCTTTAAGCTGGGATGGAATTCATCCTTGAATTGATAGCCCGGACCGCCTCTCCCCGTTCCGGTCGGGTCGCCGCCTTGCGCCATAAAATTTGGGATCACGCGGTGGAAGATCACACCGTCGTAATAGCCTTCGCGAGCAAGGAAGACGAAATTGTTCACGGTGACCGGGGTCTTATCCGCGAACAACTCGATGACCATCGTGCCTTTGTCAGTCTCCATGCGGGCTGTATAATTTTTCTTCGGGTCGATCTGCATCTCGGGTGGTTTGCTCCATTGTTTTGCCATTTTTTTCTCCTTTTTTATTTTAGTAAAGTTTCGATCCTTGCCACGACCATATCCAACGCTGCGGCGTTGTGTCCGCCTTCCGGGATGATGACGTCTGCGTAGCGTTTGGATGGTTCGACAAACTCAAGGTGCATCGGGCGCACCGTAGTTTGATATTGATTGATGACCGATTCGACACTGCGCCCGCGTTCCATGATATCGCGGTGCAGTCGGCGGATGAGGCGGATATCCGCATCGGTGTCAACGAAGATCTTCACGTCGAACATTTTTCGCAGTTCGGGTTCGACGAAGATGAGAATACCTTCCACCAAAATAACGTTCCTGGGCTCGACGATAAAGCTCCTGTCGGTACGCCTATCGGTTGAAAAATCATAGATCGGGACTTTGATCGGCTCTCGTTTTCGCAGGCAATTGATGTGGTCGATCAGCAATTCAGATTCAAGTGAATTGGGGTGGTCGAAGTTTACTTCCGCGCGCTGTGTCGAAGGCAGCAAACTCAAGTCCTTGTAATAGGAATCGTGTTGGAGGAATGCAATTCGATCTGCTCCAACCCTGTTCAAGATCTCCTGGGCGACGGTGGTTTTTCCCGAACCTGAACCGCCTGCGATGCCGATGACGAGTGGGATCTTTTGGATCATGATTCCGATTATAGCCCATCAAATAAAAAAAACGGCTCCGGGCGGACCCGAAGCCAGATCGTCACGATATTGAATTTATCTACGCCTGAACATTCCTGTGACCGCGTTCCAAATGGGACAGCGGTCGTAGACTCCCAGGAACGCCAGAATGCCGCCGATGCCAGCCACGAGCCAGTTGCCGGTGGCTACGCCGATGGCGATGAAAACTCCGCCCGCCCCGAGACGCAGCATCCGATCGAACGGCGTGATCGGAATCTTGACCTCGCCGCCTTCCAACATGGATCGGAACAATTCGCGATATCCTGCTTCATTGCGCGCCCCTGTGACCCGCCCTACCTCTTTTCCGTTGCGGATGGTCAGGATGGTGGGAATCCCAAACACGCGGTATTGTTCGAGGATCTCACGCGAATCATCCGCGTTGATCGGGAGGAATTCGACCGAGTCCACATATTCCTTCGCCAGCTTGTCCAGAATGGGCTTGGTCGCCATGCATGGCGCACACCATGTCGCCCAAAAATCGATGACAATGGGTTTTTCAGTTGAGTTGATCTTTTTCTGAAATTCTGATTGATTCATGGTTTTTAAAGGAAAGAGCGGACGATCTTTCGTCCGCTCAATTTTTTGTTACTTCTTGTAAGTGCTGAGGTTGAAGGGCATGTACAGCGGGCAGAACGCGATGACGGCAGTGAGAAGGAACACCGCGCCCAGAACGACGAGGACGATCCCCAACGTGCCGGTGACGATGCCGCCGAAGTACAAATAGGCGAAGACTGCCGCCACTACAACACGGACAATGCGGTCGATATTGGACATATTACGTTTCATGATCTATCTCCTTGGTTGGTTGAATTGATGCCCACAGTATAGAGGAGACATGAAATGCTGTCAGTGACATTGTCACATAAGCGAACGTTCTTCCAGCAGCTCGAAATCCAGGATCTCGACCGTGCCGCGTCCAGCGCGAATACAGCCGTCGTTCACAAAATCTTCGAGCAGGCGGCTGATCACTTCGCGTGAGCTTCCAAGTTCAGAGGCGATCTCCTGGTGGGTGATCCGCAGCGGATTTTTTATCCTCGCCTGTTTCAATAGCAGCGCAGCTACACGCCGGTCCATGCGCTGGAATGCAACTTCATCGATGACCGCCATCACGGTTGAAAGCCTCTGTGACAATAGGTCGAAGACAAACTCCCGCCACACTTCATATCTTTGCACCCACTCGCGGAATTTATCAGCGGGGATCATGACCGCTTCCGCATCCTGTTCGACCGATGCGATGGCGGGGAATGAATTCCGGCTCAAGATGGCATTTGCGGTCAGGATGCAGGAGGATCCGTTCCCAAAACGATACAGCGTTATCTCCCGGCCCGTTTCGCCGACCTTATAAACGCGTACCACTCCCGAGATCAACAAGGCGATCGCCTCCACGCGGTCGCCTTCCAGGAATACATCGCGCCCCGCTGGGATGTGGGCAATGAACGCCACCTTCTTGAATTCATCTACAAGTGCGGATTCCGCTTGTTGAAGCAGGGGGATGGATTGAACGATTCGGTTGAATTGCGAAGTTTCGATCATTAATCGTGGATATAAGCCAAACCCACGGTGCCGGGTCCGGCGTGTGTGCCGACCACAGGACTTACTTCTGTAAAAATAGTTTCCACGGGGGATAGGGCAGCGGCGGCGCGGTCAAGTAAATTTTTGGCATCTTCCCCCGCATTCGCATGGATGGTCGCAATGCGGACGTTCGATTTTCCTTTGACTTGTTCCGATACCAGTTCGAGCACGCGGTCATGCGCTTTGCCCTTGGTGCGAATGCGTTCCACGCCTTCCACTTTTCCATTTTGGACGGCAAGGATCGGTTTCAGGTTCAGGGCAGAGCCGATGAAGCGCTGTGCTCCGCCGATCCGTCCGCCGCGATGCAGGAATTCCAGAGTATCCACAGCAAAGAAAACCCCAGACCGCTCATGTGCTTTCTCTGCGAGTGCGGCACATTCTTCCAGGCTTGCGCCTGCTTCCGCGGCGCGGGCAGTTGCGAGGATCTGAAATCCCAATGCCATGGCAGTGGAGTGGCTGTCAACGAGCGTGACTTTCTCTCCGGTGCTGCCCATCATCTCCTTTGCCTGCATTGCCGATTGAATTGTGCCGGAAAGTTTTGAGGAAATGAAAATACCTATGACCGAAAATCCTTGATCTACGAGCCCCTGAAACGCAGCCTGCATCACCACGATCGGAACCTGGGATGTCGTGGGCATGGTCTTCGAACCCTTCAGACGGGTATAGAATTCTTCCGGTCGAATATCCACTCCATCCTGAAATGTTTCGTCCCCCCAGATCAATACCTGCGGTGTGATGGTGATGTTATGTTTTTTCGTTAATTCTGCTGGAAGATAGGAAGTACTATCTGTGACAAATGCGATTTTGGGCATGTTTTCTCCGGTGAAATTTTTCACCTATTTTACCTCCCATTGCAGCCGGAGGTCGTTTGAATTCGAAAGTTAGCCTCATGGTATAATCGTGCCCGTTAGTGCTGAACAACGAATCTTTTCTTAGGAGCCTATTTTGGCCTTCAACCCTATCAACTGGCTGTTAGGCCTCTTTTCTCTGGATATAGCCATTGATCTCGGTACTGCGAATACGCTTGTACATGTTCGCGGCAAGGGGATCGTGATAAACGAGCCATCCTGGGTTACGGTGGATAAAAAGTTACGTCAACCTTTGGCGATCGGTTTGGAAGCCAAGGAAATGGTTGGCAGAACACCGGCAAACGTGATGGTCGTTCGTCCTATCCGCGATGGGGTTATTGCGGAGTTCGATGTCACCCGTGTTATGTTGGAATATTTCATTGGTAAAGTCCATGAGCAAAGTGTCGTGCCTTTGCCACGTCCGCGCGTCATCATTGGTCTGCCCACCGGCGTTACGGAAGTGGAAAAACGCGCGGTCTACGATGCTGTGATGGCATCCGGCGCGCGCCAAGCCATGCTGATCGAAGAACCGATCGCCGCCGCGATGGGTGCCGGATTGCCCATCGGCGAGATCCGCGGCTCGATGGTGGTTGACATCGGCGGCGGCACGACCGAAGTGGCGGTCATGTCCATGAGCGGTGTGGTGGCGTCGCGGTCTCTGCGTGTGGCTGGCGACGAAATGGATCAGGACGTTGTTCAATATTTGCGTAATAAATATAATTTATTGATCGGCGCTGGTATTGCCGAACAGATCAAATGGCAGATCGGTTCTGCCTATCCGCTTCACCCGGAAAAGACCATGGAAGTGCGCGGACGGAATCTTGTCACCGGTCTGCCAGAGACGATCGAAATTTCTTCGGTTGAAATTCGTGAAGCGCTGTCCGCTTCGGTTCAGGTTATCATTGATACCGTCCGCGATGCGCTGGATGAGATCCCGCCTGAGATCGTTTCCGACTTGATGGATACAGGGATTTGTCTGGCAGGCGGCGGCGCATTGTTGCAAGGCTTGGCGGAACGCCTGACGGATGAATTGAAATTGCGTGTGTGGGTCGCCGAAGACCCGTTGACGTGCGTTGCGCGCGGCGCAGCGATGGTATTCGAAGATCTGGAAAGCCTATCCCGTTATCTGGTTGGTTTGGAGCGCGGTAGTACGAGGCATGTTGCATAAACTAATAAACGGCAGTCCCATTGGGGCTGATAAAGAATGAATCCCCGTTCTTTACAAACTACAATTATCTTTCTCGTGGTCGGGGGAATATTAGCGCTTGCCTTGAGCGGCGCACTTGGATCTGCTTCGAGACAATTTGGTGCTGTGTTGATCGATCTGCAAACCTGGATCTCGACACGTTTCCTTGGCTTTCAAGATTTTATTACCGCGCCTCGCGACATTGTCTCCTTAAGGCAAAGGAACGCAGAACTCGAAGCGCAGGTTTCGCAATTGCAGGCACAGGTGATCGAATTGCAGCAGCGCGTCAATGAGACTGAGATCCTCGCCGCGTTGGTGGATTTCTCCCGCTCCAACCCTGAAAGCACTTACAAAGCTGCATCCGTGATCGGACGTGACCCAAGCCCCTTTCTTCATTACATCATTATCAACCGCGGTTCCAATGACGATATTCGACGAGGTATGCCTGTCGTGACGAACCAGGGTCTGGTCGGTCGGATCGACGCTGTGATCGCAGATGCGGCGCGCGTTCAGCTCATCACAGACCCGGCTTCCACTGTCAATGTGTACCTTCAAAATGTGGAAACGAGCGCGGTGCTCTCCGGCTCGGTGACGGGCGATGTATCCCTCGATATGATCTCGCAGAACGTGGTCGTGGATCCCGGCGATCTCATCCTGACCTCGGGGTTGGGCGGCGGTTTTCCGGCGGATCTCATCATTGGGCAGGTCGTCACACTCCGCAGTCTGGAGTTCGAATTGTTCCAGCAGGCGACCGTGCAACCGGCAGTGGATTTCTCCCGTCTCGAAATCGTTTTGGTCATCACAAACTTCCGCCCCGTGGATATTTCCCCGCTCGAACCTGTTAACACGCCTTCCCCCTGATTTCTATAATTCATCATGAGAAATTTGATCGCAATCCCATTGCTACTATTGGCAGTGATTCTCCAATCTGCTGTGATCAGTGAGATGAGGCTGCTTTCCGGTTATGCGGACCTGCCGCTTGTGCTGCTTGCCGCATGGGCTCTTCAGGACCGGGTGGATTCGGCATGGCATTGGGCGATCGTTGTCTGCCTTCTTGCCGGGTTCGTTTCAGGCATGCCGTGGCTGCTGTTGACCTTCGGATACCTCGGCGTGATCTTCATCGCGCGGGTCTTGCAGCGGCGCGTCTGGCAATTACCGCTGTTGACGATGTTCAGTGTGGTTTTTATGGGTACTTTGTTTCAACATATGTTGACCTTTGCTGGTCTACGGATTCTGGGAACTCCCTTTGCGTTTGGTGACGTTCTGGGTTTGATCACCCTGCCAAGCCTTCTCCTGAATATGTTGATAGCGATCCCCTTATATCCCTTCATGCGCGATCTGTCGCATTGGGTTTACCCGGTGGAGGAGTTTGCATGAGCACAGGTTCAGATTCGAGATCACTTCGATTCGAGACGTGGCGGTTGTTTACGATCTACATCCTTGTCGCCATCGTGCTCGGTGCGTTTCTTTTGCGATTGATCAACCTTCAAGTCTTCCAGGGCTCGGATTGGTTTGCGCGCGCGGCCGATAATTACACCAACGAGGTCAGTGTGCCTGCGCCACGCGGTATTATCTATGACCGCAATGGCTTCATCCTGGCACGCAATGTTGCCTCTTACAATATCGTTATTACGCCTGCCAATCTTCCCGCCGATGAATCAGATATCCAGCGTATCTATCGCGAGGTTTCATCTCTGGTGGATGTGCCGGTGGGCGGTCCCGTCACTGATGAATCGCTCGAAGAAGCAAAGTTGTATGGTCCCTGTGTAGAAGGTCCCGCCATCGCACAGATGGTTGCTTTGCAAGATACACTCGCGCCGTACAGCCCTGTCAAGATCAAATGTAATGTGTCGGAAGAGATCGCCCGCATTGTGGAAGAAAAATCGGTGGACTGGCCCGGGGTTGAGGTCGAGATTGAGCCGGTGCGTGATTACCCGACCGGGTCGTTGACATCCCATCTCGTCGGATTCCTAGGACCGATCCCTGCCTCTCAGGAAGAGGAATACCGCGCACAAGGGTTTATCCCCAACCGCGATAAAGTGGGATATTCCGGTGTCGAAGATTCGCTGCAAGACATTCTCGCTGGTCGAAATGGTCTGCGGGTTGTCCAGGTGGACGTGGCTGGACAGGAGATCCGCAACCTTGAGCCGCCCATTGCGCCCAAACCTGGATATAACGTTTACCTGACGATCGATACTCGGCTGCAAGCTGCGGCAGAAGCGACGATGGAAGAGGAGATCCGTTTTTGGAATACCTATTTCGGACAGGTGCGTATCTCCAGCGGTGTCATAATTGCGATGAACCCGAAAACAGGTGAGATCCTCGCAATGGTCTCGTATCCGGGATATGAAAATAACCGTTTATCCCGCATCATCCCCGCTTATTACTATGAACAGCTGAGTCAGGATCCGCGCAAGCCGCTGTTGAATAACGCGATTTCAGCGGAATATCCCCCCGGCTCGACATTTAAACTTTCAACGGCGACAGGCGCGATCAATGAAGGCGTAGTCGATCTGGATGACATTATCCTGGCTCCGGGACAATTGCTTTTGTGTGAGCGCTTCAACCCGAACGATGTTTGTACTGACGCGAACACGCGTCCGTTCGTGGACCATATCTTTGACCAAAGACCCGAAGGCTTTGGTCCCATCCAGTTTTTGCAGTGCATCGCGTTCTCGAGCAATGTATGTTTCTATAAACTCGGCGGCGGCTTTGAGGATGAAATTCCGCAAGGGCTTGGTATCGAGCGCCTCGGACAATATGCCCGCGCCCTTGGGTATGGCGAAACATCAGGTATCGAATTGAAGGGTGAACAGAATGGGCTCATTCCAGACCCGCAGTGGAAGCGCATCAATACCGGTGAGAACTGGTCCACCGGCGATACCTACATTGCCAGCGTGGGGCAGGGATATGTACTTGGCACCCCTCTGCAAGTCTTGATGTCCGGTTCGGTGATCGCGAACAACGGCAAGTTGATGCAGCCCACAGTTGTCCGTCAGGTGACCGATGGCGATGGGAATGTTATTCCGGTATGGTTCAACCCCGAGGATTTCACCGTGACCGAATTCGAAACCCCTGGCAGTTACCAGATCTCACCATTCACTCCGAATACGAAATGGGATACAACGGTAACCCCGATGATCAAAGAGTACTCCTGTGATGGTCCGTACTGTGCATTGACGGAAGACCTGAAGATCATCGAGCCTGAGTCGATCCAAGCCGTCCGCGCGGGAACGCGCCTGGCGGTGACCGACCCTGCATTTGGTACCCTGCACGACCTCTTCGCTGACTTCCCGATCGCGGTTGCTGGAAAGACCGGCACAGCGGAATATTGCGACGATGTCGCCCGTGCCGCCAACCGCTGTCAATTCGGCGCGTGGCCCACTCACTCATGGACGCTTGCATACGCCCCTTACGAAGACCCCGAGATCATTGTCCTCGCCTTTGCTTACAATGGCGGTGAAGGTGCGAGCGTGGCGGGACCGATGGTCGCCCGCATGATCGAGGCATATTTCGAGATCAAAGCGTTGGATATCGCCCAGGGGAACGCGCTTCCAAGCCCGTAAACGGCGCGTTATCATCAGGTATAATTCAAACCAGTTTGCCTGAGGCGCATGACTTATGGAACAGATCACTTCGATTGTACAGATCAAAGGAATCCGTGACGGGCTTCTGGCGACTTTTTCCGATGCGCCCTGGGAGGAGCAACAAGCGGCATTGCTCGCTCAGATCGACGAGCGTCCCGCATTCTTCCAAGGGGCACGCCTTGCCATGGATGTTGGGACACAGGTGCTCAAGGTGAACGACCTTGTGGAGCTGCGTGATCGTCTTTCGGAGAGGAATGTCTCCTTGTGGGCGGTCATCAGTGAATCACCGATGACGGAACAAACATCCCAACTCCTCGGTCTCGCCACCCGCATTTCCAAACCGAGACCCGAAGAGCAGCGACAATTCCTCGATACCATCAACGATGAAACCGCATTGTTCGTCAACAAGACCATCCGCTCCGGTTCAAGGGTCGAATATCCCGGTCACATCATCATTGTCGGCGATGTTAACCCGGGTGCGGAAGTGGTTGCCGGCGGCAATGTGATCGTGTGGGGGCGGGTGCGCGGGATGATCCATGCCGGTTCCAAAGGTGACCGCTCGGCATTCATCTGCGCCCTCGACCTTTCCGCAAACCAATTGCGGATCGCCGACCTGGTCTCTGCGTCACTAAAACCGCACAAAGACCCACGTCCGGAGATCGCCAGCATCAACAGCGATGGACGATTGCAAGCCGAACTCTGGAGTTCAGGCTAACTCAATATTAGGAATGAACATGACAACACAAGTGATTACAGTTACCTCGGGAAAAGGCGGAGTCGGGAAGACAACCGCCGTAGCAAACCTTGCCACTGCGCTTGCCATGGACGGGAAACGCGTCGTCTGCATTGACGGCGATATTGGCTTGCGTAATCTCGATGTTGTCATGGGACTCGAAAACCGGATCGTCTACGATATCGTGGACGTGATCGAAGGTCGCTGCAAATTGAAGCAGGCGATGATCCGCGACAAGCATTTGCCCGAGCTGTATCTTATTCCTGCCGCTCAAACCCGCGATAAGAACGCCGTGTCACCATCCGACATGGTGCGCATCTGTAATGACCTCCGAGCTGATATGGATTTCATCATCATTGATTCACCCGCTGGTATCGAACGCGGATTTCGCAACGCCATCGCGGCAGCGGACCGGGTGGTTGTCGTAACCAACCCGGAAGTCAGCGCAGTTCGTGATGCAGACCGGGTCGTGGGCATCCTCGAAGCGGAGGAAAAAGGGAATCCGGGTTTGATCCTGAATCGGCTCAACCCGACGCTTGTGAAGAACAACGATATGCTCTCGGCGGAAGATGTGCTAGACCTGCTCGGCATTCAATTGATCGGCATTGTCCCCGAGGATGAGACTGTCATCATTGGCTCGAACCGCGGTGCGCCGGTGGTGAACGATGCGAAGAGCCGGGCTGGGATGGCGTTTCGCAATATCGCCAAACGCTTGCAGGGCCAGGATGTGCCCTTTATGGACCTCGACCACCAGGGTAGTTTTTGGAACACAATTCAGCGATTGACTGGGAGGAAGTAACATGAACTTCTTCACACGAAAAAAGAGTGCGGTAAGTGCAAAGGAACGTCTTCAGTTGGTGCTGGTACATGATCGTACCGACCTTACTCCTGCCCAGTTGGAAGCATTAAAGGATGACCTGCTCAAGGTCATTTCCCAGCATATCGAGATCGACGATGAAGCTGTTCGGATCGGGTTGGAACGCGATGGCCGCTCCCAGCGGCTGGTGGCGGATATTCCCCTGCGGAGCGTGTCTCGTCATCGTTCCGGTTGATTCTTCTTTCTAGACCTTGGAGGCACGGATCAACCTTATCGCCCTGGGTTGCATCCGTGTTTTTTTAGTATGTCTCGTGGACTTTCCTGGCGAAATTTCGATTTTCTCCTACTAGGCGCGGTGGTGCTTGCGTCCTCGTTCGGCGCGGCTATGATCCGTTCGGCGGTCGCGGGGAATGAAGTACTTCAGCCACTGATCCTGCGACAGGTCTATTTTGCCATTCTTGGGGTCGCGTTGATCTTTCTGCTCGCGTCCATCGACTACCGCTACTGGCTCGCACTGTACCGCCCTATCTATATTGTCATCCTTATCTTTCTGGTCACCCTGACCGGGTTCGGTCAGAGCGCGTTCGGCGCTCAACGCTGGTTTACCGTCGGCGTGTTGTTCCTCCAGCCGACCGAATTTGCGAAGATAGCCGCCATCATCATCCTTGCCCGTTATTTTGAAGCGGTCCAGCATCAGCCCCGCGATCTGCGCTGGGTGTTCGGCGCCATCGTTTGGGCATCCGGCATCATTGTCATGATCCTGCTTCAGCCGAACTTGAGTAATGTGATGGTGCTTTCAGTCATTCTTGGGATCATGTTGTGGGTGAATGGCATCCAACTAAAACATGTTGGCTATGCGGCGGTGATCGGTGCGGTTGCCCTGGTTAGCCTGGTCGCGCTCTCTGTGCTTGGTGTTCGAATTCCTGGTTTACAGGAATATCAACAGGAACGCATCGTGAACTTCGTCATTCCAGATCCGAACGATACCTATGGTAACCGCTACAACGTTCAACAGGCGTTGATTGCCGTAGGCTCCGGTGGTGTCTTTGGGCAAGGCTACGGGCATGGTTCGCAGACACAGCTTCGCTTTTTGAAAGTACGCCACACCGACTTCATCTTTGCCGCCAGCTCCGAGGAATTTGGCACGGTAGGCGGCATGTTGATCATCTTCACCCTGGCGATGGTCGTGTGGCGTTGTATCCGTGCGGCGCAGAAGGCTCGCGATGTTTCCGGCTCGATGCTGGCGCTCGGGGTGGCAACATTGATCTTTTTCCAGGGCGCCGTCAATATCGGTATGAATCTGAATCTGCTGCCCGTTTCCGGTTTGCCGCTGCCATTCATCAGTTATGGCGGCAGTGGTCTCACTGCGCTCATGATCGGCATCGGACTGGTTGAGTCCGTTGTTATGCGCCGCAAGGATTTGGATTTCTAATAGCGGCCAAAGACGATGGATGATGGATCATATGGTCTACGGTCCGTTGTCCATCGTCCAAACAAAATTTTTGGGAGAACTCATCTTGACCATCAAACCAGCCCGCACTCGCATTGCACCTTCCCCAACGGGACACATGCATCTCGGCACGGCGCGTGTCGCCCTTTATGATTATCTGCTTGCAAAGAAGACCGGCGGGCAATTCGTCCTGCGCATCGAAGACACCGATCTAAAACGCACCGTCCCCGGCGCGGAACAGGAGATCATGGACGGCTTGCGCTGGCTTGGGCTTCAATATGACGAGGGTCCCGATGTCGGCGGCAAGTTCGGACCGTATCGCCAGACCGAGCGCCGCGAGATCTATCAGGCTCATGCAAAAGTTCTTGTGGACAAGGGACATGCTTATCCCTGTTTCTGCACACCTGAGCGGTTGGATCAAGTACGACAGGATCAAATGAAGCGCAAGGAGAATCCGCATTACGACGGCACGTGCCGCATCCTTGCTCCCGATGAAGCAGCGCGCCGCATTGCCAACGGCGAACCATACACCATCCGCTTCAAGATGCCGCAGGATGGCGTCACCGTTGCGCATGATCACCTGCGTGGCGACATCACCACCGATAACAAACAACTCAACGATCAGGTCATCCTCAAGACCGACGGTTTGCCGACCTATCATCTCGCCGCCATTGTGGACGATCACGAGATGCAGATCACGCACGTCATGCGCGGCTCGGAGTGGCTCGGCACTTTCCCGCTGCATGTCAACATCGTCCGCGCATTTGGCTGGGACGAACCGACCTGGATCCATCTTTCCGTTTTCCTCAAGCCCAGCGGCAAGGGAAAAATGTCCAAGCGCGAAGCGGCGCAAGCCATGAAGGATGGCTATTCCATCTTCATCAAAGATATGCAGGAACTCGGCTTCACTCCCGAAGGTGTCTTGAATTGGTCTGCGCTGATGGGGTGGGGCGTTCCCGAAGATGACGTCATGACCGTGGAGCAAATGGTCGAGCGCTTCACCATCGACTCATTGACTCCGTCGCCTGCCGCGATCAACTTCCAAAAATTGGATCACTTCAACGCGACGCACATCCGCCTCCTGACGACCGAGGACCTGGCAGCCCGTCTCAAGCCTTATCTTGCCCGTGAGGGACTCTCCGTCAAGGACGACGTTCTGCTCAAGATCATTCCGCTCATCCGCGAGCGTCTCACAACCCTGGACGATTGCATTTCCTTTGGCGCGTTCTTCTTCAAGGATGTTGTAACCCCAAATCCCGAGGAACTCATCGCCAAAGGATTGGACGCGAAGCAGACCGCCGAGATCGCACGCAAGTCTTACGAGATCCTCGCAGGCTTGCCATCCATTGACCACGCCACCGCCGAGCCACCGATGCGCGCGTTCGTCGAGTCTTCCGGCTTCAACGCCAATCAGGTCTTTGGCATTCTCCGTGTGGCGACGACCGGACAAAAAGTCAGCCCGCCTCTGTTCGAAAGTATGGAGATTATCGGGCGCGATGTGTGCTTAAAGCGAATTCAAAACGCGATCGAACTACTTGAAAAAATGTAAAAATTCCATTCAAGGAAAATAAAAAGGATGGACGACTTCAAAGCCGCCCATCCTTTTTCAGTCTGTGTTTTCGTCTGGTTTCGAACTATATAGGATCGTGTATGCGGGGATGCTTAGTCCGCCGATGCTAAGCTCAACCGACCTGCCCTCGATCTCCGCCTCCTTTGGGATCATGTCCATGGCTTCTTTTGTGATGAGCACTTCACCCGCTACGCCGATATCTTCTCCCATTTTGCAGGCGCGGTTGACGGCATCGCCGAAGATATCCTCATTATTGACGATCAGGATCTTTCCGTAATCAATGCCAATTGAAACATGGACGTCAAGTTCATCGGCGGTTAACAGGTTCGAGGCAGTCAGCGCATGTTGGATGGTGGTTGCGGCGCGGACGGCTGCCAGCGGATCGGGAAGGACCGCAAAGCAGTTATCCGCTTCGAACTTGATGATGGTCCCGCCATACCCGGTGATGATCGGTTCTACGGTCAATTGCATACGGCGGATCATCGAAAGATAATGGACGATGCCGTATTTCCTGGTCAGCAACGAGAAGCCGAACATATCCAGGACAAGAACGGTGTTCTCCGTGCCATATGTGCGCCAAATGGCATCTTCCAATTGTTTGCGCATGACCGGATTTGTTTCCTGCGAAAAACTCAATAATAGATCTTTGAATTGCTGGTCGTTGGGTAACATTCGCGCCTCTCGAAATAAGATGAGTCCATTATAACGAAAAGGTCACGGAAATTTCTTGCTTTTCCGTGACCTTTTCGTCGATTGTGGCAGAATGCTATGGGGCAGTAACTTCCGTAATTTTTTCGATCCGTTTTGCGCGTAGCAGCGACGCCACGATCGATATTGTAAGGACTGTGGCGATCACTCCCAGGGAAAGCAGGACCGGGATCTTGAAGAAATCGACGATGACCATTTTTATCCCCACGAATACCAAAATGACCGAAAGCCCAAGTTTCAGGTAATGGAATTTATCCATCACCCCTGCGAGCAGGAAGTAGAGCGAGCGAAGCCCCAGAATGGCAAAGACATTGGATGTGAAGACGATAAAAGGATCTTGCGTTACCGCAAAAATGGCGGGGATCGAATCCACTGCGAAGATCAGGTCAGTGCTTTCCACGACCAGCAGCACCACCAGAAGAGGGGTGGCCATGAGCTTCCCGGCGCGGCGGATAAAGAATTTATCCCCTTCATAAGTGTCCGTAACGGGCATTACTTTCCGAAGGAATTTGATCAAGCCATTTTGATCTGGATTCAATTTTTCGTCTTTTTGAGACGCCATCCTAAAACCCGTGTAGATCAGGAATGCCCCAAATACATAGATGATCCAATGGAATTCCTTTAAAAGCGCCGCACCGACCGCGATGAGCGCCCCGCGCATGATCAATGCGCCTAAAATACCCCAAAATAATACGCGGTGCTGGTAGGCCGCAGGCACCGCAAAAAAAGTGAATAGCAGGACGAAGACGAAAATATTGTCGACACTCAGGGATTTCTCGATGAGATATCCCGTGAAAAATGCGAGGGCGGCCTCGCTGTTCGAATAACTGCTCTCAGGAACAAATATATTCCAATAAAAATAAATTGCCAGGTTGAACAGTAAGGAAATGCTGATCCATACGACACTCCAGATCGCAGCCTCCTTCACGGATACGGCATGTGATTTTCGATGGAAAACCCCCAGGTCAAGTCCCAGCAGGGTGAACACCAGCCCGAGAAATCCAACCCATAACCAAATCGATTCTTGCATAACGCAATCTCCTCTTATTGATCTGGCTGTGGAAAAATAAAACGAGACTACCACAGCCTTGAATGTGGATAGTCTCGCCAGTTGTGCATTGCACGTACGGTTAGCCGGGAATTTTCATTCCGTATTGACGACCAACCGATGGCGTTTTTGGCGCCATGGCTACTCCCTAACAGTTTGAAATTGTACAGCAATTATCCGATTAATTAGCGGCAATTAATAATTCTCTTAAATATCAAATACTCCCAACCTAATTTGCGACTGCACCCGCATGAAAAGGGGCACACCTTGCGCGTGCCCCTTCTTTCTAAATATCTCCCGGTTCGTCCGCCATTCTTACGATCCTCGGTGTGAATTTGCCGATCACATCCACCAGATCGTGTTGGGCGGTGATGACCTCGTCGATGGCTTTGTACGCCTGCGGAGATTCGTCGATGCCGCCGCCTAGCAGGGTGACTCCGCGTTCTTTGAGATAATCATCCCGATCGCGCCTGCTGATGGAGTTGAGCGCGTTCCTGCGGCTCATCTTCCGACCTGCGCCGTGGGATGCGGATTCAAGCGACTCGCTTACGCCTCTTCCCCGGACGACGTAGCCTGCGTCACCCATTGAGCCTGGGATCACGCCGAGAGTTCCTTTGCCTGCTGGTGTTGCGCCTTTCCTGTGGACGATGACTTCGCGCTCGTCAGGGAGTTTCTCGCGCCAGGCATAGTTGTGATGGTTTTCGACCACCGCAACTTCTTTCAGCCCAACCGATGCCGCCACGCGCTTGTGAATGATGTAGTGATTCGCCGAAGCGAACCGCCCAGCCAGTTCCATCGAAAGCCAGTATTCCTGACCGTCTTCTGAATCCAGCCCGAGCCATGCAAGGTGACGGACGCTCTTATCGAGATCGGGGTGTTTTTCCATAGCCAGCTTGCTGAAGCGATCGGCGATCTTCGCACCAACTCCGCGTGAACCGCTGTGCGAAAGCAAGGCAAGATACTCGCCGGGCTGTAAGCCGAACATCGGCTCGTGCAAGCGGAAGGAACCCCATTCGACAAAGTGATTGCCTGTTCCGCTCGTTCCAAGCTGATTCATGGCAGTGTCTTTTAGTGTCTTGAGCTGGCGCGTGGCGTACCATGCGTCATCGTCTAGGACTTCGTGTTGCGCGCGTTTGCTGCCTTTCCAGGCGGCGCCCATGCCGAAGGCGGTTTCGTCCCACAGGGCATTTTCGAACATGCCTTTCTTCTGTCCGATCAAAATGGGCGAGACTTGGTACAGCGAGAGCCGCATCCGGCAGGCAATGTCCACGCCGACGGCGTAGGGGATGACGACATTCTCAGTCGCCAGCACACCGCCGATGGGGAGTCCGTAGCCGACATGAGCATCCGGCATGAGCGCGCCTGTAACGGTCACCGGCAGGCGCATGGCGTTTTCCATTTGTTTGATGGCTTCGGGGTCGATCTGTTCCGTGCCCCAGATGGGGAAGGGCAGGGGCGA
>CAYJPO010000002.1:88974-95510 GCA_964372045.1 uncultured Anaerolinea sp.
CCCGAACCGCTTCCAGCTTGGAAAGAGCCGCGTCGCGTTCCATGCCGGAGGCGATCATTTTATTTCCAGCTTCTTTGGCAAGACCGATACTTTTTCCGTCTTCCCAGTTGTTAAGTTTCAGGATCTTTCCTGTGATGATGTCCATGATAGTTCTCCATGTCACTCTGAGGGAGCGATAGCGACTGAAGAGTCTCTTATGTTGAGGTAGAGACCCTTCGCTACGCTCAGGGTGACATCAATCGATTGGGTCGGGCGGGATGCAGTCTTCGTCAAAGTTAATTGTAGTGAAGACTTCTGCCTGCAATACCCAATTGCCTTGTGCCGTGCGCTGCCATTTGGCGGCGTAGACACCCGAGGCGCGGACGAGTTCTCCGTTGATGGAATACTCGCCTTGCCAGTTGCCAAGTTCTTCGGCGATGCCCCAGGAATCATTGGCGGTGATCTGCCGCGGGGTTCGACGATAGACGGCAGTTGGGTCTTGTTGGAATAACTTTGCCCAACGTATTTCTTCTTTGTCGGCTCCGTGGAACTGGTCGTTGCGACCGGTGACGAGGTGATAACTCGTTGCCAGCAGCGAGCGGATGCGCTTGGAGTCTTTCTCGGCGATGGCTAGGTTGAATGCCTCGCGCGCAGAGAGGATCAGGTCGGAGGAGATGGGTTGGGTCATGATGGTTTTCCTTTTTGTTACGGACGATTGACCGTAGACGATGGACGATGGAAAATGCGGTGGTCTATGGTCAGTCGTCCGTCGTCAGTATTTATTCTTCCAATTTCCACAGCTCGCGCATTTCCGGGCTGATGGTGAGTAATTCATCGAGCGTGCCTTCCGATTCCACTTTACCATCTTTGAGGACGATAATGTGATCGGCACGCCTCAATAGCGGACGGCGGTGGGAGACGACCAGGCAGGTTAGCTCGCTGCCGTTGGCGAAGATCCGCTCCCAGAGTTGACGTTCGGTTTCGACATCTAACGCGCTGGATAGGTCATCGAAGACCACAAGTTCCGGTTCGCGGATGAACATACGCGCGGCGGCGGTGCGCTGTGCCTGCCCGCCGGAGAGCTTGACTCCGCGTGCGCCGACCATCGTTTCGAGATCGTCGTCGATCTGTTCGAGGTCGCGGTCCATCACAGCGAGTTTAGTGGCTTTGTAGATTTCATCGTCAGCTTTATTCAAACCGAGCAAAATATTATTTCGCAAAGTATTGCTGAACAGACGCGGGACTTGTGCGGTGTAGGCACAACGCGGCGGGATGAAGAAGTTGGCAGGGTCATTGATAGAATTTCCATTCCAGCGGATCTCGCCGGAATCTGCGGGGAGCAGACCTAGCAGAGTGCGCAGGAGAGTCGTTTTGCCGGAGCCGATACGACCGGTGACCACTGTCAGCGAGCCGCGTTTGATCTTGAGATTGACATCGTCGATGCCGTTGACCGAATTTTGGTAGTGAAAGGTCAGATGGTCAGCAATCAATTCATTCAGTCGGTCTGAGGCGGTCTTTGTCGGATAGGTCACTTCCGGCAGGTCGCCCATCAAATTGATCGGGCTGTGTTCCACAAGCGCGTTCAGCGGAGCGTTTTCCATCAGGCGGTACATGCGTTTGACGGAGACGTTGAGTTGTTTGTAGCGCGCCCACAACATGCCGCCGAAAGTGGTCAGGTCGCCCATGCTTTGCAGTAAATAAACGAAGAGCGAAAAATCACCGAGCGTGAAATTACCCGTGCGCATGGATTGACCTACGAGTACGAGGATAACGCCCGTGCCCAGCGTGGATGTGTTGCGATAGATCGAGCCGAGTACTTCGTCGAAAAGTTTTTCGCGGACGGTCAAGACGCGGCGTTCATCGTTGATGCGGTGGAAGTGGTCGATCACGCCTTTTTCGGCGGAGGCGACTTTGACAGCCTGTACCGCGCCGAAGAATTCTCCGATGAAGCCGGTGACC
The DNA here is from genome assembly GCA_964372045.1 of uncultured Anaerolinea sp. GTDB lineage: Bacteria > Chloroflexota > Anaerolineae > Anaerolineales > Villigracilaceae > Villigracilis. The sequence continues at coordinate 90,913 of CAYJPO010000002.1, forward strand.
TTGCCCGCCGCCTGACGCGATGCGCGGCGATAATGTTCGATGCGTCCCGTGGCGATGTTGGCGACTATGCCGACGATGACGAGTGGAATGAGCGCCATCACTGTGACCGACGAGTTGATCTGTGTCATCAACACGATGGACGCCCCGATGATGATGAAGCCGACCATGATGTCGTTGACGAGGATGACGAAGAGCGGGATCTGATCCACGTCAGTTTTGAAGCGGCTGACGGCTTCACCGGGTGAATCGGGCAGTTGCGAAGCGCCGGGTCGCTTGAGGATATGGCTCAGCAGATTCCTTCTCAGCAGGGTATTCATGTCTGCGAAGATGGGCACGTCGGCATAATAAAAGCCGTAACTGGCGATGATGCGTCCGATCCATGTGACCGTGAAGAAGATAACGATGGTCCAGATGCCGAAGGTCAGTGTCGCTTCGCCAGTGACGAGGTCGAAGAAGGCTTTGAGGATGAGCGCGGGCGCAACCTGCCAGCAGAAGCGGATCAGCGATACGCCGAGCAGATCCACGATCCACAGCCACGGGCGAAAGCGGATCATCTCGAGGATGACTTTCCACGCGGGCAGGGATGGGACGTTGAGTTCGTTTTGGTTGAGTGTTGATTCGGTCATGATAATTTCTTTCCAGGTAGGGGCGAGGTCTCCTCGCCCTTTTCGTTGTTCACCAAACATTGGGCGGGGAAACCCCGCCCCTGCGTTATGCCAGCACTTCTTCCATGCCGGTTTGCAGCAGTTGATAAAAACGTGAAGTCGAGTCCGCTGCCAGTTGCTTGCGGTCACCGTATTCGAGGATGCCGCCTTTTTCGAGGATCAAGACATCATCGGCGCGGTGCAAGGTGTCAAGTCTATGGGCGATGATGATGGCGGTGCGACCCTTCAAAAGTTTGTCTATCGCGTGTTCCAGTTTTTGCTCGGTGGCAGGGTCTAGACGGGACGAGGCTTCGTCCAAAATAACAAGACCGGGATTTCGCAAGAAGACTCGCGTGAATGCCAGTAATTGCGCTTCGCCCGCGGAGAGTGACCTTGAGCCGGTTTCCAGTTCTGAATCCAAGCCTTTAGGCAGGGCGCGGAGCCAGTCGCCGAGTTCGAGTTCTTCGAGCGTCGCGATGATCTTTTCATCGGGGATCGAGCGGTCGAAGAAGGTCAGGTTGTCGCGGATGGATGCGCGGAAGAGCTGCACATCCTGCGTGACGATGGCTATGTTCTTTCGCAAAGAGTCGAGTTTCGTTTCACGCAAGTCCATGCCGTTGACCTTGATGCTGCCGTCGTTCACGTTGTACAGGTTGAAGATCAACCGTCCGATGGTGGTCTTTCCGCTTCCGGTGCGCCCCAGCAGTCCCAAAACAGAACCAGGCTTGAGGTCGAACGAGAGGCGCGTGAGTACGGAGTCGTTCCCGTTGTAGGAAAAGGTCACGTCATCAAAGGTCAGCGCGAGCGGGTGCGAATCAATTAACTTGCCCGCTTCATTTCTGCTCTCAGGCTTGAGCGCGCGGAACTCGGTCAGTCTCTCCACACAAGCGCCAATGGTCTGAAAACTTTCGATCTCATGCGTCATCGCCCAAAAGGGTTCTTCGAGCAGGCTGAGGTAATGCACGAAAAGATAGACCGTGCCGATGGTGATAATGCCAGCCGTGAAGAGCCAATATCCGCTGGAGACGGCGAGCAGTGTGCCGAGTGTGAGCGCTAGCCCCATCGCGTTCTCGATGATCCAGCGTTTGAAGTGTGAACGGCGGCTGTGGATCAGAACTTCGCGCTGATGGCGAAAGAGTTCACGGATGGAGAATCCCACCGCACCGCTTGAACGGATGTCTTCGGTGCCGGAGAGTTGTTCTTCGACGAAGCCGAATAATTGCGCTTCTGCCTCGCGCCGCGCCTTTTGATGCGGGACTGCGATATCTTTGACTTTGCCGAGAATGGTCAACGTGAGGATGGAATACACCGTGAAGCCCAGCCCGGCGCGCCAGTCTTCGATGAAGAGCGCGATCAGGATGCCGACGAGCAGAAGTCCGTTGGCGATCAGGTTGAGCGCGAACTGAGAGAAGAAGGTTGCCAGTTCGGTCACGTCGCCGTCGATGCGTTCGATCAACTCGCCGGGTGTGTGGTCGTTGTGGAAGCGCATATCCAGGTGGACGGCGTGCCCTGCCAGTTCGGCGCGCAGGTCGTTGGTGGCGGTCCAGGCGACATTCTCACCGAGCCACGTCACCGCGATGTGGACTCCCTGCTGGAGCAATGCGATTCCGATAAAGGCAACGGCTGTCCATGTCAACGTGGATAAAGCTTCGCCAGCCAACGCGGCGTCGATAAATTTGCGCATGATCTGGGGAGCGAAGATGCGGAGCCCGATACTTCCAAAGAGCATGACGGCGAGCAGGATGAACCGTCCGCGTTGAGGGCGGATATGGTCGGAGAGCAGGTTCCAATAGGATTTGAGTGAGATGTTCATGTTGTTTACCAAAAGGCTTCTTTACCGCGAAGAACGCTAAGGTTTTAATGGTTTTCTTTGCGCTCTTCGCGAACTTGGCGGTTAATGTAGACAATAAAAAACACGGCGCGGGGTGCGCCGTGTTTGGAAAGACACAGAAATTGAAGCCGTAACTAGACGGTCAATGGGCGCACTTCGATAAGGTTGATTTTTCGATCTAGCTTGCGGTCAAAATGCAAAGACATGTGAAGTGCGCTCCTTTCTTTTGAAATTTGATTACAGGTTCAGTTTACATGAGAGTGGGATTAATTGTCAAGGACTCCGTGTCACATGATTCGTGTAACGAAGTTTCGTGGACCTTCGCCACCGTGTCAATATTGATATTGGGGCTACAATTGTCAAACACGGAGGCTTCATGAAAACAATTCTACGGATGCGATATTGGCGCATTGTTCTGTTCTTTGCCCGCGTCACGATCGGCATTGTCTTTTGGGATATTTTATTACCGCGCATCGGCTTGGGGTTTCTCGCGCGAAACAACCGCACCAAACGGCTGCGAAACATCGCCGTCCGTTTTCGCGCGCTGGCGATCCGCCTCGGCGGTGTGATGATCAAAGTGGGACAGTTCCTTTCGGCGCGGCTGGATGTGCTTCCGCCCGAAATCACGGATGAACTTTCTGGCTTGCAGGATGAAGTGCCACCTGTGGATTACGAATCCATCCGCCTCAATACGGAACTGGAACTGGGTGCGCCTATCGAAAAGGTTTTTCTACTCTTTGAGAAAACCCCCGTCGCCGCCGCCTCGTTGGGACAAGTCCATCGCGCGCGGTTATTCCCGCACGACGCAGAAGCCCTGGGCTTTGATGGTGTCGTCGTCAAGATCCTGCGCCCGAATATCGAACAGATCGTGGATGTGGACATGTCCGCGATCCGCGTGGTGGGCGGCTGGCTTATGCGCTATCGTCCTGTCAGTGACCGTGCCGATGTGACCGCAATTCTCGAAGAGTTTGCCGCCACCATTCGCGAGGAATTGGATTACCTGCTGGAGGGCAAGAACGCCGAAACCTTCGCTGCCAATTTCAAGGATGATGCAAACGTTCACGTCCCACGTGTGGTGTGGAACCTGACCAAACGCCGCGTGCTTACGTTGGAGGATGTTACTGCCATCAAGATCACGGACTATGACGCGATCACAGCCGCTGGCATCAGCCGCGCCGAAGTCGCCGACCGATTATTAGCTACATATCTGAAGCAAGTCTTCGAAGATGGCTTTTTCCACGCCGACCCGCACCCGGGGAATCTATTCGTCTCGCCGCTGGCAGAGAAGCACGAAGACGGCTCCACGAAATTCCGCCTGACGTTCATCGATTTTGGCATGGTGGGTCGCATGCCCGACCGTCTCGTGGAAGGATTGCGTGAGGCGGTCATCTCGGTAGGCTTGCAGGATTCGCCACGCTTGATAAAAGCTTATCAGACGTTAGGTGTTCTGCTGCCAAGCGCGAATATCAAATTATTGGAAGAAGCCAGTGCTCAGGTCTTTGACCGCTTCTGGGGCATGAGCATGACCGAACTGCGCAGCATCCGCCATGATGAAATGATGAAGTTCGGCTTGCAGTTCCGCGAGTTGTTGTTTAATATGCCGTTCCAACTTCCGGAAAATCTGTTGCTGCTTGGAAGAACGATCGGGATTTTATCCGGCATGTGTACAGGCTTGAATCAGGATTTCAACCTTTGGCTCTTGCTCGGTCCATATGCCAAAAAGCTGACCGAAGGTGAGAATGGTTCGACGTTCGATGTATTTTTGAATGAAGCAGGTGAGTTCTTCAAAACCCTGATCGCCATCCCTGGCAGGGCAGATCGTGTGTTGGCGCGCGTTGAACGCGGCGAACTGAACGTGCAAATGCCGCTGGTCAATATTCAGATCAGTTATTTGGAACGTTCGTTAAATCGTCTAACTGGTGGGATCGTTTTTCTCAGTCTGCTGGTATCCGGCGCAATCTTATATGATGGTCACACTCAGCTGGCACAAGGTCTTTTCGGAGGCGCGGGAATTGCGTTGTTTTACACCCTCTTCCTCGCACGCGGAAAGCGTCCGTTTCGGTAATCTAATGTCCGTACTCCAAAGTCTCCAGACTTTGGAGTACAAAAACGCCCAACCAACT
>CAYJPO010000003.1:0-42519 GCA_964372045.1 uncultured Anaerolinea sp.
ATAAGAGTTGGCACGAATAATTGGTGTATTCTACTCTAATTAAACAGCGACCCCTGAAAAAAGAGACTGTCACCTTTGAGGTGACAGTCTCTTCGTTTACATATCCACTACCGCCGCTTCCACCGATTGGATGGACGGCAGGTAATCTGCCAGCAACTCCCAGCTATCGCCTGAGTCGCGGCTGTAAAACAATTGTCCCGTGTGCGTGCCAACGTAGATGCCTGCGTCTTCAAAGGTGTCGGTCGCCATCGCTTCACGCAGGATGACCAAATGCGCCTTGTCGGGCAGACCTTTTGTGAGCCGTTCCCAAGAGTCGCCCGCATTGCGCGTGCGCCAGACCGAGAACTTGCCATCCACGCTCATGCGGAATTCGTCGCTTTCTTCCAAAGCGATGTACGCCGTATCTGGGTCGGTCGGATGAACCGCGATGGGAAAACCGAAACGCGAAGGAAGCTTGCCCTCGCCGATATCGATCCAATCTTCGCCGCCGTTGTCACTGCGATACACGCCGCAGTGGTTCTGTTGGTAGATGCGGTTTGAGTTCGCGGGGTGCATTGCCATCTTATGCACACACTGACCGAACTCAGGGAACTTGTTCGGCATGAAATCGGCGCGGACATTCTTATTGAACGGCGCCCACGTCTGCCCGCCGTCATCGGTGCGGTAGCATCCTGCCGCCGAGACCGCAATGTACATGCGCTTCAAATTCGTGGGGTCGAGCAGGATCGTGTGCAGGGTCAAGCCACCCGCACCGGGATTCCACTCTCCACGCTGGGGGTGGTCGTACAAACTTTCGTTCAACTCCCAGGTCTCGCCGCGGTCACGCGATACGAATAAAGAGGCGGGCTGTGCTCCCGCATATAAAACTCCCTGCTCGCCTTCACGTCCCGGCTTGATGTGCCAGACCTTGCTCATTTTTTCGGGGATTTCCTTCACGCTCTCGCCACCCTCCGAGCGGAACGCTTCTTCCACGGTTCCAGCGGGGCGACCGGATTTAGATGGGCGCGGAAGGACCGGCACCTGCTTCGCCTGGATCCATGTCTTTCCAAAGTCATCGGAATAGTGAGTGGTGGGACCATACACAAAATGATTCGTCGCCGCATGGAGTCGGTTGTCGCGTTTGTCCAATTGCATGTGCATCACATTCCAGCTCTTGAAATGGATGTCGCTTGTGTCCCATTTTTTGCGTTTGGCGTTGCTGGTAAAAATAAAGCCGCCCTTGGTCGTGCCGACAAGGACCATTACCTGTTTGCTCATCTAAATCTCCTTTCAACTCTAAAAAGAACAAATTTTCTAATAATTATAGCACGATTTGTCCGATTTCAAGCCTTGAAAATTCCAAAGATGGCTGCGAGTCCACTTAAATCTTTTGAAAAGTCCGCCAAGCCAAAAATCTCCCGGCACATGCTATATTGTATGTAGTTGCAGACGCTACAGGAGCTTTAGCCATGAATGATACTTCCAGCGCACAGATCCGATCCCCGCTCCCCCTGGGAAAGATCTTTGGGGAAACAAGACGCATCACAATGGTCTTTTATTGGTTCATTACCCTGATCCTTGCAGGCTTGGTCGCGGGGGTGTTCATCGTATTGAACTCGAACAAAAACACCCTGGCAGCCACCTTGATGGCGATCACCATGGTACCGGTGATTGCCTCATACTACCTGGTGTATCTCAGAAATTTTGAATTTGCCTCCCTGTTTCTCGCGGTCATTTTGATCCTCATGAACACGGTCCTGGCGACCAACAGCCTGGGAATTCATCACATCAGTGTGTTCGCCTTCCCCGCCATTCTGATCGTTGCCAGCCTTGTCGCCAGCAGACGTTCAATGATCTTCCTGACCAGCCTGACCATCCTGTGTGTTGCCTGGCTGGTCTTCGGAGAACTGTACGGCGTATACACGCCGGGTGTGCTCGTCAGCAGTGTGCCGGGGGATTTCTTCTCGGCTTCCTTGATCATCATTTTGACGGCGGCGATGGCGCGCGTGTTATCTGAAACCCTCTTCAAAAACTTCCTCGAGTTGCAGAACGAGCTTGCAGAACGGGAATCCGCTCAACAGCAGAATGAGGCGCTCATCCGCGAATTGGAATTGAGAAACAAAGAATCCGAGACCCTGCGGGAAAGCCTTGCCGTGCTGGTCGGCTCCTTCAAATTCGAGGAGATCATCCGCAACATCCTTGACCAGATCAAGCGCTCCATTCCCTACGACACCGCCTCCATCTGGCGGGTGGAAGGGAGCAAGCAGATCCTCATCGCGGGTCGCAGCCTGCCCGACCTTTCCGCAACCGGCGACGAGGAATTCGAAACGAACGACACGAACTCCGCCTTGCCCATCCTGCAAGGCAGGGTACCGTTCATCTTGAATAATAATGTTCAGGAAGAACTCGTAGACTTCCAGATACCGCCACACACCTACGTCAACTCGTGGCTGGCGATCCCATTGAAAACACATGGAAAGATCATCGGCATCATCGCGCTCGACGGGACGAATAAGGGGCAATTCACCCAGCACCACGCCGAACTGGCGGTTGCCTTTGCAAACCAGGTCGCGATCGCTTTGGAAAATTCGCGTCTGTTCAATGACCTGCAAAATGAGTTGGGCATCAGCGAGCGCTTGATCAGGCAGCTCGAATCGAAGAACGCGGAATTGGAACGATTCACCTACACGGTCTCGCATGACTTGAAATCGCCGCTGGTGACCATCAACGGGTTCCTCGGGTATCTCGAAGCGGATGTGGCGGCGAACAACATGGAACGCTTCCACCATGACTGTGAGCGCATCCGCGAATCTGTCAGCCGGATGCATACCCTGCTCAGTGAACTGCTGGACCTTTCGCGCATCGGTCGCGTTGTGAACCCCTCCCAGACCATCCCGTTCGAAGACCTGGCGCGTGACGCGATCGAGACCGTACACGGACAACTGGTCGCAAAACGCGTCTCGGTCACCGTGCAGCCGGGGACGCCCACTGTATATGGTGACCGTCCGCGCCTGACGGAGGCGTTGTACAACCTGCTTGACAATGCCGCCAAATTCATCGGCGACCAGCCCGAGCCGCAGATCGAGATCGGATACGCCGGAGAGGAAAACGGTTTTCCGATCCTGTTCGTGCGCGATAACGGTATCGGCATCCCGCATGAACTCCAGGGAAGGATATTCGGACTCTTTGATAAACTTGATCTGAACAGTGAAGGAACCGGCGTCGGGCTTGCCATCGTGAAGCGCATCATCGAAGTCCACGGCGGCAGGCTCTGGGTCGAGAGCGAGCCGGGACAAGGCTCCACGTTCTTTTTCACACTTCCAGTGAATGCGAGCCAACTTCCGGAATAAATCGAGATCTAAAATTTTTGCACCGACAAAACTTATCAGTATTCAAAACGTTCCGTGACCGACCATTTTCAAAGGAGGCTTATCATGAAAAAAATTCTTTTCGTCCTCATATCCGCCGCGCTCGCTCTCTCCGCATGCAGCACAGCGGAACCCGAATTACAGCTATCCGATCCCGACCAGCCCATCGCGGCTACATCTGGTGAGGAGTTCAACATCGTCCTCGATTCGAACCCGACCACCGGGTATCACTGGGAATTTGTCGATGAGCCGGATGCAAATGTTGTGGAATTCGTCACCCGCGACTACAAAGCCGGGGAGCCCGTCACCACCGGCTCCGGCGGCGTGGACGTGTTGACCTTTAAAGCCGTCGCCGCTGGGGAGACCCGTATCACTCTTGGGTACTATCCACCCTCAACTGACCCTGTGGAACCGCAACAAACCGTCATCTTCACTGTTACAGTAAAGTAGAAGTACAGGGCGATCCGAACGGGTCGCCCTTTCACTCCAACGCCGATGGAGTGCTGGTACAAACATAAGAATAGGAGGAAGAATGAATCGCCTTGTCCTGCTTGCAGGACTCCTTTCAATTTCCCTGACGGGGTGCAGCCTTGGATCAGCCCCGCCTCAACCGACCCTGGTCCCATCACCAACCATTTCGCCTTCATCCACGCCGGAACCGATCATCACATCCACACCGACCATTCCGCTGGTCACCGTTCAGGTCTCAGCGGAGCTTGCCAACTGCCGCATCGGTCCGGGGATCATGTACCAAATGGTCGGCGAGATCGCCCAAGGGAAATCCCTCAACGCCGTTGGGCGCAACGACAACTTAACCTGGTGGTATGTGAAAGACCCCGGCAACCCCGGAGGGTTTTGCTGGGTTTCCGCCGATGTGACCGAGGAGCAGGGGTCCGCCGACCTACTGCCGGTCATCCCGCCGCCCGCGGGGAGCGTCGTGGATGTGAGCCTGCGCGTGGAACCGAACCGCATCTCGGTCAACTGCACGCAGTTCCCGCAGACCGTGTTCTTCGAAGCGGAGATCACCACCAACGGTCCCGCATTGTTCACCTGGAAATGGGAAGCCAGCACCGGAGCGGTCTCCGATGTGGGCACGCTCGTTTTCGAGGAAGCCGGAACACAGGTCGTCAACGAGTATTATCAGGTCAACGCGCCGAATGAATACTGGGTGAAGTTCATTGTGCTTACACCGAATGAAATTGTGGAGCAGGTTAATTTCCCCGTGAGTTGTACGCCTTAAATAATGTAGGGGCGGGGTAACCCCGCCCCTACAAATCAATCCTGGGGGAAGATCACGTTATCATACCCAAGCGCATTGAAGAACTTGATCAGATACGCCTCGGCATTGCGTTCTCCCTGAAGCAGAATCCCATCCTCCAGCGCGGCTTTGCGGATCTCATCCTCAGCCGTTTGGCGGGCAAGGGTCTCGAGGTCCACTTGTCCTTTGGTCAACAAACCGGTCTCGCGGTCATAGACGTAGGATTTTTCATTATCCAGGGTCGCGATGAAGATCTCGGTGGGCGGCAGGTTCGCGAACAACACGCCATTCTCCAAACGCAGATCACCTGGCTGGAGCTTCTCCATATCGATCCCGGCGATCACAATCCCATGCGCCACGAATAGCAGTTTATCGCCGAACGCGAAGCCGAACGTCCCCTGACCGACCTCCGCCGTAATGACCTTTTCGACACTGTATTGGATCGTCTCCAATCGTGCCAGTGCGCGGATCTCACTGATATACGTCACCGGGTCCGGAATGATCGTGGGAGTCGGGTTCGCCAACTGTGACACCTGAGTCTGCAATGCCTGGTTCGCCTGATTCATCTGCTGCAAGGGAGAAGTGGCTGCATCCGCTGCTGCTGCGGCGGTCTCACGCACGGTCTGTACGATAAAATAGACGCCAGCCGCCAGCACCACCAGGATCAGGATCGACATGATCGTGCCAAAAGTATTTTTCATTTTCATCCTTTCGCCGCTACATAATTAAATTTTCAATTCTGCGGAAAATTTAAAGTTGATTTCAAATCATTGTTTCAGATCAACCATGCGGCGCCCCGCAGAATATGTCATATTATAGCAAGGTCATTATCATTATGGACACACAATCCTGTAAGATGAAAAAAGTACTACTCATATGTTCGCTGATCTTTATCCTGGGCTGTTCATTTCCCGTGCAGGTGGCGTTCGGGACTCCCACAGCGACTCCAACTCTGGAGCCTGCTCCCACCCCCACACAGACGCCTCAAGCCACGCCCCAGCCGGGCACTGACCAGAATCCTTTGATCCTCGCCTTGGCACCATCCTCCCACCCGACTGACGCGGTCATCACGGCGGGAGATGTTATCGCGGCTTTTCTCGAATCGAAGACCGGCTATCGCGTGGTGACGGTCATTCCCTCGTCCGAAGCCGCGCTGGTCGAAGCCTTGGCGAATGGCAACGCGCAGATCGCATCCCTCTCACCGTATGGATTTGCCATCGCACACGAGGAGAATACCGTCACAGCCTTGCTGGCGCGCGTCCGCGACGGACAGACATTCTACGGTGCGCAGATCATCGCCAACCGTGAAAAGGATTTCACATCTTATTATGATGAAGCGCGCGAGGAAAACACCGCCGAAGCTGTTGATGCCTTGAAACAATTCGAAGACAAGAAACCCTGCTGGAGCGACGAAGAATCGCCGTCGGGGTATGTGGTGCCTCTGGGGTTGCTGACCCAGTCCGAGGTTCAGCCACGAAGCGGCGCATTTCTCGAAGGTCAACCCAATGTCGTGCGCGCCGTCTATGCCGATGATATCTGCGATTTTGGCGCGACCTATGTCGATGCCCGCACCACGCCCATCCTCGAAGCGGATTATCCCGATGTACTGGACAAGGTCATCGTCATCTGGCGCATCCCGGAGATCATCCCGTACGAGAATATTTCGGTCGCCACGTCCCTGCCGTTCGAAATGCGCCGCGTCATTCAGCGCGCGTTGATCGACCTGATGGGCACGCCCGAAGGCAAATCGGCAATGCAAACGGTGTACGGCTTCGATGAGGTCCAGCCGGTGGAGGATGGTGCGTATGACGAGTTCATCGCTTATGTGAACGCATCGGGGATCGACCTGACGAGTTTGATAAAATAGCGCGGATGCTGCGAAAGGTCTCAATGTTTATTTTTGTTGTCGGGTTGTTGTGCGCGGTGGGTCTGTTCCTGCCAAGATTCGTAATGTGGCTGCATGCCCTGCCGCGAACGTTTAGCGTGGACAAAGTGGAACATGAACGGGTGGGCATTGTCTTCGGTGCAGGTCTGCTGCGCGACGGCTCGGCGGGACCCGTCCTGAGCGACCGCGTGCAAACGGCTGTGGATCTTTATCATGCCGGTAAAGTGGACAAGCTTTTGATGAGCGGTGATAATCGCTTCATCGAATACAACGAACCCGAAGCCATGCGTCAATATGCGCTTGCACGCGGCGTGCCCGATGAAGACATCGTGTTGGATTACGCCGGTCGCCGCACCTACGATACCTGCTATCGTGCCAAACATATCTTCAGCGTGGACTCTGCCATCCTCATCACGCAGGATTTCCACCTGGAACGCGCGTTGTTCCTGTGCAACTGGTTCGGTATCAATTCGACCGGCGTGGAAGCGAATAACCGTTATTTCCTTAAACGTTCGCGCGCGTGGTGGAACTTCCGCGAGACCTTTGCCATTTTCCAAGCCGCATGGGATGTGCTGGTCACAAAGCCATTACCCGTGCTTGGCAAACCAGAGCCGATAAAATAATCACGTCACCCTGAGAGAGCGTTTTTCGCGACCGAAGGGTCTCTTACATCAGAGGTAGAGATGCTTCGTCGCAAAGCGGCTCAGCATGACAATCAGAGGAGAATCTAATGAACCGCGAAGAAGCATTAACCCTTGTCCGTGAATTTGTCAAAAACGAAAGCCTGGTTCGTCACATGCTTTCGGTGGAAGCCGCCATGCGTTTCTACGCCGAGAAATTCGGCGAGGATGTGGAAGCGTGGGGTCTGATCGGTCTGCTGCACGATTTCGACTGGGAGATCCATCCCTCGCTGGAACAGCACCCGCAGGACGGCGCGCCCATGCTGCGCGAACGCGGCGTGCCCGAAAACATCATTCAGGATATTCTGAGTCATGCCGACCATTTGAATCTGCCGCGTGACACCGTGCGCCGCAAAGCCATCTGCGCCTGCGATGAGGTGACGGGTCTCATCACCGCCGTTGCGTTGGTGCGTCCATCCCGCTCGTTGTACGATCTCGAAGCCAGTTCCGTCAAAAAGAAATGGAAGGATAAAGCCTTCGCCGCCGGGACCAACCGCGAAGAAATGGAACACGCCGCCAAAGACTTCGGCGTGGATTTGTGGGAACATGTCGGCAATGTGATCCTGGCAATGCGCAAGATCGCCCCCGAGCTGGACCTGGTTGGGAATCTGGGATGAACCGGAAATTTATCCCCGCCCTGGCATTGGCATTTCTGCTTGCCGCCTGTGCGGCTGAAGACGTTTCAACACCATACAATCCGCCGACGCCAGTCGTGGACCATGCGCCGTTCATCTTCGATATCGACATCGATACCCCCGCCGCGGAAGAACGGTTCAACGACCCGCGCCCGAACATCATCCTAATCATGACCGACGACCAGCCCTTCCACACCGTGGATTACATGCCCTTCATCAAGACCGAATTGATGGAGCATAGCGTCGTCTTCGATAACGCATTTGCGACCACACCCCTGTGCTGTCCCAGCCGGGTCAGCATCCTCAACGGGGAGTATGTCCACAATCACGAAGTCTACACAGACCGGATGCCCCTGGGCGGCGCGCCGAAATACGACGACTCGGTCAGTTTCGCGCTTTGGTTGAAGGAAGCCGGTTATAGCACCGCCTATTTCGGAAAGTATCTGAATGGCTACGATGAACTGATCCCGTTCGGCGTGGTCCCGCCCGGCTGGGATGTGTGGAATGCCTTCCTCGGGAAGAACCTCAACGCCGATGACGATTCGGGCAACCTGCAATTCTATTTCGACTTCAGCCTGTCTGAGAACGGCTCGGTTGTAGAATATCCAAGATCCGGGAAAACCTTCAGCGCCGACATCATTACCGACAAGGCGCTTGCTTACATACGCGATTCGCGCGATGCGCCCTTCTTCATGGCGGTCAGTTATTACAACCCGCATTCGCCGTATATCTCCGCAGCGCGGCACAAGGAAACCTTCCGCGCCAGCACCGGCTGGGACTGGGTGCAATACCGCCCGCCAAACTTCAATGAGGAGAACATCCGCGACAAACCGGATTACATCGGCGACCTCTCGCCGTTTTCCGAGACCGAAGTGGATACCGTCCATAAGCAGATCCTGCGCTCGCTGCTCTCGGTGGATGACGGCGTGGCGTCGATCATCAAAGCGCTGGAGAAGGCAGGACTGAGCGAGGACACCATTCTCATCTTCACTTCCGATAACGGGCTGACGTTGGGCGATCACCGCTTCGGCGCGACGAAGAACTGTCCGTATGAAGCCTGCATCAAGGTGCCGTTCATCGTCTATGCGCCGGGATATTTCGATCCGCGCGTGGATGCGAACCTGATTGCCAACATCGACCTTGCGCCCACCTTCGCCGAATGGACAGGCGCGCCCATACCCGAAACAGTTGACGGCGTGAGCATGGCGTCGCTGTTGGAAGACCCATCTTCAGACTGGCGCGATGCGATCCTGATCGAACATTGGCCCACTGAAGAGGGAGTCGGCTCGATGATCCCCGAATACTATTCCATCCGCACACAGGAATGGAAATACACCGAATACTCCACCGGCGAAGTGGAGTTGTATGACCTGGTCAACGACCCTTATGAATTGCAGAACGTGGCGGGAAAAAGCGATTACAGGGACATTCAAGCCGAACTGGCTGCGAAACTTTTATTGTTGAAAGAAGAGTAGGACGGATAATTGTGACTCCGAGAGTGGAACTTTCGGAGTCCTTTTTTATTCAAAATATTGCGCGTATAGTTCTTCAGAGACGAAGAGCAGACCTTCGCTGTCGCGGTACACAAGTTTATACCCGCGCAGCGATTCATTTTTTACATCCATATAAAACTGATAGGTATCCTCGAAGGCGGCGGGATCAACGGCGCTTTCCTGCGCGCCCTCCTGGGTGTAGTCGGCGATGCGCTGTGACCAGAGCAGGATGAGATCCGGTTCGATCGTTTCGATGGTTTCGTAATTGGCATTCCAATAACTGCGCACGACCCAGCGCGAATCATCCGGCAGGTACATGCGCACATCGCGAAAGACGACGAGTTCTTCATCCGTCTGGATGCGGGGAAACACATCCTGTTCAAGGGCGTGATAAAAAACAAGCGATGCTTCCGTCTCTTCGCGGATCAGGACTTCGTTGTACAGCTCGATATCCTTTTGGATGTAAGCGGTACATTGATAACCGATTATGGCAAGCACAAGTCCGCTTGCGATCCATGACGTTGGCTTCCGCATGGGGATATCGAACAACCCAACCAGGCTGCTGTACACCGGCAGCAGGATCGGCAGGAAAAAATGTGTGGGCTTGATGGCGACCACGAACAGAATATACAACCCAAAAGGGATCGCCCATAAGGCAATTACAAGATGACGCGCCCGGGTTTCTTTGCGCCAGAGTCCCACTGCCAGCGCAAAGATGGACAGAGAGATGAAAAGGAGGTTTCCATATAATCTGTCTATGATCGGAAACCATGAGGCTGGTCCTTTCGCATATGAGAGCGTCCAGCCTTCGTTTTGAAAGGTGGATTGGCGCGAGAGGATCTCGATCATATCCGTCCGCTGGCTGCGGTAGATGAGGAATGGATTGCTGACGAAAATAACCGCCGTCATGATGCCCACGAACGCGGCGGCGCGGATGGCGGCTGTGCGCCACGTCAGTCTGTTTTGAACAATTCCAAGCAGAAGATAACCGGGGATCGCTAGAAAGAAGAACAAGCCGATGACCTTCGTCCCGGCTGCCAGCCCGGCCGCGGCAGCGGCGAGATAAAAGTTTTGAGTGAAGCGCAGATCGTCCTGGTCGAGGAAGAAGATAACGAGCGCCACCCAAAAGACGGCAAGGCTGTCCACATGCCACCACAAGTTGTTCTCCACCACCGCCGAAACGGATAACAGGAGGATGAAAAGTCCGATGGATTTTAGATAGGAGCGGAATTTCGTCTGGGTGTAGACCAACAGCAATAATGCGCCCAGCATCGGCAGGACGCTGATGATCTGTCTCAGCCACAACATGCTGACCTGCGGGTCGTTCCCGCCGTTGATAAAAGAAGCCGTCAGAACGGTGAACGCGCTGGCGGCGTAGAACGTCCAGCCGTAGTAATAATGACCATAGATAAAGAAATTGATCAGATTCTGCTTGAGAGTCTCTTCCTGCGCGATCATCTTTTGGACAATGGGATACTGCGCGAACTCGTCCGGCTCGAAGAGCGAGATCATCATCTGGTCATTTGCGCCGGTGTTGTTGGGCGGGATGAAGAGGAGGAAATACAGAACGCTGATGACGAGCAGGACGGAAAAGACTCTTTTTTGTGTGACGGTCATGGTTGCAATGATACCATTTGGGAAATCCCCCTTCACGTTCATGTCATGTTTCCAAATAGGTAGCGCGAGATATTATCTCGCGCTACAGGGATGTCAGTTTTTCCTTCCCATCACCACCAGCGTCGTTGCGCTGTGGAAGCCGATCTCTTTCACGCGGACTTTCAATTCCTCGCCGTGCGATTGCAATTCGGGGTGACCTTCGGCGCGTTGGAGGTAACTCTCGAAAACAGGATCGAGCTGCTCGGTGAAATCGGGGTCCTTCGGGTCATCACTCAGGTCGGAGAGATCGAAGGTTGTGATGTTACTCAGCCCAAGGCTGGCTACCATATCGAGCAATTGCTGACGGGTGTAGGTCTCTCGATGGACGATGCCATTAACCATATCCACGGCTGCCCACCAGTGATGGAGGAGCACGTGCGTCATCTGTGTGTCGGTCTGTTCATCGCGATACATCTCGGAGATGAGCAGGAGTCCGCCCGGGCGTAGGACCCGCTTCATTTCGTTCAGAACCGTTACCGGGTCGAGATGATGAAGCGAGTTGGAGATGCAGACCGTGTCGAAGGTCGAGTCTTCAAAATCCAAATGATGTGCATCCATCAGTTGAAAATGGATATTCTTTTCCTTGCGGAACGACTCGGAGAAAGCGGCTGCGGCGTTCTTGTTGTTATCCACGCCGATGATCTCGGTGTAGTCTTTCAGGTCTTCCATCAGCGAAAAGATGAAATTGCCGCCGCCGGTCGCCACGTCCAGGACGCGCCCGCCGGAGATATTGCCAAGGATGTCTTCTGGTTCGTTCATGGATTGCCTTTCGTTTGGTCCCAAAGTTGACGTGTGATCTGCAAATGCCCAAGGTGTAGGTGCGAATGTTCGAGCGCGTGCAGCAGTGACCAGCCGATGGTGAAAGTCCCACGCGCTGATGTGCGCGGCGTTTCGAGATCTTGCAGTGTGAGCCGCTCCAGGGTGGTTGTTGCGTAGGCGAGGCTGTCATCGAGCCGCTTGCGCAGAAATTCTTCACCTAGATTCTTCACTTTGAATTCCGCGGCGCGGTCGCGGTCTGATGGTTCATTAACGGCGACATCGCCGATCCAAAACCGTTCCGCGCCGGTGATGTGATAGACCAGCACGCAGATCGAATTCATGTTTGCACCGGGGACCCAGTCAAGCGCCTCGGGCGGAAGTCCATCCATAGTTTTGTGAATGTCGTCGTGACATTTTTTGAGCAGGTTCAAGTAATCTGCAAAGAAGGTTTGCATCGTTTATTCCTTTCTTTCTTCGAGAATGGGCGGGGTGATTATAGATGGTTCTGCGAATCATGGCGAATCACAAAAGGCGCGGACTCCACAAGTTCTACTTGTGGGTTTCCAGAAATGCTGCTTGTCAGTTCCCAGAAGTAGAACTTCTGGAGTCCATTCCCCAAACGGAGTATTGTTCATAACCGCTCCTTCTGTTATACAATCTTTCCAATGAACATTTCACAGAACATCCACATGTTAGGCGACCTGCTTGGCAAGGTCATATCGGAACTCGAATCGCCGAAACTCTTCGAGACCGAGGAACGTATCCGCAAACTTGCCAAGGCGCGCCGGGGCGGGAACAAGGATGCCGCCGAGCAACTACAGCAACACGTTTCCGCACTTGAGAACGGAGATGCGCGCGTGGTCGCCGCCGCATTCGCCGCGTACTTCGACCTTGTCAACCTTGCCGAGGAAGATCACCGCGTGCGGCTTCTCCGTCAGCGTGAAAGCGATTCCTTCCCAGAACCCGTTGACGAATCCATTGGCGAGGCGATAGCACTTCTCAAAATGCACGGCGTCACTTCCAGTGAAGTATCCGCCTTGATGGAGAAGCTCTCCATCGAACTGGTGTTGACCGCGCACCCGACCGAAGCCCGCAGGCGCACCATCCTCTCGAAGACGGAACGCATCGCGGCTCACCTCAGCCTGCTCAGTCAGACCGGGCTTTATCAATACCAGAAACAGAACGCGATCAACTCACTGCATGCCGTGATCTCGGCGCTGTGGCTCACCGACCGCGCCCGCGCCGAAAAGCTGACCGTCACCGACGAAGTGCGCACCGGTATGTATTTTGTGGATGCATTCTTTTGGAACACCCTGCCTTCGCTGTACCGCGACCTCGAACGCGCGCTCGCAATTCATTACCCCGATGTGAAAGCGCCGCATGGCTGGCTCAAACTCGCCTCGTGGATCGGCGGCGACCGCGACGGGAATCCCTTCGTCAAATCGGATGTCACCGCCGAAACCCTGCGCCTGCACCGCGGGCTGGCTGTGGAAAACCTGCGCCGCGATTTTCACGAACTGAGCCGGGAGTTGAGCATCAGTTCCAGCCGCATCCCGCCGCCACCTTCCCTTATGGAATGGATCGAAAAACGCCGTCCGTTCCCCAGGCATGTGGACTACATCGAAAAGCGTTATGCATACGAGCCTTATCGCCTCGTGCTATCCCTGCTTGCCAACGACCTTGCCGAAGCCTCGAAGGATGAAATGGCAAAGCATTTGCTGGGAACGTACGACCATCATGCGCTTCTCGACGCGGACCATCTGCTCGAACCGCTGCGTTTGATCTCATCCGCCCTGCCGGAAAATCTTGTGCGCGACGAGATCCAAACCGTGATCCACAAAGTGGAAATTTTCGGGCTGCATGCCGCACGGCTGGACATCCGCGAAGACTCGAGCCGTTTCAATGCAGCGCTGAGCGAAATTCTGCGCGCGTTGAACATCGAGTCCAATCTCGAATCGATGCCGGATCTGGAACGCACGGAATTGCTGGTGCGCCTGCTGCGTGAACCGGTGCCGAGCCTTTCCACCCATCCCGGTGTGACGTCCGCCTCGGCGGAGACGTGGGCATTGTTCCAGTTGATCGGACGCACGAACGCCATCTACGGGAGCGACCTGCTCGGTCCCATCGTCATCTCGATGACTCACGCTGCCGCCGATGTCTTGAGCGTGCTCCTGCTCGCCAAATGGGCGGGCTGTACGAACCTTCCGCCTATCACGCCGCTTTTTGAGTCAATTCAGGATCTTAAGGAAGCGCCGGAGATCCTTGAACAACTCTTCACCTCTGATTTTTACCGCGAACATTTAGAGTCGCATCAGAACGAACAAATGGTGATGATCGGCTATTCCGACAGCAACAAGGATGGTGGCTATGTGATGGCGAACTGGTCTTTGTATCAGGCGCAGGAGGAGATCACAAGTGTCGCCGCGAAGCACGAGATCAAACTGACCATCTTCCATGGGCGCGGCGGCACCATCGCGCGCGGCGGCGGACCCGCCAACAACGCCATCCGCGCCCAGCCTGTGGGCAGCATCAATGGACGTTTCCGCGTGACCGAACAGGGCGAGATCATCGCTTCGCGCTATGCCAACCCGGGTCTCGCGCATCGTCATCTTGAACAGATCGCCAGCGCGGTCATCCTTGCCTCCGCGCCGCAAGAAGAGGAAGTTGTCCCTGCACATTGGCGCGAGACGATGGAAAAGATATCGCACGCAGGTTTTCGCGCCTATCGATCGCTGGTTTATGAAACACCCGGCTTCATCGAATTTTGGGAATCCGCCACACCGTTGGATGAGATCAAACGCTTGCAGATCGGGTCGCGTCCCGCCTCGCGTGCGAAAGCTGGAGCGGTGAATCAGATCCGCGCCATCCCGTGGGTCTTCTCATGGATGCAGAGTCGATTCAACCTGCCGAGCTGGTACAGCCTCGGGTCGGGGCTTGCGGCGGTGGATGACATTCCGCTGCTTCAGAAAATGTACGACGGCTGGCTCTTCTTCCGCACGTTGTTGAACAACTCCGAAATCTCCCTCCTCAAAGCGGACATGGACATCTCCGCGCTTTACGTGAGTCTTGTCCCCGATAAAAAACTGGCAGATGATATCTTCAACTCCATCCGCGCAGAGTATGAGCGCACGCGTGAATCGGTTTTGAACATCAGCCGCCACAAATCCCTGCTGGAATTGGAGCCGGTCACACAGCAAGCCGTTCAACTCCGCAACCCATACGTGGACCCGTTGAACTACATCCAGGTGGAGACCTTGCGCCGCCTGCGCGCCTTGCCCGACCCCGATTGCGAAGAAGCCAAACCCCTGCGCGAGATCATGTCGCTGACCATCAACGGCATCGCGGCGGGGTTGAGAAATACGGGCTAACCCTCTCTGATTCAGTACACGGATTTACACAGAAAAAAACATTAAAAATCTGTGCAAACCCGTGGCTGTCCGTGTCTTCCGTGTTCAAAGGGTTTTAATCACGGGAAATTTAATAGAGTCTGAAATGCTGCGAAGCTATAGGACATTTTGGGAGGCGAAATTTAGGGATTGACAACTTACTAACTAGTAAGTAATATTATTGCATGGTTCGAAACACGAATACCAAACGCGCGATCCTCGACCTGGCGGAAACCCTGCTGCAAGATAAGGGCTATAACGGCTTCAGCTACGCCGACATCTCCTCTGAGCTGGGCTTCAAGAATGCCGCCATCCATTATCACTTCCCCGCCAAGGAAGAGTTGGGATGCGCCGTCATCCAGCGCTATCGTGACCGCTTCAAGTTGTGGGTCAATAATGCGCGCGTGAAAGACCTCACGCCCGATAAAAAGCTGGACTGGTTCTTCAGCATCTATACCGGCATGCGCAGCGACAACGGCAAGGTCTGCCTCGCCGGTTCGCTGGAGACCGAATTCAATTCCATCCCGGATGCGCTCCGCAGCCAGACCGAATTGATGACGCGCGAATTTCTGGAATGGCTCGCCGCCACGCTTCAAGAGGGACGTGAAGTGGGTGTCTTCCAATTCAAAGGCGAGCCAGCCGATAAAGCCGCATTGATCCTCGCCAGTTTACAGGGCGCGCTTCAAATGGCACGCGCGCTCGGCACAAAGAAGTTCCATGCCGTGGTGCAGCAGCACAGGCAGGACCTGCTCGCTTAATTTTTTGTTTTCAAAACTTACAGGTAGCAAGTATTTTATAGGAGAAAAAATGTCAGCTCAAACATCCCCCGTTGAATCGCAAGCCATTGTCCGAAAAGCCTATCAGGCTTTCTTCAGCCCGTCGAAATACGAGACCAAATCGGCGGATGAAGCCATCCTCGCGCGCGGAAATAATTACCGCATCCCGTTCGAAGGCAGCGAACTTGCCGTCACCAGATGGGGCGACTCGGGTCCCGCCGTTTTATTGATGCACGGTTGGGGCGGCAGCCGCGCCCAAATGACCGGCTTTGTGGAGCCGTTGTTGAATGCAGGCTATCGCGTCGTCTCTTATGACCAGCCCGCGCACGGCGAGTCGGATGGGAAGTTGACCAACCTGCTCGAGATCGCTCCGACCATGGATCTGATCCTGAAACACGAAGGACCTTTCGAAGCCATCCTTGCGCATTCGTTCGGCACGTTGATCACATCCTATGCGCTCACGCAACGCAATTTTCCATCCCCATCCAAACTGGTTTACTTCGGCGCGTTCAACCGGCTGATGGATTCACTTCCGCGCTTCCAGGTCCTGGCGCAACTGCCGGACGCCATCATCGAAGGCATGCGCGTCATGTTCAATGAAAAATTCGGCACGGATGTCTTGAACGCGATCGTGAACGAGTCGCTGGTGCCGAACATCCACATCCCCGCGCTGATGTTCCATGACAAGTCCGATAACGTCACGCCGGTGGAAGACAGCCGCGCCATCGCCCGCGTTTGGAAGCATGCGCAATACAACGAGACCGATGGGCTGGGACATCGCGGCGCATTACAGGCAGTTGAAGTCCACGAGCAAGTGGTGAAGTTTCTGAAAGGCTAGTCAAAAAAAACAGGTGGACGAGAAGTCCACCTGTTTTGCTATCAATTACAGGATGCGCGCCGCTGACGCCACGCGGTGAGCCAATCCACATCCGCGTCAACCCGACCCGATGCCAGTTTATCGAACCGGTATTTTCCCCGCCCCTTGAAAATGAGCGCTCCGCCCGCAACGAACACCGCCAGCGACCCAAGCGCAACCGCCCACCAGAACGGCGACGACGGCATGCGCGTCAATATTTCTGAAACAGCGGCTGCGACCAAACCCACATATGACCAGTTCATGAATTCGTAATGCAGCTCCAACCAGCCGCGGCGCGGATAACGGAGAAATGCCGGGACGAATCCAGCCATCAGCGTGAGCAAGCTCGCCAACGCCGCTCCGTGAAACGGTCCGAAATGACCGGTGAGCCGGTAAATGAACAACGCCGAGATGTTGAGTCCGACCATGTTGAAGATGTAGGCATATCCCACCGTCTTATGCAGGCGCGTTCCCTTGCGGGTGAGGATCACCCACAAACCAAAGACCAATGCAGCGATGGCTGCGATCAAATGAAAGCGAGCGATGAATGTAAGCATTGAAACATAATATGGGATTTCATCCCCGAATACACCCCACCCGAGAACTGTTTCCGATCTACATCGACCTGTGCAATTTTCTTAGCAGGATCATCGCGGAGATGATGAAGGTCGCGATAATGACCGCGCACAGGCGCAGGACATTCCACTCCAGCGAAAGGTCGGTCTCGGCGTGATAGATATCGGTCAATGCGAGGTGGGCAAAGAGTCCGGCCAGAAGGGAAAGTGCGCCGAGGAACAGGATGATGTTGATCTGAGTCTTCACACTAAACATGCGTTCTCCAGATCTCTCCACAGTGAAAACAATAATCACGGTGGACGCAAAGTACGCCGCCGCAATGGGGGCATTTCCAGCGTTTCAACTCAAACTTGACGAACGCTTTTTTGCCAACGGATTGCATGGTGTGCAGGTTCTCGATCATGCTCATGCCGTAGCGCGTGCGATACCGTTTGTCGAGCTGTTTCATGCGCGCGCAGGGGAATTTTTCACAGTCCACGCACAGACCCGATTGGGTCAACTTAAGTTGCTCGCAATTTTTGATGCGGCAGTGGATACAAGACACGGGTTTGTTTTCATCTTCTGCATTACAGCCGGGGCAGTGTTTTTTCTCCCGCTGGTACGCCATGCAAAGCCCGCAGTCCATCCCGCATGGGGCGATGAGGAATTCTGAAATTGCCGCCTTGGTTTTCATGAATTCATTATACTGACCTGATTTTACAGAACAAATGTCAAATGTTACCTTGTTGATATGCCGCTCAGCCTGCCGCAAGAATCCAGAAAGGGGATTCGATTCCGCTGGTATACTCGAATTCGACTGACTTAGTCCATTTTGGAGGTATTTGTGACCCGATCGAGCCTGAGCACCCGATTCACTCTGATCCTCAGCGGAGTCTTTCTCGTGGGGATCATCTTCAGCGGAGTCGCTTATTGGCGTACGCTGCAGCAGCGCGCGCAGGAGGAAATCGCTTCGCAGGGGCTGCTGCTTATCGAAACGATGAACGCCGTGCGCGGATATACCACACAGAACGTCCGCCCGCTGCTGGCGGATGAATTGACCTCGAGCGCTGAATTTATTTCCGAGACCGTCCCTGCCTTCTCCGCGCGCACAGTGTTCGAGAATTTCCGCAGCCAGTTGGATTATTCCACCTATCTTTACAAGGAAGCTGCACTGAACCCGACCAATCCGTTGGATACCGCTGATGAGTTCGAGTCTGACCTGCTCGCGGGTTTCTACGATGGCGGGACCGTCGGCGAAGTGAACGGATACCGCGAATTGAATGGGCAAAGCTTGTTCTACATCGCCCGCCCGCTGACCATCGGCTCCGACAGTTGTCTCGAATGTCACAGCACACCGGAAAATGCTCCGGCGAGTCTGATCGCGACCTATGGAGATAAAGGCGGCTTCGGCTGGGAACTGGGAGAAGTCATCGCCGTGCAGATCATTTATGTCCCCGCCGGGGAGGTGTTCGATGCTGCGATCCGCAACTTCACGCTGGTGATGGGGATCTTTGTCATCACCTTTGCGCTCGTCGTCCTCGTGATCAACACTCTGCTCAAACGTTACGTGATCCACCCGGTCTACGTCTTGAGCGGTCTCGCGGACAAGATCAGCGCGGACGAAAACTTCTCAGCCGAACTGACAAGCTCCGAACTGCAATCCATCACCAACCGCCCCGATGAGTTGGGAAGCCTGGCACAGGTCTTCAAGAAGATGGCGGCGGATGTCTATGAACGCACCGGCAAGTTGAAGGAACAGGTGAAGGAATTGATCATCAAAATTGACCAGATCCGCCGCAACGAACAGGTCGACGAGATTGTCAAGAGCGAGTTTTTCACCGACCTTCAAAAACGGGCGAATGAGCTTCGCAGCAAAGGACAGGATGAAGGCGGAGACGCCAAGTCCGCTGCGGAGTAGTCAACAAACAAAACTTGCCCCGAAATTGATTCGGGGCAAGTTCATGGTTAAGAACAGATTCGGACGCTGATGAACGCAGAGGAACGCGAATAATAATCTGCATAATCAGCGTCCCATTTTTTATTGGATATGCCGCACTTCTCCGCTGACCGAGACGCTCTCCCCAATATTCGACGTGAATGACACGCTCAAGCGTGAGGGCACGCCCATGTCTTCCCCTTGCAGGATGGTGAACGTCTTCGAGCCTTTCCAGCCAATGTCTCGCAGATAACCCGCCAGCGCCGCAGCCGCAGCGCCAGTCGCCGGGTCTTCGTAGACTCCGCCCGCAGCAAAGGCGTTGCGCGAATGAAAGACCGAGTCTGACTCCTGCCATAACAAACTGATGGTGATGAGATCTTCAGCCATCATCAATGCGCGGACTGTCTCAAAGTCATATTTCATGTTTGCAAGCGTAGCGCGTTCCTGGAGGAAGAGGATCAAATGCTTTGCGCCTGCTCCTACCAGGTGGATGGGAAACTTCGCATCGAGCTCACTTTGCTTCAATTGAAACCCAGCCAGAATGTTCTGCACCAGTTCATGCGGCGCCTCTTGCGACCATGTCTCTGGGGACTGCAACGTGGCAGACATTCCATGCTCCGATTTTTTCGCAATGACGCTGATCTCGCTGTTGTTGAGGATCAGTTTATACGTCCCTTCGCCGAAGCGTTCACCCAATGCCGCGCCGAGCGCAATGGTGGCATGACCACAAAAAGGCACTTCCAACTCCGGCGCAAAATAGCGGACTCGCCAGCCATCATCCTGCTTCACCAAAAACGCCGTCTCCGAATAACCGACTTCTTTGGCGATGGACATCATTTCTTCGGGGGAAGGCATCTCATCGAAAAAAGCAACACCCGCCGGGTTGCCGCCCTGTCCATTCTGGGAAAAGGCGGCGAGTTTCAATATGTTCATATTCATACCTCCAAATTGATTCTCTATTCTTAAGATGAACGATAATAGATTCTAATCTCTTCTCTGAGATTAAAATTCTATCCGATTTTATTGCTAAATACGATATGATAGCGACAATCTTATGGAAGATCTTCAAATCGCCTACTACTTCGGCGTGATCATGATCGGCTTTGCCGCGCTTGCCATTGCAGGGTCCTGGGCAGTCAAAACCCGCGATGCCAGCCTGCGAAATTTTTGCATCCTGTATGCAACCTTTACGCTTGTCCTCGTGCTCTCCGTGCTCATGAAATACCTGTCGCTAAACGTGGAGGGTTATTCCAGCAGGTCATGGTATTTGCTTTCCGGGGTGTATCAGGCGGTCAATTATGGGGTCATCGTCACCACCATAAATTACTTTCTTGGGCTGAGCCAAACGCCCTCTCGAAAACGTATCGCAGCCCTGTTCTGGTTCACGATTTTGATTTTTTTTGGCTTCATCTTCGCCCCCATCAGCACAAGGCTGGATGAAACTCAAAATATCATTCAACTTAAATCCGGTTATCAGGTCCTTTCGGCATGGTATCTGCTCTCGTTCACCTACGCCATCATTCTGGGATTCACCTCCCTGCGGCAGGCATGGATTACACACAAAAGAAACTTCATCCTCGGGTTGTTGATCTTTGCCCTGTTCGGCTACATCGAATCCCTGCTGACTTTTTCACAAAATCTGCGCACAGCTTTTGTTTCGCTAATGGTGGAATACGAATTCCTATTCAGTTCGATCCCGTATACGCTCTACGGAATTTTCGTCATCTATTACTTCCTGAATTATTCGCCTCCAACTCCCATCGGAGTGGATTCACTTTCAGCGAGCTTTCTCTCCGCCTATGGCATCACCGACCGCGAACGGGAGATCATCGAAAAGGTCATCGAAGGGAAAAGCAACGCAACCATCGCCAGCGAGCTTTTTATTTCGCTTGCCACGGTCAAGACCCACCTGCACAACATCTACACCAAGATTGGCGTGGAAAGCCGCTTCGACCTGCTCGCCAAAATCCGCTCTGCAAAATAACCGGTCTACATCCAAAGTTGTAGGGGAAATTCAGAAAAATACATCCGAAGTTCGATTCTCAAATTCACGTAAGTGCGGGATGATCTGACCTCATGCCAGTCTTACCCATATCCAAATTACCTGGCAAAGAGGAAAATAGAATCATGAAAAATTCGATCACTTTAGGACCGCGAAAAATGACCGTTTCTGGAAAGGCCGGCTGGGGCTTCATGCTGACGTTGTCAGTACTCCTGTTCATGCTGGCAAGCCGCTACCTGACCCTGAACCCGGAAGTCTACTTCCCCGAACAACGCGACGTTTACACAGCCAATATTGCCTTCCTGTTGACCCACATTGTCGGCTCGATGTTTGCCACCCTCATTGGCCCGTTTCAATTCCTGCGTGTAATCCGCACCGGGCGATATCTCAACCTGCATCGTTGGCTTGGGCGAATCTATTTGATAAGCGTCCTGTTCGGCGGGTTGGGCGGACTCTATATGGCTCAACTGGCATACGGAGGGCTTTTTAACCGTTTAGGCTTCACATCACTGGCGATTCTGTGGCTGGTCAGTGGATCGATGGCGTATCTAAACATCCGTAAAAAGGAAATCTCACGTCACCGCAAATGGATGACCATCAACTACGCCCTGACCTTTGCCGGTGTGACCCTCCGTCTCTGGCAGGTCGTCTTCGGCATCAGCGGTCTGGATTTTCTAACCGGCTATATGATCGTTGCATGGTTATGCTGGGTTCCAAACCTGCTCGTTGCATTATGGATAAATAGCCGCAACAACATACCTGAAAACTAACCTGAACAAAAAAACAGACCGCGTCCAAAAGGATGCGGTCTGCCCATTTCCTATCAACTATTCTCTATCTCAATCCAACTTCCCCGTCATCATCGCCAACTTCACTTCACCGATGGCTTTGGTCACCTTGATCTCACGCGGACAGGCTTCAGTGCAGTTGTACGCGGTATGACAGCGGGCAATGCCGTCCGTTTCGGCGAGGACCTGCATACGCTGGTCAGCGGCTTCGTCACGGCTGTCGAAAATGAAGCGGTGCGCGCTAACAATGGCAGCCGGGCCATAATATTCGCCGTTCGCCCAGTACGACGGGCAGGACGTGGTACAGCACGCGCACAGAATACACTTTGTCGTCTCATCGAAGCGCGCGCGTTCTTCGGGGCTTTGCAGGCGTTCGCGTCCATCCTCAGGCAGCGGACTGTCGTTGATGAAGTACGGAAGCACCTTCTTGTAGTTATCGAAGAAAGGCTCCATATCCACGATCAAATCCTTCTGGATCGGCAGACCGAGGATCGGCTCGACGGTAATGTTCGCGCCGGTATCGCGGACGAGGGTCTTGCACGCCAGCATGTTGCGTCCGTTGATGCGCATCGCATCCGAACCGCACACACCATGCGCGCACGAACGGCGGAAAGATAAAGCGCCGTCCACCTTGCCCTTGATGTACTCGAGCACATCCAACACGCGGTCGTTCTCGTCGGCTTCCACTTTATACGTCACATAGTTGCCGCGCTTGTCCTTCTCGGGGTTGTAACGGAAAATTTTGACGGTGATTTCCATAAAGACTCCTCATGTCGTTGCGAGGAGGGCGCTCTTCCCGACGAAGCAACCTCCGCATATGGAGAGATTGCTTCGGGCAACGAACGCCCTCGCAATGACATTACTAATAAACTCTCGCCTTTGGCTGGTGTTTGGTGATGACGACCGGCTTGTAACTGATCTCAAGCCTGCCGTTCTTCTTCGCGATCAAGGTGTGCTTCAACCAGTTCTTATCATCGCGTTCGGGATAGTCCTCGCGGGAGTGACCGCCGCGCGATTCCTTGCGGTTCAACGCGCTCATCGCCACCACTTCCGCGATCTCAAGCAGGTTGCCGAGTTCCCAGGCGTTCAACAATTCGGTATTGAATATCTTGCCCGTATCGTTCACGCCCACATCCTTGAAGCGCTTCTGCAACTCGCGCACCTTTTCGAGCGCGGCTGCCATATCCTTCTCATTGCGATAAATGCCGACGTCATCGAACATGACCTTCTTTAATTCATTGGCGATGTCGAACGCGTTTTCTTTACCCGAACCCTGTCGCAGCGCATCAAACGCGGACCTCGAGCCTGCTTCCACGTCCCCGGGCAGATTCTCAAATTCAGCCTGCTTCGCGTATTCCGCGGCTTTGAGTCCTGCGTGTTTACCGAAGACGACCAGATCGAGCAGTGAATTGGTTCCCAACCGGTTCGCGCCGTGAACGGATACGCACGCGCATTCGCCCGCCGCAAAGAGACCAGGGAAAACTGTGCCTTTATCGTCCACGACCACTTCACCGTACTTGTTGGTCGGGATGCCGCCCATGGTGTAATGCGCCGTCGGCTGGATGGGCATCATCTGTGTGATGGGGTCCACACCGAGATAGACGCGGCAGAAATCGATAATATCGGGAAGTTTCGCCAGCACCTGTTCGCCGGTGATGTTGTACGGAGAGCCATCGAGATTTGTGCGTCCGTCCATTGCGGCGTAACGGTTCACACTATCCGGGCGGACATCGAGATACACGTAGTTCTTGCCGTTCACCCCGCGCCCTTCCTTGATCTCGGTGTAGATGGCGCGCGAAACCACGTCACGGGAGGCGAGGTCTTTCACGGTCGGCGCATACTTCGGCATGAAGCGTTCGCCGTTGCCGTTGATGAGAATGCCGCCTTCGCCGCGCACACCCTCCGTGATGAGAATTCCCAGTTTGTAAATGCCGGTCGGGTGGAATTGGAAGAACTCCATATCCTCCAGCGGAATGCCGCTGCGGAGCAGGATCGCCGCACCGTCGCCGGTGTAGGCGTAGGCATTCGATGTGACTTCGAAGATGCGTCCGTGTCCGCCGGTGGCGAAGATGACCGCCTTGGCATGGATGGTATGCAGTTCGCCCGTGGCGAGTTCCACTGCCACCACACCCGCAGCTTTTCCGTTCACCATGATGAAATCAAGCACCTGGTATTCATCGAAGAAATTGACCTTGTTCTTCAAACACTGCTGGTACAGCGTTTGCAGGATCATATGACCGGTGCGGTCTGCGGCGTGTGCGGCACGTCTGACGGGTTTGCCCGTTTCATTATTGGTGTGACCACCGAACGGACGCTGCGAGATGCGTCCTTCGGGCGTGCGGTCGAATGGCAGACCCATGTGCTCCAGTTCGAGCACCGCGTCGATGGCTTCGTTGGTCATGAATTCGATGGCATCCTGGTCGCCAAGGTAATCCGAACCTTTGACGGTGTCGTACATGTGCCATTCGGGTTTGTCTTCTTCATAATTGCCCAGCGCAGCCGAGATGCCGCCCTGCGCCGCGCCCGTGTGCGAGCGCGTGGGATATAACTTGCTGATGACGGCGGTCTTTGCGTTGCGCGAGGCATACAGACCAGCCATCAAGCCCGCGCCGCCTGCTCCCACCACCACCACATCAAATTGATGTACCTTCGCCATGAATTACTCCTGAATGTTTCCAGCTTTGACGTTGAACGATGATGGACGGTGGACCGTAGACCATCGTCTGCCGTCCATCGTCCATTGTCTGATTTACGAAGTCCAGATGATCCACAAGCCCATGAAGCTCCATGCGGCCATCATGACCATGCTGATCAAACGCACGATCTTACGCCCGCGTTCGCCTGCGATGTAATCGTCCGCGATGACGACCAGACCATGCACCCCGTGCGCCGTGGCAAGCAGTAATAGCGCGCTGGCGGTCAATTTCCACAACGGAGTGACCCAGTCATCGGTGCTTTCCAGGTTGGTGCTCTGCACGTGGGTCACGTTCGGCATGAACGCCCAACGCATCACATCTGCCAGGTTCATGTTGTTGCGCGCGCCCATCACCAGGGCACCGATCAGCCCAAAGAGGATCAAGGCATACATTCCGAGCGCGGAAAGACGCGTAAAACCCCACATAATGGCTTCGAAGTTTGTCAATCCGCGTCCTTTGATCGAGAGGGTTCTTGTTTTCTTCGTCATGTTATCCTCCCAATGCTGTTTTCAGGATCACGAAGACAGAAACGCCGTACAATGGAATGAACACTGCCCATTCGAGCCAGATCGCTTCCGTTTGATAGTCGAGCAGTTTTGGGAACAGGTCCAGGATGGTGATGCGCAATCCATTGAGGGCATGGAACATCACGCAGAAGAACATAAAGATCTGGAAAGCCCAGTTCTCGTAAACGCCGTTGATCGCCCCGCCAAACCTGCCGCCGACAAACGAAGCCAGGATATGCAGGGTAATAAAAATCCCCATACCCAACCCGCCGATGCGGTGCAGGATAAAGGTCAGATATCCCGCCGGTCCGCGATATCGCAGACCCACTGGAAGGCTGACGTTCCGTTTCAAGCCCATGTATGCCTCCGTGGTGAATTTTGTTACAAGCGTCAATTTTACTCTTGAATATCAAAAAATCTAAGTGAAAAAATAGACAACCCGAAAGGTGACATAAATCCTACCATTTTCGTTCCTGCTGTCCTACAATAAAGGGAACAGAGACCCGTATAATCCACTTCCAACCGCTTGTAGTCCGCGCAGTTTCCACTTATACAAGAAGTCAGTTGACAAGCGCAACAATATCTTCCATGGAGGCGCACATGTCTGGTTCGCACGAATTATCCCGCCGCGATTTCATTAAAGTAACGACGGGCATTGTCGGAGGTTTGATCGGCGCAGTGGTCGGTCTTCCCTCGGTGTTCTATTTGATCGACCCTGCGCTGCAAGAGGGAGGAAAGGAAGCGTGGGTTCCCATCGGTAAATTTGAAGATATGCAGATCGGCACTCCATACCCGTTCTCGTTCACGCGGGTGCAGGTCAACGGCTGGGAACGCACAGCCAGTTCGTTTGGCGGATATGCCGTCCGCAGATCGGATAGCCCGGACGAACTCCTCATTCTCAACAGCC
This sequence comes from uncultured Anaerolinea sp., assembly GCA_964372045.1. Classification (GTDB taxonomy): domain Bacteria; phylum Chloroflexota; class Anaerolineae; order Anaerolineales; family Villigracilaceae; genus Villigracilis. The sequence goes on from CAYJPO010000003.1 coordinate 26,122, forward strand.
GCTGTACGCATCTTGCCTGCACCGTTAATTGGTCGGACGAAGCTGGGGCGTACATCTGCCCGTGTCACGATGCCAAGTTCAGCATGGAAGGTGAAGTGCTGGATGGCCCCCCGCCCCGCCCGCTCGATGTCTATGAAGAACATCGCATCACAGAAGATGGCATGATCGAGATCTTCTTCAAGGAAGGTTAACTCATGTGGAAAAATATTTACACCTGGCTCGATGAACGCATCGGTTTAAATGACCTCTACAAGAACATGCTCGACCGTCCCGAGCCGAAAACCTCCTGGTGGAATACACTCGGCTCCGCCAGTCTGTTCCTTTTCGTCCTACAGGGATTGACCGGCATTTTCCTTACCGTCTATTACACGCCCTCTCCCGACCACGCCTATGACTCCATTCAATACATCATGGAAGGCGTCGCCTTTGGTTGGCTGATCCGCGGCATTCACCATTGGGGCGCGACCTTGATGGTGATCGTGGTCTTCATCCACATGCTGCGCGTGTTCTACACCGCTTCGTTCAAATATCCGCGCGAGTTGACCTGGCTGATCGGCATCGGTTTGTTCCTCACTACATTGGGCATGGGCTTCACCGGCTACCTCCTGCCGTGGGACCAGAAATCCTTTTGGGCGACCACAGTCGGCACGCAGATCGCCGGGACGGTGCCCTTCCTCGGTGAGTTCATCCTGAAAGCCCTGCGCGGCGGACCGGAACTGAGCGCGCTCACCTTGCAGCGTTTCTTCTCCGCACACATCTGGATCATCCCCGCCGTCCTTGTTGCTTTCATCGGCGTCCACCTGTTCCTCATCATCAAACATGGTGAATCACACTGGCCCAAAAAGGAAGACTAAGCCATGAACGACGAATCCAAAAAACAGATCAACGAACGCTACGAACGCGAACTCGATAAGGGCGAACGCTTCTGGCCCGATACGATCTTTCGCGACCTCATCATGTCGCTGGGCATCTTTGTGCTGCTCATCCTGCTCGCAACCTTCGTCGGAGTCCCGGTCGAACCCAAAGCCGACCCAAGTGACACGTCCTACATTCCGCGCCCCGAATGGTATTTCCTGTTCCTCTTCAAATTTCTCGCGCTGTACGGTCAGCTCCCGGTCATTGGCAAGATCGAATGGCTTGCCACCGTGCTCATCCCCGGCATTGCCATCGGCGTACTGACGCTCATGCCGTTCATCGAAAAGAATCCACAGCGACATTACAGCAAGCGCGTCCTGCCCATTTCCTTCATGACCATCATGGTGGTGGGAATCGTATTGTTGACCCTGGTATCCGAGATCCCCACCGTTTCAGAAGACGGTTCGAAATTTCTGGGAATTTTGCAGACCACCGCGGGGATCATCATTCCGCTTGCCGCGTACATCCTGCTCTTCGTCTTCAAATCGTCCACGCGCCTCATGATCTGGACGACAAGCCTGGCTGCTGTTGCCATGATCGCAGTCACAGGGACGGTGCTTGCGCTTGCGCCTGAACGCGCCGGTGAAGAAGTCGAAGTCGCCTACACACTCACGGACCGCATTGTCGCCGGGCAGGACCTGTACTCCGTCCACTGCACCGAATGCCACGGTGACGACGGTTCGGTGGCGGTCATCGAAGGCGTGGAAGGTCTCGAAGGCGAAGAGATCACGCCCATCAACAGCCGCGACGTGCTCTACACCATCACCGACTCAGCCATGTATGAAGTCATCGCCTATGGACGCCCCAACGCGGGCATGACCCCGTTCGGCAAGACCTATGGCGGCGAACTCTCGAAGAGTGAGATCGACTACATCATCGTCTTCATGCGCTACTTGTGGGATGACCGCTTCGAGCCGCCGCAGCTCAAGCCGTTGTTCCCGCCGCTCGCCGAAGGTGAAGTGCCATCGTATGATGTCCACATCCAGCCCATCGTCAAACGCTACTGCATCTCCTGTCACCGCGAAGGCAAGGACAACAACAATTTCTGGATGACCTCCTACGAAGAGATCCTGACGACGGGTGATAATGCCGCCAACAATATCATCGCGGGTGACGAGAACAGCTACATGCTTCAAGTCATTCAGGAAAATGCCATCATGGATCCTGAAAAGCCCGATGAAGAACTGATCGGCGTCATGCCCCCGACCAGTGTCCTCAAACCCAACGTGGTGGACGCTCTCAAGCGTTGGATCATGAACGGCATGCCGCAGACCGCCGCCGAAGCGGCAGCACCTTAGCAAAACATACCTAGTTGACCAAAGCGCTCTCATTTTGAGGGCGCTTTTCTTTTTTATTTCTGCAAATGACTTAACTCACTTGAAAGACAATAGGAAACATACAAGAATCAAAGTACAGGAAAAGGAGGCTGGTATGTTCAATGAGGAGTTTCGGAAAGCCACAATTCAAAGCACGATAGCCGCAATGACGGGTCTGCAGGAGCAGCGGCTTGAATGGATGGGGACACTACAGGAGGTGCTCGAAAAGAATAGGAACAAGTTGGGCAAGGATGAGGTCAATTACATGGAAAGTTTGATCATCGTCCTGCAGGATGGCAACAAACTGGAGCAAGCAGATGCCAGGATCCCGGATATCTACGCGGAGGATTGGAAGACCATCCTGAAAGTCGTCAACCACAAATTGACCATGAACGAAGCGGGACAGTCCATCAACCTGGAAGCGCGCCATCAGATCATGAACAACACGATTGCGGTCCTCACCCATAGCCGGGATAGAAAAGGCGACTGGTTGAGCGCCTTGAAAGCATTGAAAAAGCAGGCTCATGACGAATACAAGATGCCTGATCTGGAGCAATACCTGGGAGCTGTGATCCGCCTGGTGGAAGGGGATGAGCCTGAAACGCTGGAGAGCGAGATCCCACAGATTCTTGTTGAGGATTGGAAACAGATCATCGAGGCAATAAACTAAAATCACCTGCTGAATTTCCATCAAAAAGACCGCATCGCGTGATGTGGTCTTTTTGATAAGACTCAAGGTAAACTATAACCTACAGATTTTATTCATAATGTTGCGTTAATTTAATGGAGAGAACACCATGCCGAGCATGAACAACTTTACTCGTTATTTCGCTCTTGTGGTCGGAATTGCTTTTACGCTGGCAGGCATCGCCGGTTTCATGCCCTTCTTCACCAGACCGCTGCCAGTTGATGCCCCGCCCCTGATGTTGGATTCCAATTATGGTTTATTGATCGGGTTGTTCCCGGTCAACGCCCTGCACAGCATATTCCATTTTTGCGTCGGGCTTTTCGGCATCTTCTCGTTTCGGAATTATCTTTTGGCGCTCAGGTTCTCCCGCTTTCTTGGGGTGACCCTGGGCGTCCTTACCATCCTTGGCTTGCTGCCGGGACTCCACACCGTCTTCGGTCTGCTGCCTTTATATGGACACGATATCTGGCTGCACGGTCTTGAAGCGGTCATCGGGTTGTATCTCGGTTTCTTTGTCCGCCAAAATGATTCGACCCTCGATGTGAAGGCAGGACATCATGCTTGATACCTCTCCCGAGAATCCGCGCATCCCTGCCTATCTGCGGTTCGTGACGGCGATCGAATGCTGTGTAGTGTTCATGGCGGCGTCATTGCTGTTCTTCTTCCCGGTTCTGGCGGAAAAAATGTGGGCGTGGGCGATCCCGCCCTTCAATGCCCGTTTCGTCGGAGCCATTTACTTTGCCGCCTATTTGCCCTTGCTCATATTTTGGTTCACTTCCCGCTGGACCCCAGGACGCCTTGTCCTTTGGATGATCTTTGTTTTCACATCCTTGATCATGGTCGTCATGCTCATCCACTGGGACTCCTTCGCCTGGGAGCGCCTTTCAACATTCCTGATCTTCTGGCCGCTCTACTTTTTCCTGCCGATCAATTCGATCATTTTCCTGCTCAGGTCGCGCGGAATGCCTGTCCCCAATCCCGTCGAGATGCCGTCCATTTGGCGCATCGTGCTGACGATATTTGCGTTCTCCGGCGTGCTGTATGGAGTGGGACTTCTGTTCGCGCCCGAAGCGTTCACCAGTTTCTGGCCCTGGCACGTGGATGCCTTCCACGGACGCATCTACGCTTCAGCATTTATCACGCCTGCGGCAGGCGCGTGGATCCTCAGCCGCAGGCCGGGTGCCAGATCAGAATACCTGATTTTTGGATTAAATCTGCTCGCAGGCGGTATACTGCCCATTATCGGAACGCTCATGACGAACATCGGTTCGCCGCCAGACCGCCAGATCGCTTTTGACGATCCTGGTACTTGGATGTTTTTTATGCTTTTTTCCCTGACGGGAATAGTAGGCGCAATTCAACTTGCGCTAGTGTCCCAAAAATCAAACAAACTGGAGAACAAATGAAAACGAACAGCGGATTGGACTTTATCGAGATCGAAGAGGGAACTGGCGCACAAGCCGCCGCAGGCAAAACGGTCAGCGTGCATTACACCGGCAAATTTCAGGACGGCAAGATCTTCGACAGTTCCGTCTCACGCGGCGAACCGCTCACCTTCAAACTCGGCGTCGGACAGGTCATCAAAGGCTGGGACGAAGGCATTGCCATGATGAAAGTCGGCGGCAAAGCCCAGCTCATCATCCCGTCTGACCTTGCCTACGGTGAGAGCGGCGCGGGCGGAGTCATCCCCCCAAATGCCACGCTCGTCTTCGATGTGGAATTGGTGGCAGTCAAATAAATTCCCCGTAAGCGGGCTTGCAGCCCGCTGGAATCAATTCTTGAAATAGGATCCTGTCAGAGGCTGCAAGCCTGACCTACAGAAAATACAAAAAAGGTCGGGACTTTTCAGTCTCGACCTTTTTGATTCTATTTCCTGGCTTTCTTCTTCGCTGCCGTCTTCTTCACGGCTTTCTCGACCGCTACCTTTTTCTTGGGCGCAGCCTTTTTGGCAACTGCCTTTTTAACAGGCTTTTTTGCGGCAGGCTTTATCGCTGCTTTAACCGCAGGCGCGGGCTTCACAGCGTACGGGTCGAGCGGGGTTTTGTCCATCCACTCGATGATGGCGCTGCCGAACTCGGAGCATTTCACTTCGGTGGCGTCGCTCATCAGGCGGGCAAAGTCGTAGGTGACGGTCTTCGCCGCGACAGCGCCTTGCATCCCGTTGACGATCAGGTCGGCGGCTTCCGTCCAACCCATATAGCGGAACATCATCTCACCGGAGAGGATGACCGAGCCGGGGTTGACCTTGTCCAGGTCGGCGTACTTGGGCGCGGTGCCGTGCGTGGCTTCGAAGATGGCGTGACCCGTCTCATAGTTGATATTTGCCCCCGGAGCGATGCCGATACCGCCCACCTGCGCGGCAAGCGCATCGGAGAGGTAATCGCCGTTCAGGTTGAGCGTGGCGATCACATCGTAATCGCGGGCGCGGATGAGGGTGAATTGCAGGCTCACGTCGGCGATCGAGTCCTTGATGAGGAGCATCTTCTTCCACTTGCCATCGCCGTGCGTATCCCACAGTTTCAGCGCTTCTTCCACTTCCTGCTTGATATCGTTCTGTTGGGCGGGAGACATCATGTCGAAGCCGGGGTCGATGCTCTTGGCGTTCTCTTCCACGCTCAAATCCGGCTTGGATTCCTTGTTGCCCAGGATCCACGTCTCGCGCTCGGTCACGATCCGGTCGCGGAACTCGCGTTTGGCGAGATCGTAGCCCCAATCTTTGAATGCGCCTTCCGTGAACTTCATAATATTGCCCTTGTGGACGAAGTTCACACTCTTGCGCCTGTTGTCCAACGACCACTGGATCGCCGCCCGTACGAGCCGCTCAGTGCCTTCCATCGAAACCGGCTTGATACCAATGCCAGCCGTATCGGGGAAGCGCATCTTGGCGTATTCCTTGGGGAAGGCTTCCTTGAAGAGTTCCATGAATTTTTTGTTGTCTTCCGTGCCGTAGGCGAATTCGATGCCGGTGTAAATATCCTCGGTGTTTTCGCGGAAGATGACCATATCCACGTATTCGGGGTGGCGCACCGGCGAAGGCACACCCTTGAAGAAATGCACCGGGCGCTGGCAGACGTACAGGTCGAGCAATTTGCGGAGCGCCACATTCAACGAGCGGATGCCGCCGCCGATGGGCGTGGTGAGCGGTCCCTTGATGCCTACCAGGAATTCCTTGAATGCCTCGGTGGTTTCATCGGGCAGCCAGGTCTGCCACATCTTGAAGGGCTTCTCGCCCGCGTACACTTCCATCCAGTGAATTTTGCGTTTTCCCCCGTACGCCTTTTCCACTGCCGCATCGAGCACGCGTACCGAGGCGCGCCAGATATCGCGCCCGGTGCCGTCGCCTTCCACGAACGGGATGATCGGATTATCGGGAACGTTCAACTTCCCATTTTGAATGGTGATTTTCGCCCCGCCTGCGGGGACCTTCACGTTGACGTATGTCATTGTCTACCTCTTTTGACTATGTTTTTTGAAAATACCGCTGGATTATACACCCGCGATATTTGAGCCCAAAGTGACTATACTCTTAAAATCCCCCGCCTCTTTCCACCTGACGATTGCTCCTGATTCCCCGAACCTGAGCAACGCCGAAAAAAAGGACCAGCCGATGCGCGTGACCGGCTGGTCCTTGAATTCACGAGCCTACATCTTTTGCGATTGCATGCGATACTTTTTCAAAGCTCTCCAGCCGACGAGCATCTTCTCTTTCTCATCCCACAAGCGGAAGTACAACGACTTCAGACTGTCACGCAGGGTGAGCGGCTCGATCTGGAACATTGGGTTTTCCTTGTGACACTGTTCCAGCTTGTAGTTGGGGATCTTCGGGCTGAGGTGATGGATGTGATGGAACCCGATGTTGCCCGTGAACCACTGCAATACCTTCGGCAGTTTATAGAAGGAACTGCCGTCCATGCCGGCGTTGAAGAAGTTCCAGTCCTTGTGACGTTCCCAATAGGTCGGGTCGAAGTTGTGCTGCACGTAGAACAGCCACACGCCCGCGCCGCACGCCATCAACAAAATGGGAAGCTCCACCAGCACGTACGCCTGCCAGCCGATGTGATAAATGGTCCAGCCGACGAAGCCAAGCAGGGCGATGTTGGTCCAGATGACGCTGTTCTTTTCGCGGACACCGGAGCCTTTGTCAAAAAAGCGATGCGTGATCGCAAACACGATCGTCGCGCCGACCGTGAACAGGATGAGCGGGTTGCGCATGATGCGGTAGCCCAACCTCACATACCAGGGCGAGGCGAGGTATTCCTCTACAGTCATCGTGTATACATCGCCGATGCCGCGGCGGTCGAGGTCCCCGGCGGTGGCGTGATGAATGGCGTGCGAATGTTTCCAACTGTAGTAGGGAGTCCACACCGCCACGCCCAGCAGCAGACCCAGGCGGTCATTCGCCAGTTTTGTCTCGAAGAACGACCCGTGGCAGCAATCATGGAAGATGATGAACATCCGCACCATGAAACCGGCGGCGGGGATCGTCACCAACAGGGTCAGCCAGTAGCCGACCTCCAGACTGCGATACGCCAGGTACCACAGCACGAAGAACGGGATCACCGAATTAGCGACCTGCCACAGACTGCGCCAGGTTTCGGGGTATGCATATTTGGCAACGATGGATTGCCATTTGATCTGTCCAATGCTCATTTTAAAGACCTCCGGGGTTATTAAGTAGTTTAACAATCAGTCAGGCTTGCGGTTACGTTGCCCCACCCCCAGAGATATTGTTCCTGAACCACGAAAACGGTACTACCAGTATATTACCTCAAATTTGCGCGGTTTGTTTTTCTCTTCTAATTTTTCCCTCATATCATACCGGCGGTGTATACTCGCCTCATGCTCAGACTTCCCGGACTCATCGACCCTCATGTTCATGTGCGTGAACCTGGCGCCACCCACAAAGAGGATTGGGATACCGCCACCCAGGCAGCCCTCGCCGGAGGCGTGACCACCATCCTCGCCATGCCGAACACCAAGCCTCCGATCTTCGATGGCGCGACCCTCGATCTTGCCCTGAACGCTGCGAAACAGAAAGCTCACTGCGATTATGCTCAATTCGTGGGAGCGGGTCCCGGGAATGCCGACACTGCCGCTTCGCTCGCCCCGAAAGCTGCCGGGCTAAAGATGTACCTTGATTCCACTTTTGGCGAGCTGCGCCTGGACGATATGACGCTGTGGATGCCACACTTCGCGAAATTCCCCAAAGACTACCCGATGGTGATGCACTCCGAAAGCCGCACCATGGCGGCCGCCATCCTGTTCGCGGCGGTGTACGACCATCCTGTTCACATTGCGCATGTTTCGCTCCGGGAAGAGATATTGCTCATCAAAGCCGCCAAGGAACGCGGCATCAAAGTGACCTGCGAGGTTTGTCCGCATCATTTGTTCCTGACAAAAGAGCTGACAGGTTTTCAAAACCTGTCAGCTCTACCCGGTAGAGGCGAAGTCCGACCGCGACTCGCAACCCAAGCGGATGTGGATAGCCTGTGGACAAATCTGGATGTGATCGATTGCTTCGCCACCGACCACGCTCCGCACACGCTGGAGGAAAAAGACTCCGATAATCCGCCGCCAGGGTTTCCTGGGTTGGAAACGATCCTTCCATTGTTGCTGACCGCTGTCCATGATGGACGCTTGACCGTGGATGATGTTGTTCAGAAAATGCACACCAACCCTCGGAAAATCTTTCATTTACCTGAACAAGCAGAAACCTGGGTGGAAGTGGATGAAGATGCCGTTTATGAAATCAAAGCCTCGGAGCAATTCACGCGCTGCGGTTGGACTCCCTTCGAAGGTTGGAAGGTGAGAGGCAGGGTTCGTAAAGTGATGCTGCGCGGGACGGTTGCCTTTGAAAACGGGAGAATCCTTGCTCAAGCCGGGTACGGCAGGGATATCCGCGGCTAATCTCCATATTACTATCCGAAATCTCGAATAGTGACCCCACATTTAGGGGTTGTTGTTTAGACAACAAGACTTTCGCGCCGCCAAAATCTGTGGATAAGTGCCCTGAAATTGTGGAAAACTCCCCGCCCCTGTGGACAACAGGCACGTTTTTCGGAAAAGTCGTCTGACAAGCTGAGGGGGGCATACCCCCATATATGGGGGACTTAAATTCAAAACTCCGAGATATGGAAGAATCGCTCAAAGTTGACTCTGATGAGGCTGAGTCCTGTTGAAAAGTTATCCCGATAAAGCCCACAGGGTAGTGAATGCTCGGATGCAGACTCAAACCTCAGGTCTGGTGGGATGCGCGACGAGTCATCCCACATATGGGTATATATTCCATTTATCCCCACTATCCACAGCCCCTATTACTATTACGAATCCATTATCATACTAATATACTGCTTGAATCAAAGATATAAATCCTGTACAATCCACATTGAGAGAGTGTCCCCACTTTGCCAACCTTGGGAGGTTGCCATGGATATGATCAAAGTTTCAGCCAACTCCCGTACCTCTGCAGTCGCCGGGGCGATCGCGGGGGTGATGCGCGAACACAAACGGGCAGAAGTGCAAGCCATTGGTGCAGGCGCTGTCAATCAGGCAGTGAAGGCGCTGGTGCTTGCCTCAAGTTATCTCAAGAACGATGGGATCGATGTAGTCTGTGTCCCTGAGTTCGTGGATGTGGAGATCGAGGATAAGGTTCGGACCGCCATCAAACTGGTGGTCGAACCCCGAAATCCGATTACAACTCCTACTCCAGATCCGAATCCGTAGGAAGGGGCGGCAGGCGACTTGAGCGTCTGCCGCCTTGATTTATCGGACAATCGAAGATAGGGTGGCGTATATTTGCCCTTGATGGGTATAATCTTCATATGACGTGGACAACCAGCGTTTCTTTTATCGGTAGTTGGTTTTTCTCACGCTGTTGAGCCACGCCTTTTTCCAATGCAAACCTGGAAACAATTCCCGCGCTACACACTCGTCGTTACCCTGCTGATCGCCCTGGGTGCAGGTCTTTTCGCGCCGTACGCAGATGTGGCGGAGGCGAAGCCGCTGGAGGCGGTGGATGAATTAAGTATCTTTATCAGCGAGTTTCGCACAAGGGGACCCGGTGGGGCAGATGATGAGTTTGTAGAAATTTATAATGCGAGTGGGGAATCTGTTACATTAACCAATTGGGTCTTAAGAAGGTCTACTGGGTGTGGGGCAGCTGCTAGTGGAGCTCCACTCGTTACCATCAATATTACTCTGGTACCTGGACAATATTACTTAATTGGCAAAGCTCCCGAATATACAGGCTCCACACCTCTTGACCAGTCTTATTCCACAACGGGGATAGCGGATGATGGTGGAATCGCACTGATTGATATACCCAATAATAAAATTATTGACCAAGTTGGGTTGTGTGCAACTACTGAATTTAAGGAAGGCACGACCCTTTCGCCTCTCAGTGGTACTACAAACCAAAGTTATGAGCGGAAAACAGGTGGAAGTGCTGGTAGTTGCACAGATACAGAAAATAATGCAACCGATTTTATTTTCAACTCATCCACCAGCAACCCACAGAATTCGTCCAGTGCGGCGGTTCCTTGCTTGGCAGTTGTCAATACAACTTCCTCAATTGCTGATGATGTTTATCTCGACACAAGCGGACTTGTAATCGATATAAATCTGATATTCAGCAATATTGTCATTGTTACCGGCTCTCCGACACTATTGATAGAAGCAGGCGCAACGGACCATCAGGCTGTTTATGCTGGTGGAAGCGGGACTAACACATTGACCTTTAACTACACAATCCAACCCGGCGATAATACGAATGACCTTGATTATGCAGGGTATAACGCACTGTCCCTAAACGGAGGCACGATCACCGGTGCAAGCGGTAATGCAACGTTGATTCTTCCCAAACCTGGGGATACAGGTTCGCTAAGCATAACAAGATCAATTAGGATTGATAATGGATCTGTAACACCCGCACTGATTTCATTCACCCGCCAGTCCCCAGCATCGCAGTTTACGAATGCCGACACGATTACCTTCCGTATTACTTTTAGTGAAGCGGTCTTGAATGTTGATGCAGGAAATTTTAGTGTTATTGGTGTTAGTGGGGGACCAACGGTATACACTACAAGAGTCGAAAATGGAAGAATTTACGATCTTACCATTTCAGGCGGCGATCTTGCAGGACTCCAAAATGTTATGGTTGATTTGAATTTGAATGCAGGGCATGGCATCACAAATGTGGGGAATGTGCCGCTTCCTGATACGCAACCTGCCACTGATGAATACTATGTTGTAGATAATTTGAGACCTGGTGTAACTTTCATCAGCCAAACTACTGCTCAGCCAGACCCAACGGATCTGCTCCCTATAAGTTTTGATATTTCTTTCAGCGAAGCCATTGATGCAAGCACATTTACAACCGCAGACATTCGGCAGACGGGCACGGCAACCGGTGTTACGTGGATTATCGTCAATTCTGGAGATAATCGTAATTTTGTTTTGACTGCTACTGTTTCAGGAGCAGGAATTTTGATTCCCGTCATTGACGCGAATCGTGTACGTGATTTGGCGGGGAATGACAACAATGCTTATGCTGCTGGCGCATGTGGTGCGCCCGAACCTAATAACTGTGTCACTTTTACCGATATAACCCCTCCCACCGTCACAATCAACCAAGCCGCTGGTCAGTTAGACCCCACCAGTGCATTACCTATCAATTTCGCTGTCCAATTTTCTGAACCGATCAATGCAGCAACATTCACTACCTCAGACATTACTCAAAATGGTACTGCCACCAGTGTGGTTTGGAGCATTAGCAACTCGGGTGATAACCGCAACTTTACCCTCTCTGTTACATCTTCCGGTTACGGAACATTCATTCCTACTATGGCTGCCAATAGTGTTACCGACCTTTCTGGCAACAACAATACCGCCAGTACATACACAGATAATTCTGTTACGTATGTATCAACAGGGAGCCGTTCCGTCATCATCAACGAAGTTGCCTGGGCGGGCACGACCTCCAGCCTTACAGAAGATGAATGGATCGAGTTATACAACCCCGGCAGCGCCGCCATCAACATCTCCGGGTGGAGGTTGAAAGCCGCCGATGGCGCGCCGAGTATCCCCCTCAACGGCTCCATCCCGGCGGGCGGTTATTTCCTGCTTGAGCGCGACAATGACAACACGGTCTCCGATATTCTCGCGGACCAGGTCTATACGGGGGAACTCTCCAACAGCGGCGAAGATCTCACCTTGTATGACAGCTCCAACAAGGTCATCGATACCGCCAACGGCAACGGCGGGTCGTGGCCCAAGGGCAGCAGTTCCACTTATGGGACGATGGAACGGAACGGAACATCCACAGAGAGCGACAGCGCCTGGCTGACGAATACAGGCATTAAGAGAAACGGAAAGAACGCCAATGGCGGCGATATCCTCGGCACGCCCAAGAACGCCAATGCAGCGGCTCCAACCCCAACGCCCACCGTTGCCCGCACGCTCACACCCACCCCGGTCTTTATCGGTACTGCCATTCCCATCGACCCGCGTCCCATCATCAACGAGATCCTTCCGCGCCCCGGCTATGACTGGAACGGCGACGGTCGCACCGATGTCTATGATGAATTCATCGAGATCAAGAATCTCACAGCCGTCGATATCAACCTCAACGGCTGGCGGCTGGACGATGAAGCCAACCTCGGCTCGGACCCGTACACGCTTCCGAGCGTCATCCTGAGACCGGAGGAACGCATCGTCTTCTATGCCTTGGAGACGAACATCCTGCTCAGCGACGGCGGCGACACGGTGCGGCTCATCAGCCCGAACGGCAAGATCTACGACGCCTACACCTACACCCTTGCGCGCGCCGAAGACCAGTCCATTTGCCGCCTGCCCGATGGCAATGTCTACAACGGCTGGTTCGAAGACTGCGTGCCCTCGCCCAAGTTGTCCAATACGCGCGAGGGCAAGGCTCCATCCAGTGTGGGTAATGCCCAATCCCCCGTCTGCGACCTGCCCGATACCATCCCCGCCGATTTCTTCTTCGCCGAATGCCGCAGTTATGGGGCGGACATCTGGAACCCCTTCTTCTGGGATTCGTCCGGCTGGCTGGATAAGATATTTATCCTCCCGAATGCCGGTAAATGGAGATCGTTTGTTGAGTAAAATAGACCCTAAGGCACAACACCTTCAGGGTCTTTTATTTTCATCAAGGATATGACATGGAAACCTTCTTCTCATTTTTGGAAAAACGTGTGGATGACTGCTCCTCCCTCCTGTGTGTGGGACTCGACCCGCACGTCTCCGATCTCCCAAGCCCCACCGCCGCATCAGCCCTGACCTTCAGCCTGAATCTTGTCAAGCAGACCGCTCGCTACGCCGCAGCCTTCAAACCCAACGCTGCGTTCTTCGAAGTCTTCGGCGCCGAAGGCTGGACGGCGCTCAAGCAGGTCATCGAAGCCATCCGGGAAGAATCAGACCGCATGGGCTCGCGCATCCCTATCATCCTGGATGCGAAGCGCGGCGATATTTCATCCACAGCCGAGGCGTATGCCAAGTCCGCGTTTGAGATGCTCGACGTGGATTGCATCACCTTAAATCCGTATCTCGGCAAAGACTCCGTCGAACCGTTCCTCGGCTACAAGGAACGCGGTGTTTTTCTGCTGTGCAAAACGTCCAACGCCGGTTCGATGGACCTGCAAAACCTGTTGGTCATGCCGATGGGTTCGGACATGCCCATGCCTTTGTATATTTACGTGGCGAAACTCGCCCAGCAATGGAATGAGAAAAATAACGTGGGCGTGGTGGTTGGCGCGACCCATCCACAGATCATGGAAATGATCCGCGCCGCCGTGCCGGACCTGTGGTTCCTTGCACCGGGGGTCGGCACACAAGGCGGCGAACTGGAGACCACGCTGAAAGCCGGTCTGCGCGCGGACGGTAAAGGCGTGCTGTTGCCGATTTCACGTGCCATCTCGCGCGCCGAGAATCCCGGCAAAGCCGCGGCGGAGATCCGCGATCATATTTTGCATATCAAGCGTGAGTTGAAACAGAGTTGATGAAAGTGCCATAAAGAAACAAATCATAAAGACGAAATTTTAATGGTGAGAATAACATGTCTAAAATGATCAAAGCCCGTGACAAGTTCGAAGATGGTTTTTCGGTCTTCCTCTCCGGCAGTGTTGCCGGTGACGATTGGCGCGCCGCATTGATGAAAAAGCTGGAAGATAAGGAGATCATCTTCCTCGACCCGCGCAGCGATGATTATGGCTCGCTGAAATTAACCGAAGGCGATCCCAAGTTCCGCGAACAGGTAACGTGGGAACAGGATGGTCTCGAAAAAGCCAGCGTCATTGTGATGTATTTCAACCGCAATTCCGAAGCACCGATCTCATTGCTGGAATTCGGTCTGTTCGCCCGCAGCGGACGGATGATCGTGCGCTGTCCGCTGGGATACAAGCATAAAGGCTATGTGGATATTCTCTGTGACCGCTTCGGCGTCGCACAGGTCAACACGCTCGAAGAAATAGCAGATGCGGTTCTCGACCGATATTCAAAACATAAAAAGGAATAGTTCATGTCCCAGCTCAACGCGCCTCTTTCCGCTCTCGCCGATGGTCTGCTCGCTGCCGGTTGTATCAAGTTCGGGGAATTCACGCTCAAGTCTGGTCTCAAATCTCCCATTTACCTCGACTTGCGTCAACTCGTTTCTCATCCCTCGTTACTCAAAACGGTTGGAGATGCCTATCTTCCGCTCTTGGAGAAACTAAATTTTAGACGCATCGCCGGTCTGCCCTACGCTGCCATCCCGATTGCAACGGCAATATCTCTGGCGGGTAATTACCCCATGATCTATCCGCGCAAGGAAGTGAAGACCTACGGAACAAAAGCCGAGATCGAAGGCGAATATCACGCCGGGGAAACGGTCGTGGTCATCGACGACCTCGCCACCACCGGCGGGAGCAAATTCGAAGCCATCGAAAAACTGACCGGTGCCGGTCTGGTCGTCAAAGATGTGGTCGTGCTGGTGGACCGTCAATCTGGCGCGAAGGAATCTCTGGAGCAGGCGGGCTATCATCTCCATGCTGTGCTGACCATCACGCAACTGCTCGTTCACTGGGAGTCCACGGGCAAGGTGGAAAAGTCCCTGCTCGATGCGACACGGGAATTTTTGAAACAAGCCAAATGAAATTATGTTATAAAGGTGAGCATGAGAAAAAACTTTGTTGTACAGCGAGGCAGGTTGGAAGACCTCGACAGATCCTTCGACATAAAATTCTGGCAGGCACAACCCGCGAAAGCAAGGTTTGACGCTTCATGGGAATTGGTTGTGCATTATATGAAAGTGAAGGGACGCGATGTTCGTCAACTCAGACTTCAGCGATCTGTTACACATTTTCAAAAAATACAAAGTTAGATATTTGGTCATTGGCGGTTATGCGGTTGTGCAATACGCCGAACCGCGTTTTACCAAGGATCTTGATGTATTGATCGGTGTTGATCAGGAAAATGCCGAAGCAGTGTATAAAGCTTTGGTCGAGTTTGGCGCGCCTCTTGCAGGATTGACCCCAAAGGATTTTTCGGAAGATGGTTATTTCTTCCAAATGGGTGTGCCTCCTGTGCGTGTGGATGTTTTAATGGGAATTCCTGGAATTAAGTTTGAGGAATGTTGGAAAAGAAGGGTGGAAGTAGATTTCGACGACCTAAAAGTTATATTCATGTCAAAACAGGATTTGATCGTATCAAAGCGAGCGGCTGGGCGACCACAGGATTTAATTGATGCTGATTTATTATCAAAAGGGGAATGAAGAAAGTGAAAAAACGATGGGGAATAGGCTGGATTCCGCGCTGACCATCACCCAACTGCTTGACCATTGGGAGTCCACGGGCAAGGTGGAGAAGTCCCTGCTCGAAGCGACGCGCGAGTTTTTGAAGCAGAGTAAATAATGACCTGGAAGACCTTTTCATCCCAATCCCCCGAACTGGCTGACTTTGCGCAAATGCGCCTGCATAATAAAGTTACCTATCTCGCCACCATTCGCAAGGACGGCTCGCCGCGTGTGCATCCGTTCACGCCGATCATCGGCGAGGGACATCTGTTCGTATTCATGGAACCGACTTCACCAAAGGGACATGACCTGCGCCGCGATCCGCGCTATGCGCTGCATTGTTCCGTCTCCGATACCAGCGGCGAAAGCGGAGAAGTGATCCTGACCGGCAGGGCGAGGTTTTTAGATGACGCCGATATGCGGGCGGTGGCTGTCCGAGTCTCGCCGTATCAACCCGCCGAGCGGTATATCCTTTTCGAATTGGATATCGAGAGTGTGACGGTCACGGAATATCCGGAAGACGGAGCCGTTCGCAGGCATTGGAAGAACGGAGAATAAGCTATGAGCAAAAAACACACTTTCAAAGCCGTCATCCTGGATGCGGGCGGCGGCGGTGCGTATGTGGAAGTTCCCTTCGATGTGGAGAAAGCCTTCGGCGCGAAGAAGCCCAAGATCAAAGCAATGATCGATGGCG
>CAYJPO010000003.1:42619-92963 GCA_964372045.1 uncultured Anaerolinea sp.
GTGGAGAAAGCCTTCGGCGCGAAGAAGCCCAAGATCAAAGCAATGATCGATGGCGTGCTTTATCGTGGAATATTGACCCGCATGGGTACGGAATGTCACCTGCTTGTCATCCTGAAAAGCATCCGTGAACAAATTGGCAAATCGTTTGGTGATGAAGTCAAGATCACCGTGGAATTGGATACCGAGCCGCGGGTGCTTGAAGTGCCGAAAGACCTGTTGAAGGAATTGAAAAAGGATAAGGACGCCCAGGCTTTCTTCGATCAACTTGCCCACACGCATCGGCGGGAATACGTGCTTTGGATCGAGGAAGCCAAGAAAGAAGAAACACGCGCCCGGCGCATCCTCAGAGCCATCGAGATGTTGAAACAAGGCAAACGCGGCGTATGAAGATCATCCCATGCGGAGACGGGCATATCGAGGAACTCGTTGCGTTCATTGTGCATATGAACGACGAGGCATCTCATCACATCGCATTTTTCGGCGTGGACGAAGCGGATGTGCGCTCTGCGCTTGATGAAGCGGTCATCCCGATCTCTGAAGGGTTTTACCTTGCATACGAGAATGAAACGCTTATTGCTGTCTTCGGCGTGGATGCAGACCCCGAGATCAGCCGCGCCTGGCTACTCGGTCCTATCGTCGAACACGCGGAATGGCAGAAGATCGCCGATGAATTATTCAGAACTGTCCTGCCCATCATTCCCGAAGGAATACGCGAACAGGAATTGTTCTGCGATGTGAACAATGTCAACGTGCGCGCGTTCGCTGAGCGGCATCACTTCCCGCCGCGTTCAGAGACGGCGATTTTTTCTCTGGAACGAAAGGCTTATATCAAGCACACCATTTCTACAGACATTATTGATTTTCAAGAACCGTACTTCGAGAAATTCGAGAACCTGCACAACGAACTCTTTCCCAACACCTATTACACGGCGCGGCAGATCGTCGAAAAATTGGATGAACATCACCGCTTGCTGCTTGCCATAGAGGATGAACGCTTGCTCGGGTATCACTTCTGCAAGATCGAATCAGAATCCGGGTATGTGGATTTTATCGGCACGGATGCATCCGCCCGCGGACGTGATATTGGTGCCAGCCTGCTCACCTCTGGTCTGGACTGGATGTTTGCTTCACCCACGACGGCGCGGGTCAACCTGACAGTTAATACCGATAACGACTCCGCGCAGAAACTCTACAAAAAGTTCGGCTTTGTTTGCGAACGCATCACCATTGGTTTCAGAAAGACTGTGAATGTTTAAACTCCTCCGCCCGCTTCTTTTCCGCCTCGAACCCGAACAAGCGCACGCCCTCACGCTTAATGCGTTACGAATTGCGGGCTACGTCCCGCCCGCCCGTTGGCTGTTGTCGCTGATGTTTTATGCCAAGCCCAGGCCGGTGGAAGTCTTTGGTTTGACGTTCAAGAATCCGGTTGGGTTGGCGGCGGGGTATGACAAGGACGGCGTCGCGGTGCGCGGTCTGACTACGCTCGGCTTCAGTCACGTGGAAGTGGGCACGGTCACACCGCTGGCGCAGGAAGGCAACCCCAAGCCACGTATCTTCCGGCTGGTGGACGATGAAGCCGTCATCAATCGCATGGGCTTCCCCGGCGAGGGCGCGGCGTATGTCGAAAAGCAATTGCGTTCCTATCGGCTGTGGGAGTCGGGTTCGTCCATTGTGGGAGATCTTTTGAAGCGTTTCACGAAACCAAGGCGCAAGGGCATGATCGTGGGAGTCAACCTCGGCAGGAACAAGTCGACGCCCAATGAAGAAGCCGTTCTGGATTATCTCGCGCTGGTGCAGAACTTCTCGCCGTATGCCGATTACCTGACCATCAATATCAGCTCGCCCAACACGGTGGGATTGCGCCAATTGCAGGGCAAACAGGCATTGGAAGGATTGCTGTATCAAATTCATGAACAGCGCAAACTGGAAGAAGCAGATTTGCAGAAGCGGCTGCCGATCCTTGTGAAGCTCGCGCCGGATCTTTCCGACGTGGAGTTGGGCGATGCCATCGAGGTGATCGTCAACTCGAAGATGGACGGAGTCATTGTCACCAACACGACTCTTGCGCGTGAGGGATTGCAATCAGAGTCACGGGGAGAATCAGGCGGATTAAGTGGCGCCCCGCTGCGGGTCCGAAGTGAAGCGGTTCTTCGTCAGACCGTAAAGCTTGTGAATGGGCGCATCCCCGTGGTGAGCGCGGGCGGAGTCATGCATCCAGACGATGCAAAACGCCGCCTCGATGCCGGGGCGGCGCTGGTGCAGGTGTATACCGGTTTGATCTATCGCGGACCTGCGTTGGTGAAGCAGATCGTGAAGTCGTTGTAGTTATTTTGCAAGGCGCAATACAGGCATGGGTGCGTCATTGCGTTTGGTGAAGAAGCCTTCGGGCAGCGGCAGGGGTTCGAGTGCGCGCTGGGTCGAAATTGAGTCCGAGGGGATGTAATACAGGTTGATGGGACTTTCCGTGCCGAGACGAATATCCTGAAATGCGAGGATCACATACGAGCCGTCGGGGCTGAAGGCGGCGTCGCGATAACAGCAGTTGCCTTCGTAAGGCGCGGCTTTTTGTGATTTGTGCGTGAACGCGTTGTAGAAGACCAGGTCACCGAAGCCGCCGTTGCGCACGCCGCTGTTGATGAAGAAGACCATGTCGCCATCGTAATCGAAGTTGACGATCTCGTTGTTGAACTTGAACCACGCACCGGGGAAATCGTCGATGCGCGCGGGTTCGGCCTTGTCGCATTGGGTGATATCCATGATGCGGATGGTGTCGGCAAAACTACCGTTCGAGTTGGCGAGATATTTGATGGCGAGCCGTGTGCCGTCGTCCGACCAGAGCGCGTCTTTGACGGCGAGCTCGTCGTAGAAGAGACAGCCTTTCATGTCGAGCAGGGCGCTCTTTTTGTTGACCGTTTTCAGTTTTTCGATATCGAACGGGACGACGTACAGTTCGCGGTTCAATGCGAGCGCGACTTGTGTGCCATCGGGTGAGACGCTGAACGATTCGAAATATTCGGCGGAGATGAAGTTGGCGACGATATCTTCGCGCAGGCTTTCGATATCCACGGTCTTGGCGGTCTTGCCGGTCAGATACAGAATGGTATTGCCGTCCGGCAGCCATTGCAGGTTGAACTTCGCCACGCCGTCGGTCGTGACCTGTTTCAGGTCGGAGCCGTCCATGTTGACGATGTAGATGTCGTTGTTGCGCAGGAAGGCGATCTTATCCGCGCCGCCGAGAACGGGCAGGGATGGCGCCGCAGGTTCTGCTGTGTTTGTGGGTGGTGCTAATGTTTCCGTGATGACCTGCAACTCTGTGGCGTTGACCACCGCAAAGGCTGTCGCCGTCGGGGGTTCGGATGTGGCGGTATTGGTTGGGACGACTGCCACGAACGGCAGTGGATTTCCTCCAAGGAAGAAGTATCCGCCTCCACCGATAAGAACGATGAGGAATAATCCGATCAAAATTGCGGGGATGGGATTGCTGTTTTTCTTTTGCCGCCTCGCTACGGCTGTTCGATTGAACGGTGACGCCTTGATGGTGGCGTTGGATTTCCGTTCCGTGGGCTTCTCTCCGCGTAGAAAAGCCTTGATGGTCTCGACCATCTCAACCGCGGTCGAGAAGCGGTCTTCCGGGTCCTTTGCCATGGCGGTCGAGATGACCTTTTCCATCCAATCGGGCAGATTGGGGTTGGCTTCCAGGATGCGCGGCACCGGCTCGGTGATGTGTTTGAGCGCCAGTCCCAGCGGAGTATCCGCCTTGTAGGGCTGTTTGCCGATCAGCATTTCGTAAAGGATGACGCCCAGCGCATAAATATCCGCGCGTCCGTCAATGCCTTCGCCGGATGCCTGTTCGGGCGCCATGTAAGCGGGCGTGCCGATGATGGCACTGCCGGTCACGTTGCTGGCTTCGCCCTGGCTGAATTTTGCAATTCCAAAATCGGAAATAAGCGGGGTGTTGTTGTTCGTAAAAAGGATGTTCGCCGGTTTGAGGTCGCGGTGGACGATGCCTTTCGAATGCGCTTCATCCATCCCCAGCGCGATGGATTCGAGTACCTTCACGGCTTCTTCGATGCTGTAGGTGTGTTCCTTGATGCGTTCGGAGAGCGATCCGCCGTTCATATAGCGCATCACGAAATACGGCTGGTTGTTCTCCTCGCCGACATCGTACACAGGCACGATGGAGGGATGCTCCAACTGGGCGATGATCTTCGCCTCCCGTTCGAAGCGCAGCCGGAACTGCGGGTCGGAGTGGATCAGTTCGGGAGGCAGGAATTTGATGGCGACTTCGCGTTCGAAGCGCGGGTCGTAGGCGCGATAGACGGTGGCGAAGCCGCCACGCCCCAATTCAGACTTGATCTCGTAACGCCCAATTTTGTCAGGATACATGAGTGTAAGTATACCTATTGAAAAGAACGCGTGCAAGAAAATTGCGTTGCAGAATCGTAGGGGTGCAAGGACTACCTTTATTGGTTAACCACCAAGACACAACGCCACTAAGAATTCTTTGCGCCTTGGTGTCTTTATGGTCGGTCAAATCCTGCGGTCAAGATTCCATGTACAACCCGCCCGTAGACTCCATCCAGTCCGCGATGCGTTCCACGGCACCATGGATGTTGTTATCCGAGATGTCGATCTCGATCTTCGGCAGCATGGACTCATCAAAGAGCCTGCGGATCAGCTTCTGCTCTTCCACGAATAGGTTCAAGTCGTCGTACTGAGACGGATTCCCGGAGACCTTCAGCCGTTCCGCGCGCGCCGTTGCGAACGACTCGGGTGAACGGGTCATCATCACCAGCCGGAAGTTCAGCGGGATCAGCCGCTCTTCCAGCCAGCGGAAGTCGTAATCCTTGTTGTATTTCATCAACTGGTACATGCGCGTGGAAAGATGGAAGCGGTCTATGATCCACGAGTAGTAGCGCTGGAGTTCGAAGAGCCTGACCCACGTCTTATACGTTTCCATCGCCAGCGCCTCTTCCTGCGGCTCGAAGTTGATCAGTCCGCGCCCCCAGGGGAAGTTGGTGAACGCGCACCATTCCCCGGAAACGAGCGGCGAATGATAGCGGTACTTGCGCGGACCCACGATGCGCGGATGCTCATTGAGTTCGAACGCGATGTCGGTCTTGAAGGTCAGGCGTGTGCCTTCGAGGATGATCTTGGGAGTTAATTTGCTCATGGCTGATCTACGAACGTATCCAATTCGGGTTCAAGGTCGATGCCCAGATCGCGGGCGCGGGTGAGGTATTGTTTTGCGAGCGGTTCATTGCGGATGGTCTCCCCGTAGAAATAACAATACCCGAGCATATAGTTCGTGTACCCGGTTTCCTGAAAATACGGATATGCCAGTTCGAGGTAGTCGCGTCCTTTTTCGTAGTCCGCCAGCATGGTGTAGTTGTAGCCGATATACACCTGCGCATCGGGTGTGTAAGAGGATCCCTGCGCCTTGTAGATCTCTTCGGCGCGCATGAATTGCGCGAGGGATTGCTGGTAATCGCTGATGTTGAAATAAACGATCCCCAGACCATAATAGCCCTCCGGGTCATCCGGGAAGAGCATTAGCATCGTTTCGAATTCGTTGATCGCCAGGTCGTACTGCTCCATTTGCGAATAGGCATTGGCTAATCCCAGATGCGCCACGTAGCCGTCAGGGTAGATGGCGATGGACTGCTGGTACAAGGTCACAGCCTCTTCGTAATTTCCCATCTGCTTCAACAGAAGGGCGAGGTTATCCATTGCATCGCAATATTCGGGGTCGAGCTCGATTGCCTGGCGATATGATTGGACAGCAGAATCCGCGTCGCCAGCGTTTTCGAAATTCAACGCCTGGTTGTAGGCATCCACCGCCTCGGGCACATCGGACGGGCAGTACAGATCAACATCCTCTCTTCGGTCGATGGCGGGGACGGTCGCCGAAGGCTGGACATCCGGCAGGATGGATGTGGGAACGGGAGATGGCGCCGCCTGGGTGGGAGTCCCCCCGGTCAGGTTGGCGCAGGCAAGGGTGCTCAAGACCAGCACCCCAAAAATAAGAACCTTTTTCATGAGATAACCTCCAATTGGAACTAAACCCAGATTATAACAACGCGGTTGGCGCACCCCTAAAAACCCGCCGAGCGGGGATATGACCCGTTTGTCCTGTTCGAAATTCTAATAATATTCTGAAATGTTTCGTCAATCCAGTTGTGGTATATTCGCTCCACCAAAAGGTAAACCTATGGAAGATAAAATCACCATTATCGAAGGTCCGCCCCCCGTTTTCGAGCAAGTCAACGACGGATGGGCAATGGGTTTGAACGAAAGCCCGAATCTCTCCATTCCTGCGCTCACGCGCCTGCGCACCTTTAACGGTCCCGCACTCGTACAACGCTGCTACACCGCCTGGCATAACCGCGAAACGATCCACCTGCATTATCGCAATGAAATGGGGCTCGAACAGACCGCCCCGATCCTCGCCGCCCGCAACCTCGAGACCGCCGAAGGGCACGTCCTGCTCTTGTGGGTCTATCTCGACAGTGAAAAGGTCGAATACGAAGCCGATCCTGGCGACGACGACCAGATCGACGATTTCCCTGACGAATAATAGATGTAAAATAAGTGACAGTCATTTCGAAAATGACTGTCACTTTTCTTTTTGAGGAGATGTATGACAACGCTTCTTTCCAAGACGCAAGCTGGTTCTGTTATTCTGACGCTGAATCGCCCCGAACGCGCCAACGCCTTCAACTTCGAAATGACCCAGGCATTGCAGCAAGCCCTTGCCGATGCGGAGAGCGATCCGCAGGTAGCCTGTGTGGTCATCACCGGCGCGGGCAATGTCTTCAGTGCCGGGCAGGACCTGACCGAAATGAAACAGGGCGAGAGCATCTCCTACCGTGAACATTTGGATAAGACCTACAATCCACTGATCCTGCAAATTCGGCACATGGGCAAACCCGTCATCGCCGCGGTCAATGGAGCGTGTGCGGGAGCCGCGTTCGGGATCGCTCTGGCTTGTGACTTGCGCATTGCCAAGACCAACGCGTATTTTGTGGTCGGTTTCAGCGGCATTGCGCTCGCGCCTGATTCCGGAGTTTCGCTGTTCCTCTCGAAGTACATCGGGCTGGGACGTGCGCAGGAATATTTCTACACCAACAAACCCATCCCGGCGCAGTTGGCATACGAGTGGGGATTGGTCAACCGGCTGGGCGGATTCAACTATCAGCGTGTGGTGGGCCAAATGGTCAGAGACCTGGCAAAGGGTCCGCGTGAGGCGTTTGCATTGGGGAAGAAGGCGTTCAACAAGGCATACCTTCCCAATCTGGCGGAAGCTCTCGATTATGAAGGCATCTTACAAGAAGAAGCCAGCCGCTTTGGAGAACATCGCAAACGGGTCGAGGCATTCTTCAACAGCCGCCGCGGGAAATCCTGACATTATGTTCAACTCGAAAGTATGGGGAACTTTGCGCGAACCGCGCGTCCGATCCATGATCGGGGTAATTTTGTTGTTCGTGCTGGTCGTTTTTTATCTCGTCTTTGTTGCCGCAAATCTAACCACCACCTTCGACGATGCGTACATGTTCCTGCGCTACGCCGATAACGTGTTGAACGGGCATGGCATCGCGTGGAATCCAGACGGTGTTCAAACCTACGGCGCGACCAGCCTTCTTTATTTGCTGTTGATCGTTGTGGGCAGGGGGCTTTTTTCGTTTGCAGATGGAAGCGCCATTCTTGTGATCACATCCTCTGCTTTTGGGCTGTTATCGCTCCTGTTGATGGCGGTCGGCGGTTACCGTTTAACAGCATCGGAATTTTTCAAATCTCATCCGCTGATATTTCCGCTTTTGCTGGCGTTACTGTTTTTTCTCTCACCCACCTTTCTCTTTCACGCCACCAGCGGCATGGACACGACCCTGGCAATGCTGTGCAATACGCTGTTGATCTTTGCCGTGCTGAATTGGGTTGCGAAGAAAAAAGCCGCTTCGACCGCCTGGCTGGTATTGGCTGCGTACGTAACCTTCCTTGCCCGACCGGACAATTTGATCTATGCCATCCTGTTCCCGGTGATCTACGGCTACTTCTTCCATCGCGAACAGCGGATGCGAAGGCTCGCCCAGTTCCTTGTTGCATTGATCGGCATCATCGCGCTCGATACGCTGGGTAAGTTTTTCATCTTCGGCGACCCGCTGCCCCTGCCGTTCTACGCCAAGACCGTCGGCTATGACGATGGCTATGCCGGGGCGTTCCGCTGGAATCCGGTCGCTTATCTGTTCGATATCTTGCGGTTGATATTGCCGTTCCTGTTATTCTTCATCTTCTCCATCTCAAAGCAGACGCGCACACAGGCGGCGGCGTTCTTCGTTTCCGTTGCGGTCACCTTTGCTTATTATTTTTCTGTGACGCAGATCATGGGCTTTGGCGCGAGATATTATTTTCCGTCAGTGCCTTTTATTGTGATCGGCGGATTTCAGATGCTCGACCTCATGCTGCAACGAACGAGCGGATCGGAACTCTTCAAGCGACCGGCGCGGATCACAACTTCCATTGTTGTCCTCCTGCTTCTCTTCATATCCCCAGTGCGTGATTTCCTTGAAAGCGCATACGAACGATATCTCATCCCGACTGCGAATGTTTATGAAAGCGACATGCTGAACGATGACGAGATCGCGCTTCCTGAATTGGGTTGGTGGGAGACGATCAGCATCATGGCGGATATCTCCTCCCAGCTTCCGGCGGGGACGCGGGTATCCATGTCTGAGTATGGTTTGGTCGGGGCGAGCGCGCCACAGATCGTAATCATCGACCCGTTGGGGCTGCATGACCCGTACTTTGCGCATAACGGATTTTCATCCACTGAGTTCTTCAGCCGTGAACCTGATCTGATCTGGTTCCCGAACTCCGACTACACAAAGATCGTCGCTTCCATTCAAGATGATCCGTCGCTGTGGCAGGAATATGACTATTACCCCGGCGCATTCGATTATGGCATCGCCATCCGAAAAGATGCCGACGATACGATCCGTGCGGTCGTTGAGACCGCATGGATTGAAGCGTATCCCGATGTGGACATGGCAAAGTCTCTGGCGGATCAGCCATAAGCCGGGGATATTTGAAAACAGTCATTTTTTACCGAAAATAATCGGATTTTTGTCATATTGACGGCGGTTTGATTATCGTGTAAAGTTTCAAGGCAATTGTGATTTATTGGAAAAACTTATGACCCAGCAATTGTACATAAGCCGTGTATAAAGCGGGACCCCGTCCGGGGTGCCCGCTTATTTTTTTCTAAATCTCTTACCCAAGGAGAGTAATATGTCAGGTCCTATAAATGCTTTTGAAATGGCACAAAAACAGTTCGATGGTGTTGCCAAAATGCTCAAGCTTGATTCCGGCGTCTCAGAAGTTCTGCGCTGGCCCATGCGCGAGTATTCATTCCGCATCCCCGTGCGGTTGGATGACGGCTCACTGAAAGTCTTTCAGGGTTTCCGCGTTCAGCACAACGATGCGCGCGGACCCAATAAGGGTGGCATTCGCTTCCACCCCGCTGAGACCATGGACACCGTGCGCGCACTCGCGACATGGATGACCTGGAAATGCGCTGTGGCAGATATCCCGCTTGGTGGCGGCAAAGGCGGCATTATTGTTGACCCGTCCACGCTGTCAGTTGGTGAAAAAGAAGAATTGTGCCGCGGCTGGGTGCGGGTCATGTGGAAGAATATTGGTCCGCGAAACGACGTGCCCGCTCCGGATGTTGGCACCACCCCGCAGATGATGGGCTGGATGATGGATGAATATTCCAAGCTCGTCGGTCACTACACTCCCGGTGTGTTCACCGGCAAACCCCTTGGCGGTGGCGGCTCCCTCGGACGCACCGAAGCCACCGGCTACGGCGTCATCTACACCGTGCGCGAAGCGATGAAGCACCTCGGCATGGATCCGAAGAAATCAGTTGCTGTTCTTCAGGGGTTTGGCAATGTCTCCCAGTACGCAGCTATCGGCATGGTCGAAATCCTCGGCGGTTCCGTGGCGTGCGTCTCCTGCTATGACCGCCACGAGAAGAAGGCTTTCACCTACAGCAAAAAAGGCGGCATCGATCCACGCTTCCTGCTCTCCATCGTTGACGAGTACGGCACCATCGACAAGAAAAAGGCGATGGACTCCGGTTACCAGGTGGATGATGGCGACAAATGGATCGAGTTCGAAGGCGATGTGTTGATCCCCGCCGCGCTCGAAGGTCAGGTCAATGGTGATACGGTCGGCAAGATCTCCAAGGGTGTCCGCATTGTCGCCGAAGGCGCGAACGGTCCCACCACCCCCGAAGCCGACGAAGTCTTCAAGAAGAACAAGGTCTTCAACATCCCCGACTTCCTCTGCAATGCCGGTGGCGTGACGACCTCCTATTTCGAACAGGTTCAGAACGACATGAACTTCTACTGGTCCAAGGATGAAGTACTCGAACGCCTCGACCAGAAGATGACCTCCGCTTTCCACGGCGTGCTCGAGCGCAGTGAAAAAGAAAAGGTCTACATGCGCGATGCCGCTTACATGGTTGCCATCGACCGTGTCGTCAAGGCGATGGAACTGCGCGGCTGGTTGACGGGTGCGGCGTAAGTCAGTGAACAGTACTCAGTAGATAGTGAACAGAAGAGGATGCGCTAAATGGCGTGTCCTCTTTTTGTTTTCGCTTCTTATCAGACTTTGAACTTGTTTCAGTTTTCTCAAGCCTGATCTCACGCTGACACAGTTTGATACAATACCCAAATCACTGATCACCGACAACTGATCACTATTCACCCCTACTTTCTTGTTTCCAGAGGCTTCTATGTCCAAACAAACTTTCAAATGGGATGATCCCCTTCTTTTCAACGACCAACTTACCGACGAAGAGCGCATGATCCGTGATACGGCTCGGCGGTATTGTCAGGATAAGCTCATGCCGCGCATCCTCGAAGCGAACCGCAACGAGATCTTCCACCGCGAGATCATGACCGAGATGGGCAGCATGGGTTTTCTCGGCTCGACCATCCCCGAAGAATATGGCGGCGCAGGCTTGAACTATGTCGCCTATGGCTTGATCGCCCGCGAAGTGGAACGTGTGGACAGCGGCTATCGCAGCGCAATGAGCGTGCAAAGCTCGCTGGTGATGCATCCGATCAATGCCTATGGTTCGGAAGAACAAAAGAAAAAATACCTGCCCAAACTCGCCAGCGGAGAACTCGTCGGCTGTTTTGGGTTGACCGAGCCGAATCATGGCAGTGACCCGGGTAGCATGGAAACCCGCGCCAAAAAAGTGGACGGTGGCTACATCGTCCATGGCAACAAAATGTGGATCACCAATTCACCCATCGCGGATGTATTCATCGTGTGGGCGAAGCTCGACGGTGAGATCCGCGGCTTCATTTTGGAAAAAGGCATGAAGGGTTTGTCTGCGCCGAAGATCGAAGGCAAGTTCAGCCTGCGTGCCAGTTCCACCGGTGAGATCGTGATGGATGAAGTCTTTGTGCCGGACGAGAACATTTTTCCCGAGGTCAAAGGCTTGAAAGGTCCGTTTGGCTGTTTGAACAAGGCTCGCTACGGTATTGCCTGGGGCGCGTTGGGTGCGGCAGAATTCTGCTGGCACGCGGCGAGACAATACACTTTAGACCGTCCACAGTTCGGGCGTCCGCTGGCGGCGAATCAGATCATACAGTTAAAGCTGGCGAACATGATGACCGAGATAACTTTGGGATTGCAAAGTGTTCTGCGCGTGGGACGTTTGATGGATGAAGACAGATCCACGCCTGAGATGGTTTCACTGGTCAAACGCAATTCCTGCGGCAAGGCATTGGATATTGCGCGCATGTCCCGTGATATGCACGGCGGCAACGGCATCTCGGACGAATACCACGTCATCCGCCATGTGATGAATCTGGAAGCGGTCAATACGTACGAAGGCACGCATGACATCCACGCGTTGATCCTTGGCAGGGCGCAGACCGGGTTGCAGGCATTCGGACCATAGACCGTGGACGATAGATCATAAAATAAAAACAGCGGCATGCTTTTTAGGCAAGCCGCTGTTTTTATTTTTTCACACGTTACTCGTCACTCGTCACTATGCCAAAGGGTTGTGCGAGTCGGGGGAGCAGAGTCCGCACACAGGGTGATGAGAGGCGAGGGTTCCATTCAGATCAGATTTTTTCCATGAGTTCAATGCGATTTCCAAAGGGATCGAATACATGGGCGCGTTTATATCCATTCAATGGCGGCTGGGTGGTGTCTGTTTCGTATCCTGCCGACTGAACTTTTTTCAAGAGGGCAGAGAGGGCATCGACGATAAAAGCTGGATGAGCCTTGCGCGCTGGATGAAAGTCCGCTTCAACACCCAGATGGAGATGAACATTGCCAGATCGAAACCATGCGCCGCCCCGTTTGGCGAGATCCGCTGGTTTTTGAATTTCAGTGAAATTCAAAACGCCGACATAAAAATTCCGGGCTCTTTCTTCTTCACCTGCGGGCATAGCGATCTGGATATGGTCGATGGAGAGGATTTTCACGGTTCAACCGGGTAATCGGCATCTACCCAGGCGGCAAGTCCGCCGAGCAGGGCATCTACTTTTTCGTAGCCGTTATTCAAGAGCAGGAACGCCGCACGGGCGCTCGTGTGTTCGTTCGGTCAGGTGCAGTAGGTGATGATCCACTGCGCTTTTTCGAGCGAAAGACTCTCGATATTGCTCTCGAAATTTTCCAGCGGGATCGAGACCGCCCCGGCGGCACGGCTCTGGGAATACGATTCAGCGCTGCGCACATCGACGAGGATGGCTTGACCTGAATCCAGGGCGGTTTTCGCCTCTTCGACCGTGATGCGCGAGACTTGATCCTCGGTCTGGGGTACGCCATTGGATTGCGTTACCGGGCGGGTTGGGACCGCCGTCGGCTCGGCTTGCGGGAGGAAGGAACTGCAGGCGAGGGTGGCAAGTAATAGTACGGCAAGGGCTAAAGGGATTTTTCGTTTCATCTCTTGCTCCATTAAGTTTGTAGGTCACGTTTTACACGTGACCTACTTTGATTATCCTACAACTGGCAGAAGCGGTCGACCCGCCTGCCGATGATAGCGAGGCTGTCTGCCCAGAATTTCTTGGTGCGGATGTTGATGCCGAACTTGTCGGCGAGGTCTGCGGCGTTGGCTTCGCCGGTGGTGGCGAGCAGTTCTTTGTAGGCGGGGACGAATTCCGCGCCGCGCTTTTGGTAGATGGCATACAAACCGGTTGCGAAGAGCAGACCAAAGGTGTACGGATAATTGTAGAACGAGAACCCGCTGGTGTAGTAATGGGGCTTCCAGGTCCACATGAATTTTTGCAGGTACTTCTCGTCGACTCCGTCGCCGTAGGCGGCTTTCTGTGCGCGTTCCATGATCTCACACAGTTCGTCGGAGGAAAGTTCCGCATCGGCGCGGCGTTCGAAGACTTCCTTCTCGAACAGATAGCGCGAGTAAATATCCACCACGACCTGACCAGCGTTGTTCAACTGCGCTTCGAGGATGGCGAGCACTTCCTGCGGGTCAGTCGTCTGTTCGAGCGCGGCTTCGGTGGCGATGGTCTCGCACATGATGGAGGCGGTCTCCGCCAGCGTCATCGGTGTATTTTGTTGAATGGAAGTCTTGCCTGCCTGGTACGCGCATTCGTTATGGAAGGCGTGACCAAGTTCATGAGCCAGCGTGCTGACCTGGTCGAACGAGCCGTCGTAGTTGGCGAGGATGCGGCTTTCCTTCACGCGCTCCACACCCATGCAGAACGCGCCGCCGCGCTTGCCTTCGCGCTGTTCGGCGTCGATCCAGTTGTTGTCGAAGGCGCGTTGAGCGAAGGCGCCGAGTTCGGGCGAGAACTTGTTGAAGTTGGCGACGATGAAATCGCGCGCTTCATCCCACGAGTAGACTTTATCGGTCCTGCCCAACGGGGCGAAGATATCCCACCAGGCGAGTCGTTCCTTGCCGATGAGCTTTGCCTTGTGCTTGTGATAGCGCTCGAACATCGGGAAGGAGTCCCTCATCGCGCCGAGCATGGCTTCGAGTGTGGCGCGGTCGATGCGGGCGAAATCCAGCGAGGCGTGGACGGCATCTTCGCGTCCGCGTTTGTTGTCGAGGGTGAGCGTCTCGCCTTTGACACCGTTCATGCACGCCGCCAACGTTTCCTTGGCGCTTTCCCAAGCCTGGTTTTCAGCTTCGTATCCGCGGCGGCGCGTGGCTTCGTCTGGATGCGAGCGCAGGTTGATGAGCGCAGGCATCGGCAATTTCTTCTTTTCACCGTCGAGTTCGAAGTCAACGGTCATTTGCGAAGTGACCGACCCTTGCAGTTTGCCGAAGGCGTTGCCTCCGCTCAGGGTCAGTTCTGCGGCGAGGGTTTCCTCCGCATCGCTCATCAGGTATTGGGCTTGTTCGGCGGCTTCGAGCAGCGCGAACTCATGCATCTTTGCCGAGGGGTTGGTCTTGACAGCCTTTTTGATGGCAGGCTTGCCCAATGCGCCAGCCCAGGCGGTGAACCGGGTTTGGATCACGCTCGCCTTCACTGCCAGTTGCTCGAATTCCGAGAGCGCGCGCATGGCTTCCTTGTTGCGGGAATCAGTGGAGACAAAGGAGTAGATGTATGGCTGAATGGTGTTGGACAATTCGAGGATCCCATTGAGTCGGTCCACGGATTCGCCAAGCAGTTTGCCGAGTTTCTTCGGGTCGGTCTTGGAATCCGCTTTGCTGGCTTTCTTGAAGAAGACTTCCATTTCATCCAGCGAGGATTTGTAGGTCTTGACGGCGTTCTTGAATTGTTTCGAATCAAGCGCCGGGTAGATGTTGGTCATATCCCAGCGGGAAGAGGAAACGGTCATATAGATTCTCCTTTTGTAAGATGGATTAAGTATACCGTGATTGAATTTCAGCTTCACCCTGCCATGGTAGGGTGTACCTCCTACCGGCAAATAAAGGTTGGGATGGTCGACTCGCGCAAGGTGACATCCACCATGCTGCCCACAAGGATCTGCTGTAGTTTGTTCCCGCTGTGGCTGCCCATCAGGATCAGGTCGGCGTTGTATTCACCGGCAATGTCCGGCAGGTGACGCGGCGCTTTTTGTCCGCTGACGATGTATTTTGCATCCACTTCATGCAGTTCCATATAGCGGCGGGCATACTCCTGCACATTTTCCATCGGTTTCTCATCTTCACGGGCGGTGAAGACCGTCACTTGGGTTTTCCACATTTCGGCTAGATAGGCAGTGACGAATAATGCTTCTTTGGCGAGCTCAGAACCATCGAAGGCGAGCAGGCTATGTTTAAATGATGTTGCTCGGGCGGGCACTGTGATAAGCGGACGGGATGACTTTTCGATGATCGCGCGGAACGGTGAATTCAAAACAGAAAGTCCCTCGCCCGGCGGGTTGACCAATTTCACGATGATCAGGTCTGTCAGGATGGCGCGCTCGATGATGCGCTGGGTGATATCGCCGGTGTCAATGGCAAGACTGCCTTGAACGCCTGCGTCCCGGCAGATCTGTTCAAATCGTTCTTTGACGGTCTGCGCTTCGGGGCTTTGGGAATCCTCTTTCGTTTTGACGATGTGCAGTCCGTGTACTCTGGCGTCCTCGTGTTGGGCGATGGCGATCCCCTGATGCAGCGCATCCCAACTTTCTTCATGTCCGCTCAGGGGGATGAGGATGTCTTCAAACAGATGATCGGTATAGCGGGCAACGGTGCGCGCTTTGCGCCAATTGCCCGATTCCGATGCCACGCTTCGCTTCAAGATCAGGTCGGTCGCGGCGGCATCAGAATGTACCTCCCACCCGAGCTCTTTTTGCAGGGCGTCGCGGTTCTCCGCGATCCAAATGTACAGGTCGGTGATGGTGCGTTTGGGGAACCAGTGCAGCAATCCACGGTCACGAATGGCTTCGGCGAGAGGGATGTAGATATTGTCGTACCAATCCAGAGCGGCGTCCCGAAGCGTTGGCGTCTGCTTTTTATCATCTTCGTCGAGGCAGGAACAGATGTCGATCTGGTCCATCAGTTTTTCATACTGACCGGGAATGGTGACGTTCAAGTCCACGTTGGGGCGGGCGTCTGCGATGCCTGTTCGTTCGAGGAAATCGATGTATTCGGATTTGACGATCAGGTCGTCAAGATTTGTTTCGGGCGTCAGGTTGACCTCGGTCCTGAATTCGATGATATTGGCTTCGATGGTCTTGTACCCCTCCTGCCGCGCGATGGAAACGCGATGGTTGCCATCCAGCACGAAATAGACTTCGCCGACCTTGTACACCTCGATGGCAGGCAGTCCGATGCTCGCTTCCATGGCTGTCTTGACGCGCGCCCAGCGTTCGCGGTCGTAATCGTTGCGCGGCAGGAAGGTGCGGGTGAAATCGGTGTAACGCCCGACACTGCCTACAATGGCTTCGAGCGGAATACTCCGAATGCCGCGCTCTGTGCGCCCGCGCAGACGAAGTTTTTGGGCAACGTCATCATAGGATAATAGCTGGTTCGAACGCCCGGTGATGCGTGCGATCACCTCCTGAATGGAGGCGCGTTGGCGCGCACTGCGGAAATCTTCAATGGCGGATTGGAAATTGTTTGTATTTTCGTTCATGTCGCTATCCGATAAAGTTTTCGTGTCAGTATAAGATTAAAAGGCATTCGCTTCAAGTGCGAAACTTTTCTGATGTTAATTTCGTCAATTTGAGGTACAGTTAAATTGTGACTGGAGGAGAGTACTATGAAACAGGATAAATTTCTAACAGGCATCCTCATTGGCATCGGTGTGCTCGTTCTGCTCGCGCTGGGGTTGTTCTTCACACGCCAGGACGAGCGCGAATACGTTGCAGATACCGACCCGGAAGGCGTTATCCACAATTATGTGCTTGCCATTCTGGACCGCGACTACGAAAAAGCCTACACCTATCTCGCTGACCTGAAGTACAAGCCCACGTACGAAGAATTCCGGCAATCCTTTATCAACGGTATGGTCTACCCCAACGATGTGGGGCTGGATATTGGCAAAGCCGAGGTCCACGGCGATGAAGCGGTGGTCGACCTGACGCTTTATTATTCGTACAACGATCCCTTCTCCACCCGTACGGGCAGTCCCGACCGCGCTTTGCTGGTCGAACAGGACGGCGCATGGAAGCTAAGTTCCATGCCGTATAACTTCTGGGATTACAACTGGTACCTGGAACCGGTCAAGCCGTAATAGGGTGTAGGTCGAAAGTCTGGGGACTTTTGACTTCGAACCTCAGAGGAATATTATGAAAACCATTCGCCGACTCTATTTTTATGCCGTCGCCTTCATCAGCATTGAAGTGGTGCTGTGGGGCATGATCGGCTTGCTGCGCTCCATCCTAAAAACGGAGGAGATCGTCAACAGCGCTTCGTCATTGGCGCAGGCGCTGGCGCTCATCCTTGTGGGTGTGCCGATTTTCCTTATCCATTGGTTGTGGGCGCAGCGCGTATCCGCAAAGGATGAAGAGGAAAACACTGCAAGCATCCGTGCCGTTTTTTTATACGGCATCCTGCTTGCCACGTTGATCCCCGCTGTTCAAAATTTGCTGGCGCTTTTTGACCGAACCTTCCTCTCCGCCGCAGATCTGTACACGTATCGCGCCATCGTCGGCGGTTCGCAGACCTGGCTGGATAATCTCATTGCCATCGTCATCAACCTGCTCATCGCCGCGTATTTCTGGAACATCCTCAAAACGAACTGGCGGCTTGCATCGACCGAAGCCTTTGGCGAGATCCGCCGCCTGTATCGCTTCATCTGGATGCTGTACGGATTGTTGATGACGGTCTACGGCGCACAGCAGGCATTGAGCTTTGCTTTCACCTTGTCTTCTTCCATGTTTGGAAATGTTGGACGCGAGGTGGTGGTCAATGCGATCGCGCTGCTCGTGGTGGGGACTCCCATTTGGTATTTCTCCTGGCGCATCCTTCAGGACGCGTTGGCTGAGTCTGACGAAAAGGAGTCTTATCTACGCCTTGGCATTCTCTACCTGCTGACCATCGGCAGTGTCATCGTCACATTGGTTGCGGGCGGCAATTTGATCTACCTGTTGCTCCGGCAATTGTTCGGCGAAGGACTGTCTTGGACAGAGTTCATTCAAGGACTTGGCGGACCCATTTCCATTGCCGTGCCGTTTGGGGTAGTCTGGGCGTACTATGACAGATGGCTGAGCCAGCAATTCGCGTTCGATGAAAACCTTCCGCGTCGGGCGGGCAAGCAGAGACTGTTCACTTACATCCTGTCGCTACTGGGAATCGCCGCGATGGTCTTTGGCTTGATCTCGCTGATCTCCGTGGTAATTGACCTGGCGCTCGGCTCCGTGTATTTGAGCGACAGCGGAGTCCGCGAACCGCTGGCAGGGTCACTGGCGACTCTGGTCGTGGGTCTGCCCGTCTGGATGATGACGTGGACCCGGGCGCAGGCGCAGGCATTGACCGACAACGATGCGGGCGATCATGCCCGGCGGTCTGTCATCCGCAAGGTTTATTTGTATCTCGCCTTGTTCGCATCTGTCATTGGCGGGATGGTCTCGGCGGGTATGCTGGTCTTCAACCTTGTCAACGCAGCGTTGGGCGGCGACTCTGCGAACTTGTTGAAGATCTCGCTCAACAGTTTGCAGGCATTGATCATCTTCGTTCTGCTGTTGCTGTATCACCTCTCTGCCCTGCGCAAGGACGGCGCGAGCCGCGCAAGTGTGCTGGCGGGGAAGCAAAGTAATTTCCATGTGCTCGTCTTCGACCATGATGGGAAATTTGGCGAGTCGCTCAAGTCTGCATTTGTGAAGCGCGCGCCGGATGTGCCGGTGACTGTGGTGGATGTCAACGGGGAGTTCCCCGCCGATCTCAAAGCGGATGCGGTGGTGCTGCCCGGGTCACTGGCCGTGAATACGCCGGAAAAGCTCGAGGCGTGGATCAGGTCATTTCGCGGCAACCGGCTCATCGTCAGTGATGATGCGGCGGGTGTGTTTTGGATGAATGACGCGGGTCAGGCCGCGGATTCGGCGAAGGCGATGGCTGAAGGTCAGGATGTCCGCCCGCGCTCCTCCGCAAGAATGAACTCGGTCTGGACGTATGTGGCGTATGTGTTCGCCGGGTTGTTTGCGTGCCAGTTGTTGTTCCTGCTTTTGATGCTCGGCGTTTCGATGGTCGCCGGGTTCTAAATAGCATGGAACGGGTCGCCCCTACGAGTTAATGATATACTTTCAAAAATTATTCTAACTTTGTGAATCCGAGGCGATGACCATGAAAGTAATAGTCCTTCAAGAGAACCTAGCCCGCGGTCTAAGTATTGTTTCGCGTGCCGTATCGCCGCGAAGTACCCTGCCGGTTTTATCGAACATTTTGATCGCCACCGATGAGGGACGTTTGCGACTCTCTGCGACCAACCTTGAGTTGGGGATCACCTGTTGGATTCCCGCGCGCATCGACGAGAACGGTTCAACCACAGTCCCTTCGCGCACATTCTCTGACCTGGTCAACAACCTGCCTAGTGATCAAGTACAGCTCAATCTGGATGTGAAATCCCAGACCCTGCATGTCAAGGGCGGTTCCTCGAACAACGACATCAAGTGTATCGATGCGCAGGAGTTCCCGCCGCTGCCCACACCTGAAATGCAGGGCGCGGTGCAGTTGAACGTGGCAGATTTCAAGGAAATGATCCAGCAGGTCGCATTCGCCGCTTCGACCGATGAAGCCCGCCCGGTGTTGATGGGTGTGCTGATGAACGTCGAAAAAGACAAGGTCACAATGGCGGCGGCGGATGGTTTCCGCCTTTCGGTGCGCAAGGCACAGCTTTCACAGGCAGTCGCCCAACCTTTGAATATCATCATCCCGGCGCGCGCGTTGAACGAACTCGCGCGTGTGGCGCATGATCCCGAAGAACCGATCTACATGGTCGTCCCCAAGAATCGCGGACAGGTGCTCTTCCGTGTCAAAGATGTGGAAGTGGTCTCGCAGTTGATCGATGGAACTTTCCCGGACTATCACCAGATCATTCCGCGCAATTACAAATCGCGTACACTCGTCTCCACCGCGGCGCTGCTCAAAGCCTGCAAACAGGCTGAGATCTTCGCTCGCGAAGGCTCGAACGTTGCGCGGCTGGATATCAAACAATCCAATGGTGAGATGCAGCCCAGTGAAGTTGAAATTTCCGCCACCTCCGAAGAGACCGGCAAGAACGAGACCATCGTCGAAGCGACCGTGGATGGCAGTGGTGTTTTGATCGCGTTCAACGTCAAGTTCCTGCGCGAGGCGCTTGAGATCATCAAGACCCCGAACGTGGCGCTGGAGACCACAGCGGCAAATGCGCCGGGAGTCGTCCGCCCGGTTGGTGATGAGAACTTCCTTCACGTTATCATGCCGATGCACCTCGGATAACCGAGAATAAAAAACGAATCCGCCAGAGTTTGCTCTCTGGCGGATTTTTTGTTATAGAATTACTGAATTGCAATAAAAAGTGAGCATCCATGACCTTTCCAAACATTTCCGTAGACAACGTCATCAAGATTCTGCTTGCCCTGAGTCAATATCCCATTTTGAGCAGGCGCATCCGTCATTACATGCGCAAGACCCTGTTCTCTCGCGGCATCATCACCAAGGCAGCCTTCGATGCAGAAGGACGGCAGAAAGCCATCGAGTCGCAGGTGCGTGAAGGTCTGCATGATCCGTACATCGAGGAGCGCTCGGATATTTGGGAGGAACGTCTGCTGCGTGTGCGCGATTCGTTGACCGATTTTTACTTCGCCTACAATCTGCCCTATGCGGAGTTCGAACATCTGGTCCGCCAGATGTTGACGGAACGCGGCAGTTCCGAGACCGAATTCATCTGGTTCAATCCCGAACTCGCGCCGCAGGACATGCTCTTCGAACAAGCGGAGATCATCGAAGCAATGCCAGAAGATGAGCGTGGAAAGTATGAGGCGCGTCTTCAAGAATTGAAAGCCGTGCTCATCCGCACCATGATCAGCGACCAGTTGAAATACATCAAGATCGCGCGTCAGTGGTTCAAGGTGGAAGACTTGAAGAACATCCGCGCGCGCAAGATCGGTGGCGGGAAGATCGGAGGCAAAGCCGCCGGGATGCTGCTCGCCATGCGGGTCATCATGGAGACCGCATCGCCCGAGATCCGCAACCGCTTTACACTTCCCAATTCCTATTATCTCGGTTCGGATGTGTTCTATAACTTCCTGACCTTCAACGATCTTGTCCACTGGAATGACCAGAAATACAAGACCGAAGACCAAATGCGCGCGGATTTTCCCCAACTGCGCGAAGAATTTTCGAGAGGGCAATTCCCAGTTGAGATCATCGAGAGCCTGGACCAGGTCCTCGTCGAAGCGGCTGACCGCCCGTTGATCGTCCGCTCTTCGAGTTTGTTGGAGGATAACTTTGGCACCTCCTTCGCCGGGAAATACGAAAGCATCTTCCTGCCAAATCAGGCAAGCCATAATGAACGGCTGGAAGCGTTGACGCGCGCCATCTCGAACATCTATGCGAGCGTGTTGAATCCCGATGCGCTGATGTACCGCCATCACAAAGAACTGGCAGATTATGACGAACGCATCGGCATTCTCATCCAGATCGTGGAAGGGGAGAAGTTTGGGCGATATTACTTTCCGCACGCCGCAGGAGTCGCATTCAGCCGCAACTTGTATCGCTGGTCACCGCAAATCAAACAGAACGAAGGATTCCTGCGCCTCGTTTGGGGCATGGGCACACGCGCCGTGGACATGGTCGCGGATGATTATCCGCGTCTGGTGGCACTCAGTCATCCGCGCCTGCATTCATCGTCGGATATCCGCAACATCAAGCGTTATTCCCAGCAAAGCGTGGATGCGATCGACCTCGAAAAAAATTCATTTACCACCGTCCCTGCGCGCGAAATTCTCAACGCGGATTATGAGCCGCTTCGCTATATCTTTCAGGTGGAGGATGAAGGCTATCTTGCTCCGATCCGCTCACGGCTCGCGCCCATCGATAAAATGGTCATCACATTCGATGGATTGCTTGCCCGCACGCCGTTTGCCGCAACCATGCGCTCTGCATTGGAATTGCTCGAAACCCATTACGGTTCTCCTGTGGATACCGAGTTCACAGTAAAGATCGTCAATCCCGATCAGCATGTGGATGTGCAAATCACGTTGCTTCAATGTCGCCCGCAGAGCCACATTCAGGGAGCGGATGATGTCCAGCTTCCCTCCGACCTCAAGGACGAAGATATTATTTTCTCTTCGCAAACGATGGTCCCGCAGGGTGCAGTGAATCAAATTCGTTATGTTCTGTATGTTCCATCTGAAGGTTATTTTGCGCTCACATCTCAGGAAGAGCGCACACAGTTGGAACGTGCCATCGGTCAACTAAACTCAGCGCTCAAAGACCAGACCTTCATCGCGGTCGGTCCGGGACGATGGGGAACATCCACGCCGGATCTTGGTGTGCATGTCGCCTACAGCGATATTTACAATGCACGCGCGCTGGTCGAACTCGCCGGGGATGAGATCGGTGCGTCTCCCGAGCCTTCCTTTGGCACTCACTTTTTCCAGGACTTGATGGAAGCCGATATTTATCCGCTGGCGGTGTTTCTCGATGACGATAACACGCTCTTTGAACGCGGCTTTTTTTACGACACCCCGAATCGCCTCAATGATTTCGTCACCGTTGAAAATCCGCGCGTTGTGGCCGCATTGAAGTTGATCGCTGTCGATGATTATCGTCGCAACGCACATCTGGACTTGGTCATGGACTCGAACAAAAGCCGCGCGGTAGCCTTCCTTGTCGGCGAAGCTCCGCCCGTGCAGGAAGATGATACCGTCCCCGGTGCTGCGCCATCAGGATTGGAATAAAAAAATGGGCGATGATGAGTCGCCCATTTTTTTGAATCACCAGAACAAATGTTCTAGTTAGTAACTGCCTCGGATTGTTCCATGGTTGGTTGCGTTGCTTCTACTGGAAGACTCTGCACTGGGAAGCGCTTCGTCCAAACAAGCCAGGCGATGAATAATGCCATGCCGATCCAGGCGGTCGGCGCAGCCAATGTTCCACCAAACGCCATGTTGAATCCCGGTTCAAAGAAAAGGACAGGCAACCCGGCAATCGCATTGACTGCTCCATGTGCCAGAGCCGCCACCCATGGACTTCT
The DNA here is from genome assembly GCA_964372045.1 of uncultured Anaerolinea sp. Lineage (GTDB taxonomy): Bacteria > Chloroflexota > Anaerolineae > Anaerolineales > Villigracilaceae > Villigracilis. The sequence continues at coordinate 65,737 of CAYJPO010000003.1, forward strand.
CGTATTGAGATACATCCATGAAATGATGATTCCCAGCAGCACGCAGAAGATGATCATCATGAACACACCGAGTATCGGATACCCCGGATAGTTATGTCCCTGTATGATGGCAGGCGCATGCCAAACGCCCCAAATCATTCCGCTGATCAATACGGCTTTCCATTGACCCAGCGGCAATAGATTCGGAAGCAAGTATCCGCGCCAGCCCAGTTCTTCTCCCATCGTGAATAATATATTGATGAAGGGTCCCAGCGTGATTCCCAACAAAGCCTGGGATAGGACGATAACAGCTACAGGCACTTCGCTGCCATTTGCTGCGGATGCCATGGCAGTGCGTATCATTGTGAAATTCAAATCGAGTTTGGCAATGCCAAACATCAGAGTGAATGCCCCGCCGACCAAGGTCAATAGCGCAGGCAAAAACCAAGCCCAAAGATAGTAGCGTTTCGGTCCCATTGTATTCAACCGTAGACTGCTGAATGGTTTTCTGGCTACGAACAAGGTCACAAGTATGGCTGCCAGTCCGGGTCCCCACATGGCGACCGCCCAAAACCCTTGAATTGTCAACTGCCTGGCGGTTGGTTCCATATCACCAAACGCGAGCGGCACAAGGAACAGAATCCACGAGAATAGAAATGTGATTATCAAAAACCAGATGATATTCTTTCTTTCGATCATTTTTCCTCACAAAGAATTGTATTGCGGTATCGAGCGCTGTCGGATCGTTTCGCGAGTCAGCGGGCGCTTGGCGATGACGTTGATCTTGTTTTGATTCTCAAGTACGTGTGTGGATACGACTTCCCAGCCTTGTTCGCCCCATTCGTTGAGGAGTTGTTCCAGTTCATCCGCTTTCACACCGGTCCAAAACCCGCCGACGGTTTGAACACGGTATTCCCATTTTTGAAGTTCGTTATTATTCATAGCGACATCCTTCCGTTTCACGTGAAACGTAGATGCGTGACCTGCATGTTCAGCGGATCACGAATCTGCGTCACGGACTACGCCTTTGTTTCCGATCGATACAGAATGTATGAATAAACGACCAGCACAACGGTGGATGCCATTAGCGGAACGAAGAACAGCCAGAAGGCTGTCATACCGCCGAAGAAACTGCCGATGATGGCAAGCGCTCCCGAAGCCATAAAAAGGATCGAGCCAAGTTGATGCGTCTTGTCCCAGACCATATCGCTGGAAAGGGTCCACGGGGTGCGGATGCCGATGAAGAAGTTGCGTTTTGCCTGTCTCAGCATATATCCGATAAAGATGAACACCACACCCAGGAAGGGGAGCATCGCCGCGCTCATCTTGAATTCCTGATAGCCAAGGCTCCAGGCGAGAGTCAGCCCATGCACATAGAGCATGAACGCGGAGATCAGCACGATGAACAGGTTGAACGCTCCGCGGAATTGCGCGATGTTCGCCTTCAGCGGGTCGATGCCGGGGACGACGATGAACAGAGCGAGCATTCCCAGAATGACCAACGGCATCATGAACACGCCCCAGAATTTGGTCATATATCCATCCACCTGGTCGTTTGAATTCCAATGCGAAGCCATTTGTTCCGGCAGTTGGTTCCACAGGAGCCAGCCTGCAAGCACTGCGATGACGATCATGACGAGCACGAGAATGGTTGTTGCTTTGATTGACATTTTTTATTCCTATCTAAAGGTTTCACATGAAACGTTCTTCGGGCAGGCGCATTGCCGCGCCCAATTGACTATTTTTCCTTCGACTGGTGATTCTGCGCCAGAGAGACCATGCCGCTGAGGCCACCGAGATTCATCGTATCCACCGCAGACGAAGGCACAATGACCAGCGCGCCTTTCTCCTTCAAGCCTTCGAAGAGCATGTTCATCGCGCGCAGATGCAGTGCGGTCGGGTTGTCGATGTAGGCTTGCGAGGCTTCGGAGAAGGATGCGGCGATCTGCTTTTCTGATTCGCCCAGGATCACGCGCGCCTGCCGTTCACGTTCTGCCTGCGCCTGGCGGGACATGGCATCTTCCAGATCCTGCGGGATGACGATATCACGGATCTCCACCGACTGAACGGTGACGCCCCAGGGTGTGGTTCTTTCGTCGATCACAGCCTGAAGTTCCTTATCGATGGCACTGCGCCCGACCAGAATGTCTGCCAGCATCTTTTTGCCGATGATGTCGCGCAATGCGGTCTGTGCTGCCCAATCCACTGCGGCGCGATAATCTTCCACTTCGAGCGCGGCTTTCTCGGCATCCCACACGACCCAGAATAGTACGGCATCCACATCCACAGGGACAGTATCCTTTGTCAGCGTTTTCTGCGCGGCGAATGGAGTGACCATCACACGTTGATCGATCCATGACGGCGTGGCATCCACGATCGGGACGATCCAGAACAGACCCGGTCCCTTCAAGCCGCGGAATTTACCCAGCCGCAATACGACAACTTTCTGCCATTGCGATGCGACTTTGGCCGCGAACAGAAAGTATGTGCCGATGGCTGTCCAGCCGAGAACCCAGGTGCCGATCACAGCATCGGAGAATCTGCCGTCGCCAATGATCGCGCCGAGAGTTGCGATGATCAGGAACACGCTGAACAGCGTGCCCGCAATTGGCGGAATGTGTTGATCTTCTTTTTTATTTTGCACGAACGACTTAAGAAATCTTGTACTCATTTTTCATTCTCCTGACTGATTATTCCTCTTCAGAATTTGCCGCTTCTTTCCACGACTTGAGATTGTCTTTCACCATTTGGTTGATCTCGCGCTGCGAGAATCCGAGACGGAATGCTTCGCTGATGTATCTGTGCGTCAGCGCCGACAATGATTCCTGCCGAAGCTTTTCGGTAACTTCCGGCGGCGGGATCTCGGTGATGTATGTGCCGCGCCCTTGCTGTGTGGATATGATGCGCGCTTCATCCAACATGCGATACGCGCGCGCCACTGTATTGAAGTTGACTCTCAATTCCAATGCCAGCGCGCGGACGGTTGGCAATTGGTCGCCGGGTTTGAGAATCCCATTTGCGAGCTGACTTTGGATCTGTTCCACGATCTGGGTATAGATCGGCAAGCCGGAATGAAAATCAAGTTGCAGGGTGAGTTTTTTATCAGCCATGGGACTCTTTGTATTGTACTAATTGTATCATTGTATACATTGTAGCACTTAAGGGCTTTTTGTCAAGCCGGTCCGCACCTGCCGTTCAAACGAAGGACAAGCTTCCGGCGTTGATTCGGCTTGGGTTGATAAGACCCATAACCGGTCACGAAAGATGCGATCCCCTTTTACAGTCCTCTTATGATTTAAATATATCTGCATGGTAGAATTTGTTCGCAATCAATTAAAGGAGTGAAATAAAATGGAAGCAAAGACTGGTACCTGGACCGAGAAAAAAGGTTTGGCACAAATGCTCAAGGGCGGCGTCATCATGGATGTGGTGACCCCTGAACATGCGAAGATCGCTGAAGATGCTGGTGCATGCGCAGTGATGGCGCTCGAACGCGTGCCTGCGGACATCCGCGCGAACGGCGGTGTGGCGCGCATGAGCGACCCTGAATTGATCTTGAAGATCATGGACTCCGTGTCCATTCCCGTCATGGCGAAGTGCCGCATCGGTCATTTTGTGGAAGCGCAGATCCTCGAATCCCTCGGCGTGGATTACATTGACGAATCTGAAGTGCTTACCCCCGCGGATGAGGAACATCATATTTTGAAGCACAACTTCAAAGTGCCGTTCGTTTGCGGATGCCGCAATATCGGAGAAGCCCTGCGCCGCATTGGCGAAGGCGCGGCAATGATCCGCACGAAGGGAGAAGCTGGAACCGGTGACGTGGTGGAAGCGGTGCGCCATGCGCGCAGTGTGATGGGTTCGATCCGTCAATTGCAGTCCATGAACGATGAAGAACTGATGACCTTTGCCAAGAACAACGGCGCGCCGTATGAACTGGTGAAGGAAGTGAAGGAACTTGGGCGCATGCCGGTCGTGAACTTTGCGGCTGGAGGTGTGGCAACTCCCGCGGATGCGGCATTGATGATGCAGCTCGGTGTGGACGGCGTGTTCGTCGGCTCAGGCATTTTCAAGAGCGGTGACCCCGCCCGGCGCGCGCAGGCGATCGTTAAGGCTGTGACTCATTATCAAGATGCGTCCATTCTTGCTGAAGTGAGCAAGAACCTCGGCGAAGCCATGGTGGGACGCAACGTTTCGCAGATGCCCGAAGGTGAGAAGATCGCCGGACGTGGTTGGTAAATCAGACCGTGGACGATAGACCGTAGACCCTTTAGAGATCACTGTCCATCGTCCACTGTCCATGGTCAAAAAATGAAAATTGGTGTCTTAGCCTTACAAGGCGATTTTTCAGAACATATTTCCATGCTCAAACGGATTGGCGTGGAAACAGCAGAAGTGCGTTTGCCGGAACATCTCAATGGTCTGGACGGTCTTATCATCCCCGGCGGCGAATCAACCACGATTGGAAAATTGGCAGTAGCTTATAACTTGATGGAGCCGCTGCGCGAGTTCGGAAAGGATCATGCGATCTGGGGGACGTGCGCGGGTGCCATCTTTCTTTCCAATGACATCGGGCGCGACCAGCCTTTGCTCGGTTTGATGAGTATCAAGGTTCAACGCAATGCGTTCGGGCGTCAGGTGGACTCGTTCGAGACCGACCTCGAGATCGATGAAATTTTCAAAGCCACCGGCACGGAGCATCCGTATCATGCGGTGTTCATCCGTGCGCCGATCATCGAATCGGTCAGTGGCAAGGCAAGAGTGCTTTCTGCGTTGGAAGATGGACGCATCGTCGCCGCTCAGGAAGGTCATTTGCTGGCGACATCGTTCCACCCTGAGTTGACGGGTGACACGCGCTTCCATGAATATTTTATTTCGCTGGCTTCATGACCTGCATTGACCGTTCGATCTTCTTCAAGTAACTTTTATGTCCATTCGCCCCCTTGATCTGCTCGACCTCCCAACCATCGCACGTTATCGAAACAATGTCTTGACCCTCGATAGCGCGCGGGCGTTGACGCGCGGGCATCCGCTGGGGGCGATGGGACTGCTGGCGTACATCAACCCGGCGCGGCATTTGTATGCAGCGATCCGTAACAGCGATGGCTCGACCATCATGGGTGGTGTCATCCATACGCGCGGTGATACCTTCGCAAAGCTGTTATATCTTGCGCCGTCATCCAATTTGAGCGACCCGAACCTGCCTGCCTTGATCGAACATCTTTCGGCACAAGCCGGGGAATGGCAGGCGGTGCATGTGATCGCCGAAGTGGATGAGATGAACGATGTTTTCCCCGCTCTGCGTATGTCGGGGTTCTCCGTCTATGCATGGCAAAGGGTTTGGGATGTGAGTCAGCTTGAGAAACAAGGATCAGGGTCCGGGTCCGGTTGGAAGCGGATGAGTTCGCTAAACCTGCCTGCTGCACAGAGTCTGCATTACCAGATCGTCCCGCAGTTGCTGCATCCCATTGAACCTGCTCCCAAAAGACCGGAGGGGTTCATCCATACGGCGGCGCGTTGTTTTGCGAGCGTTTCGTATGGTGTGTACGGCATTGTGCTGACGCCGTTGATCCTGCCCGATGAAGGCGATGTGAGTGAAAAACTGGTTTCGCTTGTGGCAAGTCTGTCGGATCGAAACGGACGCCCGGTCTATTTGAATGTGCGTTCGTATCAGGCGTGGCTCGAGCCGGTGTTGGAAGACCTTGGCGCGAAAGCCTCACAGCGGCAGGCGGTGATGGTGAAGCACCTGGCGCGTCTGGTGAAGGAAGGTCAGCCTGCGCTGGTGGTGCCTGCCAATGCGGGTGTTCAACCTACACAAATGAGTAGATTCGATGTGGATGAGTAACTGGTCATCGTTCAACCATGGAAGAAGCATTGGCACCGTAAGCCCCGAGGGTGGAAAAATTCTATACGACGAGGAACATTCAGGCGGCGCGCGTATTACGCTCAAACGCGGCAAGGATTACATTTCGATCTCGCTGAACGTATACGGCTGGCTCGACCATACGCGTTTCTTCAATCTGGATTCCGAAGCGCAGCGCGAATACAAGGTCATGCGGACTGCCATCAATGAGATGATGGCGTTGATCAACCGGGAAAGCGTAAGTGATCTAAAAATATGGGAAGCAATTTCAGAATTCGTAAGGCGGTTTCCGTAAATGCTCAAAGCATTGATATTCGATTTTGACGGGCTGATCCTCGACACTGAGACGCCCGAAGTTTTGGTTTGGCAATCCATCTATCATGAGCATGGATTGGAATTACCCGTACATGAATGGGAAAAGACCATCGGCGGATATGGTATCTCGACCTTTGATGCCGCCGAGCATCTTTCGCATCTTACGCAGGGAAGGCTGGATGCTGTTTCCTCGAGGCTTCGTTATCGGAAGGAGGCGGATGTGCTCATTCATGCCAGCCCGGTGATGCCCGGTGTGCTGGAGATGATCCGCGAGGCGAGGGCGCAGGGAATGAAAGTTGCGATCGGTTCCAGTTCGCCGCATTCCTGGGTGGATACGCATGCACAGCGGCTTGGCATCTTCCATTTGTTCGATCATGTCATCTGCCAGGATGATGTGATGCCCGGCAGGACAAAGCCCCACCCTGATATTTTCTTGAAGGCGTTGGAAAAACTTCAGGTCAGGAATACCGAGGCGGTTGTCTTCGAAGATTCGCCGAACGGTGTGCTGGCATCGAAACGCGCGGGTGTCTTTGTCGTTTGGGTACCCAATCCGCTGACGGCGAAAATGAACGTTTCCGGCGATATGAAGGTTTCATCTCTGGCGGAGCTATCCCTGCCGGACCTGATGGAACGCATGAACCTGCATCTGGGATAAGACTGCCTATGCGGAAGCGAGTCGTACTTATCATCGTAAGTGTGCTTGCCCTGGCTGGTACGACGTATTATTGGATGAACAGCAGCGAGCCGGTTGCGGAAACGGAAAATGTATCTTCGCCGTCGCTGGTTCCAACAATGAACCCCTTTCATGCGCCGGATGTCATTCCTGTTAAAAGTAGCAGTCTGCGGATGCCGATCCTTGAAGCGGGGGATTATCTTGTCCGCCAGCAGCTTGCGAATGGGGAACTTCCCTATCAAGTCAATTTTTTGAATGATGATCGTTCCTCCACGCCATCGTACATCCGCTTGATGGGTGGGACGGGAGCGCTGTACACCGTTTGCCGTGTTTCAGGTGAAGCATCGTATTGCGAAGCTGGTGACCGCGCGCTCGCACATTATTCACAAATGTTGCTGACCGACCCGGAACGCTTCAAAGGGATGTGCCTGTACACCAATGGCGCTTGTCCGCTGGGTGGGGCTTCGGCGACGATCGATGCGATCTACAAACGCTGGCAGGCAACGGGGAATGTGATGCTGGGAAAACAAGACCTGCTCAACACAGCGGCAGAGCTTGGCTACTTCATCGTCTCCATGCGCCGACCAGATGGCGGTTTTTATCATTCATTCGACCCGCATTTTTCCGGGACGGTCGATCCCGATTATGTTTCCCCCACGTTCAACGGCGAAAGCCTATACGCGCTCTTGCAAGTGTATGAAATGACAGATAACGCTTTCTGGTTGGAACAGGCTCGTGAATTGAATGAATATATGCTGTCCCAGCCGGTCAGCGAGGATTTCGGTCACAGTCATGCCTTTGCCATGTTCGCCCGTTTGGATGAATTGACCAGCGCTGACCAGGCGTACGCAAAGCAGATTGCCGACCTCATCATTGAGGGACAGATCCGTTCGCTCAATCCGGTTAATTCGAGCGTATCCACAGCCACAAAGCTGGAGGCGCTCTCGGCACTGGCGCAGGCGTTCGTCCTCTCGGATGCGGACCATGCGTGGCTGGACCGGGAGATCCGCACATTCATCACGTTCGTGCAGGCGCGCCAACTGCCGGACAATGACTGCAATTTCGAGATCACCAAAGAAATGACCCGGCGCTATGGCGGCGGTGTCTTCGGTAGTTGCGATGACCCTTCCATCCGTGTGGATGGGATACAGCATTGGGTCAACGGGTTGACGGCGTACTTGGAATATCAGGGGCTGGGGAAGTAGGTTGGAAAATTGGTAGATGCTTTGAAGTGCAACCAAGCCAATAAAAAAAACTCCCATCGATCCAAATTCGACGGGAGTTTTACTTTCTATTCACTACTTACTTACACGGCTTTTTCGCGCAGCACAGAGCTGATGTAGTCCATGATGGAAACGACCACCGCGATTGCGATCATCTGTGCGCTGGCGGCGCGGTAGTTCAACAGGTTGATATTCTGCTGAAGCAGGAAGCCGATCCCACCGCCGCCCACGAACCCGATGATCGTGGACATACGCACGTTGATATCCCAGCGGTACATGGTGTAGGAAATATACGGCGGGACGATCTGCGGAATAACGGCATAGATGATGGTCTGCAAGCGGTTCGCGCCCGTCGCTTCCACCGCTTCAAGCGGACCGGCGGAAATGCTTTCCACCTGCTCGGAGTAGAGCTTTGCCAGGCTGACGATGGTGTGCAAGCCGAGCGCCATCACACCAGCGAATGGACCGATACCGACCGCGATCACGAACACGATCGCCATCACCAGCGCTTCCACTGACCGCAGCGAGTTGAGAAGCGTGCGGGTGATGGAATAGATCACCAGACCGATCGGCAGAGATTCCTTCGGTTTGGTCAAGACCGCGAGCAGAAGACCGGCAATCGCGCCGACCGTAACGGGACCCCATAGCGTGTAAATGGGGGCGCCGATTTGATACAGCCATTCGATCAGTTGCCCGAGCAATCCCAGTATGGTTGCCCCGGCTGCGGCTGTGAGAATAATATTCAAGGTCTTTATGCCTGCGGCAGGTAACTTTTCAGAAGCCAATTGACCGAGGCGTCCAAAAAAGCTGCTTAATGTCCCACCGGCTGCCATTGCACCGAGTGCGGGGGTAATGATGGCAATAATATCTCCCATTTGGAAGAGGAAATATCCGAGGAAGCCGAATGAGCCGAGGGATGTTTCCAGGCTTTTTCCGATGCTCATGGCGAGGCTTGCCAGTTGGAATAAACCATAGAAGCCTACCATGACCGACAACAGAATGATGACCAAACGCGCGATCTGGGTGGATTGATTCGGACGGGTGGTTTCTTCCTGGGGCAGTGCCCAGCGTAAGCCATAGATCATTGCAACCGGCGAGACCAGGATGCTTCCCAGATTCACCCACATATTCGAACCGACCGAAGCGCTAAAATCTCCGACCCAACGGACGATGATAAATCCGATAAAGATGCCAATCGGCCAGCCCAAGGTGGAAAGCGAAATGCTGGTCAGCGGGCTTTTGACCGTTTTCATCAGGTTACGCGCCGCCATGAAGCTGAGCGGAATGGCAAGCGCCGTGCCAAAGACGGTTGCCAGCAGCGCCAGGAAGACGGTCTCGACGATCTTGTCCCATGTGTCGTGGGCAGTTTGCGTAAGATGGGGAGAGCCCACATTCCTTCGCAACGTGGCGCGGATGTATTGAACATCCGCGCTCGGGCGATCAGGGATTTCCATGTTCATAATGAAATGCCCGTCGCCATCGGTTTCGGCATTCTCACGACCGAGGGTTACGATATTGGTCAGGTCGCTGCCCGGAACGAAGCGTACAGGACCAGTGGTAAAGGGGGCAAAGTTGAACCCTTCCACTTGAACAATGTCACCGGGGTTGGCGCAGGCGGGGGTTACAACGATATACGGTTCGGTAGATTCCTCTACTGGTACGGCGTTCTCGCTGACGGTGGCTGGGCAGGTCACATAGAACGGGATGTTGACAATCTCTTCCACCTGATCGTATTCGAAGATTTCCGGTCTTGCCAGGGCGCGGGTAACGCGGATCAAACTCTCCTGTCGTTTTTCACTGCGAAGTTCCTCGAGATTGACCTGTGTGATCTGAAAACCGTAGGCAAAAATGATCAATCCTGCGAGCGTTGCCAGCCCGACTTGGATGGATTTCCAGGGAGATGTTTTCTTATTATTCATGGCTTATCCTACCCGCTCGGCGTCACGGCCGTAAATGTCTTTGAACTTCTTATCGTCGATTTCCTTGGGCAGTCCTTCGAAAACGAGTTTGCCTTCGTTCAAAGCGACCACCCGGTCTGCATAACGATGGACCAGATCCAGGAAGTGCAGGCTGCATAGAACGGTAACGCCATCCGTGTCATTGATATCTTCGAGGTGCTTCATGATGCTGTGCGCGAGGACCGGGTCGAGGCTGGCAACCGGTTCGTCTGCCAGGATCATGGCAGGGTCCTGCATCAGGGCGCGGGCGATCCCCACGCGTTGCTGCTGTCCGCCGCTCAATTCGTCAGCACGGTGGTTTGCTTTGTCGGCGATCCCAACACGTTCCAGTTGTTTAATGGCTTTCTCGATATCGGTTCTCGGAAAACGATTGAGCAGACTCCAGGCAGGGTTAACATATCCCAGTCTGCCTGCCAGTACGTTGGTCAACACCTTCGAACGGTGGACGAGGTTGAAATGCTGGAAGACCATCCCGATCTTGCGGCGGATGCGGCGCATTTCCTCCGGTGAGGCTTTTGTGATGTCCTCGCCGTTCCAGAGGATCTGACCGTCCGTCGGTTCGATCAGGCGATTGATACAGCGCAGCAGGGTGGATTTCCCTGACCCGCTCAAGCCGATCACCGCCAAAAACTGGCCGTCCGGCACATCGAAACTGACATTATCGAGCGCTTTTACGCCGCCGTCATAGATCTTGGTCAGGTTTCTTATCTGTAACATGTTGGGTATCCTGGAATTTGTGATGACAGCGCTGCAACGCGCTGGATGGTCATCATTATAAAATATATCCGCCCAATGTTGGTTTTTAATTATTAGAGTTTGTCATTTACGCAGGCGGACGCCTGAGGCAGGGTTCTAAAAAATCGGGGCAGGGAGCTTTTGCTCTCTGCCCCGATTTTTTCAATCACTAACGGGATTACGGTTCGATTGTATAGCCGGTGGCTGCGACCATTTCGCGGACGACATCATATTCAGAGTCTTCCGCAGGGGCAATGCCAGACCAGCCGTAGAAGTCGGCGGAACCGATGGAGGTGCCCCAAGCTTCGGTCCCAGCGAAGGCGATAAGCGCTTCTTCGATCTGGGCGCGGACGTCAGCGGGGAACTCAGGTCCGAAGGACATGGTGTCGTTCGGGATCGCGCCGGAAACGGCGAGGATGCGGACCTTCTGCATCACATCCGGAGCTTCCGTGCGGATGTTGGCGCGGGCGTCGAGAACGCGATAGCCGTCGCAGAGCAGTTTCTTGCCTTCAGCATCCGGGGCGCAGTTCGCGATGGTCTCTTCGGGGATTTCATATTGAGCCAGTTCGGTGATGCCGCCAGCGAGGTATTCATCGTAGGTGAAGATCGGGTCACCTTCGGGGTTCAGAGGAACGCTGTAGAACACGGTGCCGAAGTCAACTTCACCGTTGTACACAGCGGTGACGGTCTGGTTGTGACCACCGGTCTGAACCTGCTCACCGGGAGTAATGCCGGCGGCGGCGAGTTCAACGGTCGGGACCATGTAGCCTGAAGTCGAGCCCTGATCGCCGTAGCCCCAGGTCTTGCCTTCGAGGTCAGCGAGGGTCTGGATTTCGCTGTCGCGGGCGACGATGTATTCAGCCCAGTAGACAGGATAGCCGAAGCGGATGGCTTTGAAGGAAACATCCACGCCGCACAACTGGCTGGCGATGGCGTAACCGAGACCAGGGATGAACGCCATGGTGTCTGTCGGGGAGGCGCACATTTCTTCGATGGTCGCGGCATAGGAGGTCGGGACGACCACTTCGAAGGTCAAGCCGGTGGCTTCATTCAGAGCGGCAGCCATTACTTCACCGCCGGTCACGATGATGTTCGCATCGACGGACGGGACGAACAAAACCTTGATGGGGTGTTCGGGTGAGCCGACAGCGGGCATGGCTTCTTCGGTCGGAGCTTCGGTGGGCTCTTCGGTCATTGCTTCGGTCGGCGCTTCAGTAGCGGCGGGGGCTTCAGTGGCAGGCGTACCACAGGCGCTGAGGATCATCGAAGCAGTTACGATGAGGGTCAGCAGGACGAACAGAGAACGCTTATTCATTTTTTCTCCTCTACAAAAAGTGTAAGGTGATGGGGCATCAGATGCCCCTGACAGTATGATAATACCGCACGTTAACATTGTTAACAAGTACGCTTCTCTTAAAAAATTGGAGGGTAATTTCAAGCAAACTTGTCTAAATGAATTTTGCGGGACTACCTGCTACATTTTACCCCTCTTGCGCACAAAAACAAGGAAAAATTTGTAATGCTATATTTAACGATACCTTAAATTCAAATTCTCTGGTAAAATATCTTTGCTCGTCGTCAGGGTGCCCCCCTCACCCTGGCGGCGAGCATTTTTTATTTAAATGTTCATGGTAAGGGCGACCCATCCATGATGGTCAAGGTAATTTACTTTCACTGGGTGTGTCGCCCCTACTTTGCCCTCATCCGGTTGTTACGCGGGTTATGTTCCACCTCGGCAAGACCCAATGCTTCCATCAAAGGCGGGATGTACATCGCAAAGCGTCCGCGAAGACCTTTTTTCAATCCATACCACCCGCCGATGGGATTCTTGGGCGAACGAGCCCAGTGTTCCACAGTGCCATCCACGGTTTCCTGCTTCTCGTCTTTGCTGCCCAGTTCCATCCAATCCCCATGCTTTTTCAACATCGCGTGCAGGTCTGCCAGACTGCGATAGTCATAGTGCAGCACGGTTGTGCCTACGACACAGACAATGATCTCTTTGCCATCCTTTTCATCGATATACATTTCATAGTCCGATGTTAGTGGGGGCGTCTTTAATTTCCAGGGCTTGTCTTTCGTGCGCTTTTCCATTTTGTCTCTCCTTAATTCTTCGAACGCTGAATGGTTTCGGCTTCCTTCTTGATATCCGCCGCGAATTTCTCGAAGGATTCATCGAAGGATGGGATCATGCCCGCGAACAAGGGGAACAATGGTCCCCCGATCTTTTCGGACATTGAAAAGTGGACGCCGCCTTTAGCCTTATCAAGGCTGTAAACGCGGTTGCCCATCGCATCGCCCCAGACGAGACGTTTCTCCGGCACGAATTCCTTGACCTTTAGCTTGAAAGTCCGCTTCTCATCCAGCGTGGACTTGAGTTCGATGGTTTCTCCCTCCTTGATATTGCCTTTGATCGAAACGACCGTCGAATTCCACCTCGGGTAGTCTGATGCGCGGGTGAGCAGCGCCCACACAATGGCGGGGTCTGCCTGAATGGTGATGTGGACGGATGTCTCCCGGCTGAACGTCTTCCGGGTGGTTGCGGCTTTGCCTTCCTGCGGTTTCTGATTTTGCTCCATGTTTGATCTCCTTTCTTATTTAGACGGACAGGAGAGCAAAAACGATAGGCAGTTCAGGGAGTTTCATCCAGATATTTTTGCATCACCCGCCGGTTATGCTCCAAATGGTGAAGCTGCAATTCCGCCGCGCCGGATTCAAATGGGTCCAGTTCCTGTAGGATCTTCATACGCAGGTCGAACAGCGCCTGCTTGTCTTTCTTTTCAGCATCTCTTGCCATTTCGATCTTCACCAGTTCTTCCTGTGCCTTTTGTTTGGGATTAAAGATGCCATTCAATTCCGTGCATTGGTGACAAATACCCTGCTTGTTGATCAAGGAACAGCGGTGGTCGAAGACTTCGATCATGCGGCTGCGGCTGACGTGCAGGTAATATTTCACCATCGCTTCGGTCTGGTCCATGATGGCGGCGATCTCCTGCACCTTGAATCCGTAGACTTCCTTCAGGAGCAGCACGAGATGCTGTTCGAGCGGGAGCGACCTGGAGACGCACGTAAAACAGAAGGCGATGTGTTCCTTGATCTCGAAATTCCCCTGCGGCGAGGTCTGTCGGATGTGCATGGCTTCCTGAAAGAATTCAGGGTCCTCCAGCGCAGCCTCTCTGCAAATGTCGGATACATTTTCGGGCCAGCGCTTCTTTGACCGCAGCAGGTCTTTGGCGAGGTTGGATGCGATACTGAAGACCCACGTCTTCAACGAAGACTCGCCGCGGAACGTGCCGATCTTGGCGCTAGCTTTGATATACGTTTCCTGGACAATATCCTCGGCGTCCTGCACACTGGCGGTCATACGCAGGAGAAATGATCTTAATTCCCTCTGAAAGGACTCGAATTCGGTGGTCAGTTGATCTGAAGTCATTTGCTCACTCACAATAATTATGTATCTGACATTTCTAAAAACGCAAATTTTCTATTCGATTTTAGCCGTGCTTGGTGCAAAACAACCCATACTGGAAGGTGGTTTAAAAAATCCCGCCGAGTTTCGCCTGACGGGATCTTACTAATCACTAACCACTGTTCACTGTCAACTGCTCTCCGCACTCTCCCCATATAACTTGCGATGCACCACGCTCAACGCGCGGACTTGTTCTGCCGCATGATACGAAGACCGCACCAGCGGATTCGACTCGACCCACTTGAAGCCGATCTCTTTGCCGTAGTCGCGCAGTTCGGCGAATTCTTCCATCGAGTAATAACGCTCCATCGCCAGATGCTTCTTGCTCGGCTGGAGGTATTGACCGATGGTCAGGATGTCCACGCCCCAACTGCGCTGGTCGCGCATCACGGCTTTGACCTCGTCCATGGTTTCGCCCAAGCCGAGCATGATGCCCGATTTGGTGAGCACGTCCGGGTCGAGCTTTTTTGCGTTGGAAAGGGTCGCCGCCGCCCACTCGTAGTTATCCTGCGGTTGGACGGTCTTGAACAGACGCGGAACGGTTTCCACGTTGTGATTTAAGATCTCGGGGCGCGCATCCATGACGATCTTCAAGGCTTCGATGCTGCCTTTGAAATCGGGGATGAGCACTTCGATGGAACAGCCAGGTAATAACTCGCGGATGCGGCGGATGACCATCGCAAAGATGGGCGCGCCGCCGTCGCGTCGTTCATCGCGGTTGACCGAGGTGATGACCGCGTGTTTCAAATCCATCGACTTTACGGCTTGTGCCACACGTTCGGCTTCGTTCCAATCCAATAAAGCGGGCTTGCCGTGTTTGATATCGCAGAAAGCGCAGGTGCGCGTGCAGACGTCACCGAGCATGAGGAATGTGGCGGTTCCGCTGCCCCAGCATTCGCCGAGGTTCGGGCACATAGCTTCTTCACAGACGGTATGCAACTCTTTCGAGCGCATCAACACTTGTAGTTTTTCGTAGGTCTCACCCGAAGGCGCGCGGACTTTGATCCAGTCCGGGCGGCGCAGTGAACGCGCTTCCGGTTGCGGGGAGACTCGGTCTCGGGTTGGGGTAACAGGCATAGGGTCCTTATGATGCGGTTACGTCATTGCGAGGAGCGTTTTTTGCGACGAAGCAATCTCCCGGCTGAATAAGAGATTGCTTCGGCTTCGCCTCGCAATGACGGATAAAAATTACTTTTTCCTAACGATCAATCTCAAACCTCTAACTTCGACAACTTCGATTTTATCATCCTTACCGATGTCGCCTGAGCCGGGGGCTTTTTCCGCTGTCCACAGTTCAGATTCGACCTGGACCTGCCCCGCGTCACCTTCGAACGATTTGGCGGTTCCCGTTTTACCGACAAAAGATTCCCCGCCCATTTGAACAGGTTTATGCAGTGACCGCAGCGCGATCATCATGATGCCGAAGAAGAGCAGGCCGATGAAGATGCCCGTGCCGATCACGAGCGGAACCGACACACGCTGGAAATCCGGTGTGCCCGGCGAATTGAACAGCACCAGCGCGCCAACGATGAACGAGGCAACGCCTGCCGTTGTCAACGCGCCGTGCGTGGGCGCTTTTATATCCAAAATGAACAATACGAATGCGATGACGAGAAAGATGATGCCGAATAAATTAACCGGCAGCACGCCCAATCCATACACCGCCAGCGTGAGGCAGACCGCGCCGATGAATCCCGCCACCCAGCCGCCCGGGCTGGAGAGTTCGATGAGCACCGCCTGCACACCGATGGCAAGTAAAAGAAACGCGATGTTGGGGTCGGTGAGCATGAGCAAAAGCTGCTCGATGAAACTGATGTTAAGCGATTGGAGTTCGATGTCTTCCGTATCGAGTGTGCGCGGACCATCATCCATTTGGATGGTAAATCCGTCCAGTGATTGCAGCAGGTCTTCGAGATCGTCGGAGATGAAATCGATCAGCCCGACCTCGATGGCTTCATCGGCGGTGGCGGCTTTGGCGTCATCGATCATGGACTCGGCAAGCGTCAGGGCTTCCTTGCCGCGCGGCGTGACGAATGGGCGGATGGCAGCCTTGGTGATCTCCTTGGCTTTTGTATCTGCCGTGCTGTTCAGATTTTCGCCCGAACTGCTGATCGGGCTGGATGCGCCGATGGAGGTCTCCGGCGCCATGGCAGAGGCGTGACCCGCCATGGTGATCATTGCGCCTGCGCTCCCGGCGATGGCATTTCTTGGGGCGACATACACCACCACCGGCACGTCACTGGCGCGGATCTCGGCGATGATCTCCAACATGGTTTCGATGCTTCCGCCGGGCGTGTTGAGTTGAATGACCACGACCTCCGCGTTGCGCTGGCTGGCGGTTTCGAGTCCGCGCCGGATGTATTCCAGCATCGGCGGCATGATGGGACCATCGGCGGTCAGCACTACGGCGATGGGCTGGCTGCCCTGCGCGAAAACGGATTGAAACGCCGCGAATGCGATCAGAAGCAAAAGTAAGATGCGTCCAGTTTTCATGGTTGTCTCCAGTTCCTTGAAAGGATTATACTGGTTGTGGAGGGCATCATGTCTGAAAACAAACGAGCTTTCACACTGCGTTCGATCATTCTGATGGTCATTGTTGTGTTGGTTGTCCCGTTCCTGCCGTTGATCATTTCCGGCGCGTGGGATTGGTGGGAAGCCTGGGCATACGGGATCATCGGCGTTTTCGGATTCATCATCAGCCGCGCCTTGGCGGCGAGGCGCAACCCCGATATTTTAGTAGAGCGGTCGCGTTCCATCGAATTAACGGACGCAAAACCATGGGACAAGATCCTTGCTCCCATGCTGGCGTTCGGCTCGGTTCTGATCCTGGCCGTCAGCGGGTTGGATAAACTCTTTGGCTGGACATCTCCCTTTTCACTCACCGTCAAGATCGCTGCGTTGATCGTGATCATCCTGGGATTTATCTTCGGTTCGTGGGCGTTGATCGAGAACCGCTTCTTCTCCGGTGTGGTACGCATCCAAACGGACCGGGGGCATCATGTGGTGTCGACGGGACCGTATCGCTTCGTCCGCCACCCCGGATACTCCGGCGCTTTGTGGACGTACCTCGCGATGCCGCTTCTCCTTGATTCCGTGTGGGCATTCATCCCGGCCCTGCTTTTGACTGGCGTAATCGTTCTGCGAACATCCATGGAAGACCGCACCTTGCAAAACGAATTGACGGGTTATAAGGAATTTACGCAGAAAACAAAGTATCGTTTGTTGCCGTGGATCTGGTGAAAAAGCAGACATGACTCGCCCCGAATATAATTTTCGTGGGTGAGTTTATTTCTAAGAGCAAATGGGACGCGGACGAGCGCGGACCGCGAAGCGTGCGGAACAAGGATTTAAAATCCGCGTTGTCAGCGTTCATCCGCGTCCTTCATTAAATTCGGGAATAATCTTGCCTGCCTGCTTGCCTTAACCCAAAGCCAGCACCAGGGTGCGGATGCTCAGCACGATGATCAAGATGCCAACGAAGATCATCAAGGCTTTCAAGGGTAATTTTTGAGCCAGTCTTGCCGCAATGGGGGCCGCGATCGCTCCGCCCACCAGCAAACCCAAAATGACCTGCCAGTATTCCATAAAGTTCAACGTCAATACGAAAAGGATCGACTGCACCAGGGTCACGAAGAACTCGGAGAAATTGACCGAGCCGATGGTCATGCGTGGATTCTTTCCGCGCGCCACCAGCGTGGATGTGACCACCGGTCCCCAGCCGCCGCCGCCGATGGCGTCGCAGAATCCGCCGAACAGACCGAGCAGGCTGATGCGTGGACCGTGATACCCGTCGGGCTTGTTGCGTGGGACGAGGGTGAACGCCTTATAAACGATCACGCCGCCCATAATGAGCAGATAGACAGCGATGAACGGCTTGATGATGTTACCGTCTATGGAGGTGAGCAGATACGCGCCCAATGCGCCGCCGATGACGCCGGGGATGAGCAGCCGCCGGACAAGTTTCCAATCCACGTTGCCGAGCTTCCAGTGGGAGATGCCCGAAATGCCGGTTGTGACAACTTCCGCCATGTGGACGCTGGCGGATGCCGCCGCAGGGGGAATGCCAAGGCTGAGCAGGAACGTATTCGAACTGACACCGTATGCCATGCCCAAAGCGCCGTCGATCATCTGGGCGAGAAAGCCAACGAGCACATAAAGTAGAAAAGTAAGTTCCATATTGTTCTCCTTGTTTGCAAATGGAAGTTGAAATGACGGAAAATATATAAAGTCTATAGTTTAAGTAGGGTTTTGGTCCAAAAAAAGCTTTTCGAGAGTATATACGAGATCGCCTTTTATTGTCTATAAATCCTAGTAGTCTAAT
The DNA here is from genome assembly GCA_964372045.1 of uncultured Anaerolinea sp. GTDB lineage: Bacteria > Chloroflexota > Anaerolineae > Anaerolineales > Villigracilaceae > Villigracilis. The sequence goes on from CAYJPO010000003.1 coordinate 84,270, forward strand.
AGGCTTTATATGCTTATCATAGTTCGGCGGCTGAATTATGTCAAGCCTCATACCCTCAAAACTTGACACGATTCTTTTTTATACTATACTAATTCCGTAATCCAAATTCGATAAGTAGAGTTTCATATATGAAATTAACCTCCCGCAGTGAATACGCCCTTCTTGCCCTCGTCTATCTTGCGCGTCATGAGACCGATGGGTTCATTTCCATTGATACCATCGCCACCGCGCAGGGGATCCCACCCAAATTTCTCGAACAATTGATGCTGGCGTTGAAGCGCGCGCACTTCCTGCGCAGCGCCAAGGGACAAAAAGGCGGCTACCAGCTTGCCAAACGTCCCAACCAGATCCCCCTGGCGGAGGTCATCCGCTTGTTCGACGGCGCCCTCGCCCCCACCGAATCGGTCAGCTTGAACTTTTATGAGTCCACGCCGATCGAGAAGGAAGCGAAGCTCACGAAGGTGTTCAAGGACATTCGAGATTACGTCTCGAATAAGCTGGAGAGAACCACCATTGCAGACGTGGTTAATAAATAGCGGGTAAGATAATCGTGCTTGAAAATTTCTATAAGGACATGAGTCAAATGCAAACTTGCATGTGTACCCGGCGGGGTCTCTAAACCACCTCCGATTTTTACAGAAATCAACGGCTGACTGCCGCATCCGGTGGGCTTGAGAGCCCCGCATTTTCACCCAAACTGGCTTGTCCAGTTTTTCGAATTTGCCATCGGATGCCAATGCTGATGAACGTTTCAGCAGGCAGACAGCCGTTTTTTATTTTCCCAAACAATTCAAACCCAAAGGAGACGAACATGAAAGTCGCAAGCAACGTTACAGAACTGATCGGCAATACACCGCTCGTGCGCCTGAACCGCATCACAGAGGGAGCCAAAGCCGAGGTGGTCGCCAAGTTGGAATTCTTCAACCCCGCTCACAGTGTAAAGGACCGCATTGGCTTCGCCATGATCGACGCCGCTGAAAAAGCCGGTCTCATCAACAAGGATACGGTATTGGTCGAACCGACCAGCGGCAACACCGGCATCGCGCTGGCAATGGTCGCCGCATCGAAGGGGTACAAACTGATCCTGACCATGCCCGAAACCATGAGCAAGGAACGCCGCATGCTGCTGCGTGCCTACGGCGCGGAACTGGTTCTCACCCCCGGACCCGACGGCATGGGTGGCGCGATCCGCAAGGCGGAGGAGATCGTCGCTTCGGACCCAAAGAAATATTTTCTGCCACAGCAGTTCAAAAATCCCGCCAACCCGGAGATCCACCGCAAGACGACCGCAGAAGAGATCTGGCGCGACACGGATGGGAAGGTTGACTTCCTCATCTCCGGCATCGGCACGGGTGGGACGATTACTGGCGTGGGCGAGGTCATCAAGGCACGCAAGCCTTCCTTCAAAGCCATCGCCGTCGAGCCGGATGCGTCCCCTGTGCTCTCCGGCGGACAGAAAGGTCCGCATCCCATTCAGGGCATCGGCGCGGGATTCGTACCGGATATTTTGAACACGAAGATCTATGACGAGATCATCCGCGTGAAGGCAGACGATGCCTTTCAGACCGCCCGCCGCATGGCGCGTGAAGAAGGTCTGCTGGTGGGTATTTCCTCCGGGGCGGCGACCTGGGCGGCGCTTCAAGTGGCGAACCGCGCTGAAAATGCGGGCAAGCTGATCGTGGTCATTATCCCTTCGTTTGGTGAACGTTATTTGAGCACTCCGCTGTTTGCGGACCTGGTGGATAACTAATCTGATTCGCAGAGGTGACATCGCCTTTGCAGACAATGAGAGATCGTATGTTCAAAATCATTCATGACGATGTCCAATCCGTGTTGGACCGTGACCCGGCGGCGCGGAATGTGCTGGAAGTTTTGCTGTGCTACCCGGGACTGCATGCCATCTGGTTCCATCGGCTGTCACACAAACTTTGGAAGAGCGGATTCAAGCTGCTTGCCCGCTGGGGTTCTCAATTGGCGCGCACCCTGACCGGGATCGAGATCCACCCAGGCGCGACCATCGGCAGGAACTTTTTCATCGACCATGGCATGGGCGTTGTCATTGGCGAGACGGCGGAAGTGGGCGAAAACGTCACCTTATATCACGGTGTGACGCTGGGCGGGACGAGTTCCGAAAAAGTGAAACGTCACCCCACGCTTGCAGATAACGTGGTGGTTGGTGCAGGCGCGAAGGTTTTGGGAGCGATCACCATCGGGGAGGGAAGCCGCATCGGAGCCAACGCAGTTGTCGTTAAGTCCGCGCCGCCGAACTCCGTCATTGTGGGTGTGCCGGGGCAGGTCCTCTTGCGGAGTCAGGCGCAAAAGTCCATCGATCTTGACCATAACCTTTTGCCGGACGCCATCGGTGATACGGTGGCTGCGCTGGTCGTGCATGTGGGGGAATTGGAGAATAAGATCAACGGTCATTTCTCAGGCTCGCCTCTTCACATGTCCGATCATGGGGTGTGGCATGGGGAGGATTTTGCGATCTAGTCTTCTGTGTCATCAGCATTAATTCATAGACCTGCTGCATGCGTCAGGCAAGGTTTGTATTGGGTCTACGTGCAGGGTCAAAAGGACTCTCTGCGTGATTTGGACGAAACCTCTTTTTCTATGATTTGACAACTAAATTAAAGATATTTAAAATTATAATTAGATAAGAACTATCTAATTATAATTTGTTGCGTTAAACCTTAGAAGTGGAGACTCCGATCATGAGAAGCAGATATCTGAAATTCTTTTTCCCCCTGGCAATAATTATTTCACTCATCTTATCGTTGGTTGGTACCCGCAGTGTGTTGGCAGATGATGGTACGCCTCCGCCTCCCACAGAAGTACCAATTGAAGAAACACCGCCTCCCACGGAAGTACCGACTGAAGAAACACCGCCTCCCTCAGAAGGATCAACAGAAGAAACCACTCCGACCGAAGAAGCAGTGGAAATGCTGCCGACAGATGTCCCTGTGGCAGAGACCTCGACAGAAATTCCCGAAACAACTGAACCTCCTGTTATCGAGGAAGAAACCGTCCCTGAGATCTTGGAACAACTCCCTGCCGAGACAGAGATTTTGATCCTCGACCCCAATGGGGAGCCATTGCCGATGGCAACCACCGAAGCGGCTGAAGTGTTGGTTGCTGGGGATCCCATGTGGTGCCCAGACGGCGTTACCCCCGGGACGGATACACTTGGGCAATGTACTGCACCTCACACCAGTTTTACAGACTTGATCAATGATCTTGAAACCAATACGGGGACCTATTTTGGCGCAGGGACGATCTATGTTGCCTATGATTATGATGCGGCAGTCGCTGGTGACAACATTGGCAATGTGGTTTTTGATTACAACAATGTTGCACTGACGGATCTGGTGGTTCAGGGTGGCTGGGATTTTGCCCAGAATAATGTAGTAGGCACATCAACGATCGATCTCTCAGGGTATGCCATTGAATTTTGGGACTGGGGTGGTTACGGAGCGCCAGGTTCGCTTACCCTCAGGGATCTTATCATTACCAATAGCGAAGGGTTGTTCATCGGGGATGTGAACGACTTTACGACCGCAGATGTCACATTGGAAAACGTGGAAGTGTCAAACACGGACCTCGGGACATACATCGAAACCGAAGGGGATGTGGAGATCGTGGACAGCAAATTCAACGATAATGCTGATGATGGACTCACGGTCTATGCCTATGATGGGGATATCACGTTGAACAAAGTTTGGGCGGAAGATAATTTCGGAGACGGAGCCTATCTTGAAACCTGCGGCTGCGGGACGGGCAATGTCTTTGTTCATGCAAGTAATTTCAATGAAAACGGCGACAGAGGGCTGGTTGTGTACGCAAGCGGCAACATCACGGTCGACAGCATTCATGCGGAACAGAACGAGGTCGGCGGTGTGGAATTGGATAACTGCCTGGGTTTCTTTTTCGGTGGCTGCACGAACAGTATTCCCAGTTCGGTCAACATGACCGGCGCGAACACCATCAGGAATAACGGGCTCAATCCCATTCCATTTATGGGTGGTTTTCCCGCCAGTGTTGGTCTCTGGGTGAATTCCATGGGCGATGTTTCTCTTGAAGGTGTTTCTGCCACTGGAAATGGGGCTGGAAATATCGGCGGCGGAGCGTTCATTTTTACCGAAGGTGGATCCTTAACCATTAAAAACAGTTTGTTTGACAATAACTGCTCTTATGGATACTGTGATTTCGGCTTCGGGTTGACGGCAATGAACGTTAGTGGTGCCGACTCCACGCTGGACGGTGTGTCCTCCAACAGCAATGGCAACGGAGACAGCGGCTCAGGGACACCGAATTCATTCAACGCGGCGGGTGTTTTGCTGATGAGCGCGGGTAATGTTTTCGTTAGGAACAGCAATTTCAACAGCAACTGCACCGCTGGAGCCTCCTGTGCAGGCGGCGGGATCATGGTCATGACCAGTGGAGATGTTTATTTCAACGTTGTCAATGCGAATGGCAATGGGGTTGGGACTTCCGGCAGCAGTGGCATGGGAGCAACGATCACCGCAGGCAATAATGTTGATATCTATTGCAGCAATTTCAATAACAACGATGGCATAGGGCTGGCAGTGGATATTCCCGGCATGCTGACCTTGAACGAGGTTGCTTTTACAGGAAATGCCGGTATGGATTTCTTCCCGCCTGCGTCGGGAACATGGGTTGCGAATCCATTTAATTGCGCACCCTCTCCCAGCGGTGGGAACGGAAAACAAATTTCCACGCTTCCCCTCCGTGTCCTTCATGTGACAAGCGGAAGTTCTGTTGAGTTGGATTGTGAGAATTACAGTGGGACGAAACTGATCCTGGAGAATGGTAACAACCTTGTTGTGCCCTGTCCTTTGAACGATACGGCTGGTTTGACGGATCAAGCTCAGGATGGACTGCCCTCGCCTTTGCCGGACGGTGCGGCGTTCCTGTCCGGGTTCGTGACGATGGTCGATGAGGCTGGATCGACAAATGGCAAATTAAGTCAATATGTTCTGATCTCGTTCGTTGTGCCGGAAGGCGTGGATGTATCTGAACTTGTCATTTTGTACTGGGGCGGTTCACAATGGATCGAGGTGGATGGAGTATTCACCAGAAATGTTGACGGCATCACCTATCTCGAAGCCTATGTAAATTACACTGGCACGTTCGTGCTCGCGCAACAATAGCCGATGACGATGTTACAATTTGAGGGATGGAGGACACTCCATCCCTCAAATTTTTTAATGGGATAAAACGATAATGAAGAAAATTTCTATTGCACTGACCATGATCCTTGCCGTTCTGTTTACTGCCTGTGGTGGAGAAACCATCCCTCCAACTCCAACAACAACGCCCATGCCTGCTATCACTCCCACGCTCGATATGTGCTCTGAAGCGAACCTGCCGGGCGAAGTGGAGAAGGTCAACAGCTTGATGCGAGAATTCGACGACTATGCCACGCTGGCATCCAATACGCCGCAGGCGCAACTGGTGGTCGTCATTCCCGAGCTTCAGCGCGTCTTGCGCAACGCAGAGGAGCAGGCAGTGCCTGAATGTCTGGCACCCCTGAAGGACTTGCAGGTAACTCATATGTCCCTGGTCGTGCAGACCCTGCTGGCGTTCATGGGGAATTCGGATGCGAATCTGGTCAATGCTGGCATCGCCAAAGCGCGTGACGTGCGCGTCCAATATGATATTGAAATGGCGCGCCTGCTCGGCATTACCCTGGTGGCGCCTTCACCTGCGCCGTCGCAAGCTCCGCTGGAGCCGACGGCAACCCCCACGCCTTTGGTCACCAACCCCGGTCCGAACGAGCTTAATTTGCGGACCGCTCCCGACTTCAATGCTCCTGCCCCGGATGTGCTTGCCGTTCAGGCGACAGCGCCTGCCATCGGCAAGACCGCGGATAGTTTGTGGATCCAGATCGAAGTCCCGAACAAACCGGGGACGACCGCCTGGGTCTATGCCACGAACGTCGAATTGTCGATCTCGATCGAACAACTCCCGGTCGTAACGCCATAGGCGTCGGTTAAAAAAAATTACGGATGAAAAGCAAGTCAAAATGAATAAATTGTTCGTTGTTGTGATCCTGTTCCTCGGGGTGGCTGTGGCCGCGCTCAGTTTCAGCGAGCTGGAGACCATCCTGTTCACCCTGCAAAGAGCGCACCTGGGATTCTTTCTGCTTGCGCTCGCGGTCCAGACGGTCTGGTTCATCTCCAGCGGACGGATGTACCAGTCCATTTTTCATTTACTCGGCGTCCACGAGGATGTGCTCACGCTCAGCCGCATTGCCACAGCGGCGAACTTTATCAACGTCGTGGCACCCACTGCCGGGGCGGGTGGAGTCGCGTTATTCGCCACCGAAGCGCACCGGCGTGGACATCCCACCGGCAAGGTGACGGTGGCGGCGGCGCTGTTCCTTTTGCTCGATCAGGCGGCTTTTCTCGTCATCCTTTCGCTGGGGTTGATCGTGCTTGTCCGCCGCAACGATTTGAACGCAGGGGAAATTTCCGCGTCACTGTTCCTGTTCGGTATCGCGGCTACGTATGGCTCGGTGCTGTACATCGGTTATCGGTCGGCGGAGAAGTTGGGGAACCTGCTGGCAAAGCTGGCACGAGCGGTCAACTGGGTGGTGCATCTTTTCCGCAGGGAAAATTATTTGAGCGAAGAGCGCGCGCATGAGTTTGCGCACGAGATCGCGGACGGGTTTTCCGGGCTGACCGAAAAACCGTCCAGCCTGATCCGCCCGGTGATGTGGGGTATTTTCGACAAGGGCTTGTTGATGCTGGTCCTGATCTGCGCGTTCCTCTCGTTCGAAGTCCCATTTTCAGCGGGCACCATCATTGCCGGGTTTTCGATGGCGTATCTGTTCCTGATCGTTTCGCCCACGCCTTCAGGCATCGGCATCGTCGAAGGCATTATGCCCATCGCGCTTACGTCGCTCAACGTCAACTGGAGTCAGGCGGTGGTCATCACGCTCATCTATCGCGCCGTGACGTTCTGGTTCCCGCTTGCGGTGGGCGCGTGGACGTTCCGCTCGCTGCATATGGGCGAACGCCTACCGAATGGGACGTAGGCGATACAAGCCACCATCCTCGTTCTCGATAATGACCTCGATCTCCGCGATGAGGGAAAATTCATATGGCAGATAGGCATGCTCGTATACGTTCGGCTCGATCCACATGAGATAGACATCTTCATCATCGGGAAAAAGATAATCGACGAAATCTTCGAGCGGATAAACCTCGTCACTGTAAAGCGGACCTTTGTGAGGTGAAGCGTTTGCAGGGTGTTGAGTATGGAACGCCGCAACGGCTGCGTAATTTGCGAACAAATGGAACTCGCCTTCGGGCGGATTTTGTTTCCAATATTTGATGATGGAATTCTCGTTCATCTCGGCGGTGTTGACACCGTTCTCGGGGATGACCCCGTGGATGGCATCGCGCAGTAACACGACCGTGCGATTGAATTGCGCCACGCTGAAGAACAAAAGGAATCCAATACCAAAAATCGCTGCGGGGACATACAAGCGGGAACGAGTTTCTTTCAAGTGACGCAGTCCATACCCGATGACCAAAAGGAACAAGATAACCACCGGGACATAATCCGGCAGTTGAAAGCGTCCCCACAAGCGATTGAAGTAGGCGATCATTGCGTTGGTGAAAAGCGCAACGGTGTAGACGATGCCAAATCCCAATGTGAAGATGAGGGCTGGGTTTAACGTTCGCACCCGTTTTGCGATCATCGCCATGAGGATGAAAGCGATCACCACCGGAGCCCATATCATCCAATGGTGGAAGGTAGTCGCCTCGTTTGTGTCGGGTACGTTTGTGGTGAACATGGCGATCACGCCGACCGTGAATTGTGATGCGTATTCGCTAAATGAAAGCGGCGCGCGCCTGCCTTCAGCGGTCAACGTCCATGTATTGAGCATCCAAAAAAATGGGGAAAGAGAAAAGATGCCCGCGTAGGCGGCGCGTAGAATCCGCTTGAGGGGCGATCCGCTCGAAGTAAACAGAACAGCTATCAGCGCGGAAAGAACGAGGGCGTATCCGATGTAGCGCGTGAGCATCGCAAGCGCAACCGTCAAGCCAAGCAGGGTCAGAGTCGTCCGATCCTGCTTCTCAGAATATTGTTGAACCAACAGCGCCGCGATAATCGGGAAGAGCATGAAAAGATAATCGGTGCCCACCATCAAAAATGTGGAGATCGAAACCGGCGCGATCGCGATGAGGAACGCGCCGAGGAATGCGAACGCAAAGTCGTCGGGGAAAAGTTTGAGCAGTAGCAGTGACGAAAAATAAGCGACCAGCGCGAACGCCGCGAATTGAATCACATGCGCAGCCGCGAATGCGCTCAGACCAGTCAGATGCAAAAAGCCGATCAACATCGGGTAGAGCGGGGGCCACAAAATATATTGTCCGCCGCTGAAATCGATCAACCCAATTCCTTCGATCCAATTTACGCCGGTAAACATGTATGCCGTGGCATCCGTCGAAACACCCAAGCCGTACTTTGATATACTCAACGCAAGCACTAGCCCCCAACATGCGTGAAAGCCAAGCAGGATCAAAAGTTTATTTCGCATGAGTTAATTCTATTGACCCCACCTTAATGAAACCTTTGAATACACTTCAGTCTCTTCTGGATTTTTGGAAGCAGGATGACGAAACCGCGCCGAATATTTTTGCGTGGCGGACGACTCCTCCGCGC
>CAYJPO010000004.1:0-89887 GCA_964372045.1 uncultured Anaerolinea sp.
TCGGCGCGACGATGGTCTCGTCCGAGGGTGCGTGTGCGGCGTATTATAAGTACGGAAGAGCAGAGAGTAGAGATTAGTGAGTGGAGAAAAGTGAGTTGGAAGGTTTTACTAATCTCTAATTATCTAATCACTAATCTCTTCCAAGAGGTTTTATGACTGACGAAACAATCAACATCGAAGGCGCGGTATGCGCTCCGCCGCTGACCCACAACGAACAGATCGTGATGGGTCATGGCGCGGGCGGACGGATGAGTCATCAACTGATCCAGAAGGCGTTCGTGTCTGCGTTTCAGAACACGGCATTGAATGCGGGGGATGATGCGGCGTTGGTGGAGCCGGGACTGCGACAGAAGTTATCCATCAGCACGGATGCGCATGTGGTCTTTCCGCTGTTCTTCCCCGGCGGCGACATCGGCAAACTTGCCGTGTGCGGCACCGTCAACGACGTAGCGATGCTGGGCGCGAATCCGCTGTATCTCACGGCTGGCTTCATCCTCGAAGAAGGCTTGCCGATGGACACACTCAAGCAGGTCATCGAATCCATGCGGGCGGCGGCGGAAGAAGCGGGTGTGCAGATCGTGGCGGGCGATACGAAGGTCGTTCAAAAAGGCAAAGCAGACGGGATGTACATCACCACGGCGGGAATTGGCTTGGTGCGTGAGGGAGTGAACGTCAGCGGGGCGAACGCGAAGCCCGGCGATGTGGTCATTATTTCCGGCACGATGGGCGATCATGGAATTGCCGTCCTCGGTGCGCGCGGTGAACTTGGATTCCAGTCCAGTTTGCAGAGCGACGTTGCGCCATTGAATCATCTCATCGCGGCGATGCTGGATGCGAGTCCGAATATCCATGTGCTGCGTGATCCTACGCGCGGGGGCTTGGCGACGACGCTGAATGAAATCGCTTCGCAATCCAGGATGGGAATTATTTTGAACGAAGAGTCGATCCCAGTTCATCCCGAAGTCAACGCGGCGTGCGAGATGCTTGGGTTCGATGCGCTGTACGTGGCGAACGAAGGAAAACTGGTGGCAATCGTCCCGCAGGAAGATGCGGAGAAAGTGTTGGCGGCGATGAAGTCCACGAGATATGGCGAAGGTGCGGTGATCATTGGTGAAGTCGCTGCCGAGCCGAAGGGACGTGTGCTGCTTAAGACCGCTTTGGGCAGTACCCGCATCGTGGATATGCTGGCAGGCGAAATGCTGCCGAGGATTTGTTAAAGCCCCGTTTCAGTGATAAACATCAAAACAAAAGGCAAGCCGGATGAAATTACTTGATTCCCTCATAGACCGTATGTATGCGTATGAAATTGCGCCGCATCAGGTTACGCCAGAAAAATACGATATCCCATTTCAAGTCGTTTCGATCCCTGCCAATGATGGAGGTACGCTTTACGGCTGGCATGTCACCGTATCGCCAGATGCCCCCACCATTATTCTGCTACATGGATGGAGTAGAAACCTGTCACGCACCCTGCCCTATATTCAGACGCTTTACTCATTGGGCTATAACCTTTTGGCTTTTGACGCCCGCAATCACGGCAGCAGTTCGCCCGTGGAACGCCCCACCGTTGGAACATTTGCGCAGGATGTTGTATCGGTCGTCAGGTTCTTACAGCAGCAGGGGAACAAAGGTCCGATCGGCGCCATCGGCTTATCGGTCGGTGGAGGCGCCGTGATCAATGCCGCAGGTTGGGATGAACAGATCCGCAGCGTCATCACCGTTGGAGCCATCTCCCATCCTGTAGCGGTGATGACGCACGAGTTTCAAAAGCGACACATCCCTGGATTTTTGGTAACTTTCCTGCTGGGTTACATGCGTCGCCGCTACAAGGTGGATTTCGATGCCATTGCGCCGGTCAATAACATTTGCAAGTCACAGGCTGAATTTCTGCTCATTCACGGCGAGCAGGATGAAACTATTCCAGTAGAACAGGCACGCGCCTTGTGCGAAGCGGGTAATCCTGAAAAAACACATCTTTGGGTTGTCCCTCAAAAAGGTCACAGCAATTGCCATACGCACCCGGAATTTTTAGGAAAGGTCAGTGAGTTTCTGCAAAGAACGCTTACGGCTAATTGACTTATTCACATGAGTCATACTTTTTCAAATACAAAACATTTTTAATGCGATCCCCTTAATTCTGTGAACTGAGCAATAGAAAAAATCAAAACCCGACATTGGAGAAAAAATGGACAAGACACAGGAATTCAAAATTGGGGCGGATTATTACACCATCCCGGCAGACCGCTTTTACGGACGTGAAAATCATATGTGGGCGCGGCATGACCATGCCACCGGGCACGTCACCATCGGCATGGATGCGCTCGGACTGGCGGCATTGGGCGATCTGGCGTATGTGTCTCTGCAGCCGGTTGGGACAGTCGTCAGCCGCGGCGAATCATTGGGCACGCTCGAAGCCGCCAAAATGACCGGCGACCTGACCTCTCCCATCAGCGGCAAGATCGTGGCGCGCAACGAAGGTTCCGTCTGCAACCCGGCGTTGGTCAACGAAGAATCCTACACCGGCGGCTGGCTGGTGGTGATCGAACCCAGCGACTGGGAAAACGAATCCGCGCAGTTGGTTTCAGGCGATGACCTGCCTGCATGGGTCGAAGCCGAACTCACGCGCTATCGCCAGCAAGGCTGGATCGACTAATGGAACTGCGACTCATCACACAAGACAACGTCACCGCCTCGTTCGGTTTGAGTGCGGATGAAGTCATCGGCGAGCGCGTCGGCACGGGCGAGTCCGTGCCCACGCTGCGGCTCTACACCTACAAATCCCATTGCGGACTCGTCGGGCGATTCCAAAACATCCAAAATGAACTGCGCCTCGATTTCTGCAAAGAGAACAACATCACGGTCAATCGCCGTCCCACCGGCGGCGGAGCCATCATCATGGGCGACGGTCAGCTTGGGTTGGCGCTCATGCTCCCGGGTCAGGCAGAGGACACGTACAGCCGCGCGCGCGAGTTGATGTTGACCCTTTCCGAAGGCATCATCAAAGGCTTGAATGAACTCGGCGTCAATGCCCAGTTCTATAATAAGAACGACATCCTCGTCAACGGCAGGAAGATCGTCGGCACCGGCATTCACCGCGCACATTCCGGCAGTCTGTTGTTCCATGCCAGCACACTCGTCGATCTTGATATCAAGTTGATGCTGCAAGTGTTGAACACGCCGCTGGAGAAAATTTCCGACAAGCAGGTTGCCGCCATCGGCGAGCGATTGACGAATGTCCGCCGCGAACTGGGGCGCGATATTTCAGTGGATGAAGTCCGGCAGGCGATCGCGCGCAATTACGCATCAAGCCTCGACGTGAAGCTGGTACCTGGAACCTATACGGATGCGGAGCTGCAAGCGATTTCCAAGGTCGAGAAAGTGAAATATCTCAGCGATGAGTGGATCTATCAAATCTCTTCGGTGGAGGATAAATTCGGCGGTGCGAAATTCAAGACGCCGGTCGGACTACTCGACATCCGCGTGGCGTTGGCGGGCGAAATGCTCAAAGCCGTGTACATCGGTGGAGATTTCTTCGCGGAAGAATCCGCTGTGGCTGAGATGGAATCCGCGCTGCGCTGGCACGCGAGCCAGCCGGACAAAGTCGCCGCGACGTTGGAACGTGTTTACAAAAAGCGCGAACAGGATTTCAACGGACTGCCGCTTGAAGCCATCCGCGAGACCGTGATGAAAGCGGTCGCGAATGCTGAAGTGGTGGCAACCCAACCCGAAGCAAATCCCTACGGAGCATAGCATGTCCGTTTTGAGCGCGCCGCAAATTTCCGCAGAGTGTCAGACGATCCGGCAGGAGAACTTCCCCGCAGAGATGGTCTTTCACACGCCCGGTTTTCGCGGCTACAAGACCGACGAGCATGACAACAAAACCGAGGTGGAGGAATTCGTCTCGGTCAGCATCACAGGCACGACCTGCGCGTTGAAGTGCGAGCATTGCAACACGAAAGTTCTGCGCGGCATGACCGACCTGCGGCGTTTCGACGGCTCGTTGTATGACCTGTGCGAATCCCTTTCGCAAAACGGAACGCGCGGCGTGTTGGTCTCCGGCGGCAGTGACCCAAAGGGACGCGTGCCGCTGCTCCCGCACATCGAAGACATCAAGCGCATCCGCAAGGAATTGGGCATGGCTGTCCGCGTGCATGTGGGCTTGCCCGATGAAGAGACCTGCGCCGCTCTCGGCGAAGCGGATATCGACGGCGCGATGATCGACATCATCGGTCACCGTGACACGATCCGCGAGGTCTATCATCTCGATGCCGACCCCGAAGATTTCGAAGACGCGCTTTCGTGGCTGGAAAAATACAAAGTCCCGATGGTGCCGCATATCGTTCTCGGCTTGCACTACGGGAAGATGCTCGGCGAAGAACGCGCGCTCGAAATGGTTGTGCGTCATCCGCCCAAACTGCTGGCGTTGGTGGTGCTGATGTCCATGTCGAAGACGGCGATGGCAAACGTCACGCCTCCTTCGTTGGATGAGATCGGTATATTCTTCGAGAGGACTCGCAAGGCGCTTCCAGCCACACCCGTGATGCTCGGCTGCGCCCGTCCGATGGGTGAGATGAAAGTTGAAATTGACCGGCTGGCTGTGAAGGCAGGCTTGAACGGCATCGCCTTCCCCGCCAACGGAATTGTCGAATACGCCCGCCAGGCTGGGCTGCAACCGCAGTTCGTCAACGCCTGCTGCGGGGTGACCTGGTAAAGAAAAAATGGAGCGCAAAAGTTCTACTTTTGCATTTCCAGAAATGAGATTTTTCCGGAAGTAGAACTTCCGGACTCCAGAGGATAACATCATGGCAAAAGTAACCATTCCAACAAGTGAGCAAGCGGAACATTTTCAGATCAGCCCGGACTATGTCCGCATCAGCATGGCGGCGGCGATCGAGCTCGGGTTAAAACCTGGGCGCATCCATCGCGCGGAATGCGACTGCATCAACCTGCTTCAGAACTATCCCGAAGGCTGTTACGCCAATTGCACCTATTGCGGACTGGCGCGTGAACGTCCGGGTTTGCCCGAAGACAACACCTTCATCCGCGTGGGCTGGCCCCTTTATTCCACCGACCTCGTCGCGGAAAAGATCGCCGAGCGCGAAGCCAAGCGTGAGGTGGGACGCGTGTGCGTATCACAGGTGCAGGATCATCGCGCCAACGCAGATATGATGGACATCATCTGCCGCGTGCGTGAGAAAGCCCCGCAGGTTCCCATCGCGGCATTGGTCAGCGCCACATTGCTGAACGAGGAAAAGTTGGTGGAAATCCGCGATGCAGGTGTGGACATCATCGGCATCGGGCTCGATGGCGCGACCGAAGAGATATTCGACGAAGCGCGCGGAAAGAAGACGCGCGGTCCGCACAAGTGGGATTACCACTGGACGATCATCCGCAAGGCGCGCGAAATGTTCGGACCGATGAATGTCAACTGCCATGTCATTGTTGGTTTGGGCGAAACGGATCGTGACTTGTTCAACCTGTTCTTCCAATTGCGCAGCGAACAGATCGCGGGCTACCTGTTCTCGTTCAACCCCGAACCCGGCACGGCGACACAAGACCTGCCGCGCCAGCCCATTCACCGTCACCGCCGCGTGCAACTGGTCAAGTACCTCATCGAGAATTATGAACTGTCCCCGGCGGCGATCACCTACGATGACGCAGGCAGCCTTGCTCAATTGGATGCGCCTGCTGAAATGGTCAATGAAGCGATTAACTCCGGTCTGCCGTTTATGACGAACGGATGTCCCGACCGGCATGGTGTGATGGCATGCAACCGCCCGTACGGATCCTACCGACCCGGAGAGGAATACCGCGATTACCCGTTCCTTCCCAACGCCGACGATGTGTCGGTCATCCGCGATCAGATGCGGCTGGATGAGGTCTGGGCGTAGTCACAGGCTCAAGGTCAAAGTTGAAGCGAATGAATGCGCCGTGTCTCTTCGATGCGGCGCATAACGTATCCAAATCCATTCTATGAATCCGATCCGATTAATTAATCTTGGCGCTGTCCCGCCGTGGCAGACACAGGCGATCTATCACGCGCTCGCCGAACGCATGGACGAGACCCAGCCGGATACCATCGTGCTGTGCCGCCCGAACGAGCCGTATCTGTGCCTCGGCTATCATCAGGTTTTCGAAAGCATCTTCGACCCGGCAGAATGTGCGCGGCGCGGACTGCCCGTCTATCGTCGCAGGCTCGGCGGCGGTGCGACATACCTCGATGGGAATCAAATTTTCTATCAGTGCATTTTTCATCACACGCACATGCCTGTGATGCTCAAGGAAATTTATTCGTTTGCGCTCGATGCACCAGTAAAGGCGTTGAAGAAATTGGGATTGAATTCCGAACTGCGCGAGACGAACGAGATCGAAGTGGATGGCAGGCGCATTGCAGGCACGGGCGGCGGTCGTATCGAGGATGCGGCGATCGTGGTGGGCAATGTACTGTTCGATTTCGATTACGAAGCGATGACCGCCGTCTGGCAGGCGCCGGGGGAAGCGTTCCGCCTGCTGGCGCAGAAGGCATTGCATCAGCGTATTGTGACGTTGAGGGATTTGATGCCACGAGTTTCGATGGAGCAGGTCGAAGGGCTATTGATCGAGTCGTTCGCCGAGTCGATGAAGCGCGATGTGATCCCCGGTGTACTCACGCCCGAAGAATGGCACGCCGCAGAAGAAGAGGCGGAAGAACTCGCTTCGCCGGATTATCTTGCTTTGCACAAACCCAACTCCAACCCTGAGCCAATGCGCAACTTGAAAATTTCAGCGCGGGCATTCATCCGCTATGAAGAAGCGCAGGTGGACGGCTACGATGTGCGCGGAAATTTCTGGCTTTCGGAAGAGGTCATTCAGGCGGCGATCCTGCGTTCCACGCCGGATAAGGATTGGTATTCCGTCGAACAAAAGCTGCGGGGAGCGGCTTTCAAAGAATGGAAGGATTATCTTCGGGGAAGTTAGAAAAAATACGATTACCCCCAATTAAATATGGGACGCTGACGAGCGCTGGTGGACGCGGAAAAAAATAAAAATCCGCGTTCTCTGCGTTCATCAGCGTCCTATTTGTTTTTAAGTTGTTACCCGTTACTGATCTTCTTCAACACTTTCCCTAATTTTGCAACTTCATCCAGCGTGGAAAGAAGCGCGCGCCTCAGTTCAAATTCGTAGGTTTGGATGGCGATGATGTGGAGAGGTTGTTTGGATAGGGGAAACAATGGTACTTGACGAATATGTATTTATATCGGATAATATACAAAAATAGTATATTATCCGATATAAAATGAAAACTGAGATTTTACATTCATTCGAAACAATTCCATACTTTACCATTGAGGGGTTCAGGCAAATTTATGGCATGGAGTCTCCCCATTCTGTGCGCGTCTTGCTGCATCGCTGGGCGCAGGCGGGACATATTTTTCCGCTCAAAAAAGGGGTTTATATGACGCGTCGTTTTTATGAACAGCATCGTCAGGACGTCGCATTTTCTCTCGCTGTCAGTGCCATTATCCTGCCTCATTCCTATGTTTCACTGGAATATGTTTTACAGCAGCACAACCTGCTGACTGAAGTCACTTACCCTGTTACCTGCATCACGCCCAAGAACACGCGAACCATTACCAACGAAATCGGCGTTTTCTGGTATCGCAACATCCGTGTGGACTTGTATTCAGGATTTGTGCTTTCGGAGTATTTCGGCGTTCGGTATGCATCCGCAAGCCTGCCAAAAGCATTGTTCGATTATCTGTATTTACGACCCGTCCCTGCGATTTTCCGTTCATCGAAAGTTGATCTGGCTGAAGAACTCCGTTTGAATTTGGATGAATTGGATGATACAGCACGTGGAGAGTTTGCGGGTTTTGTCGAAAACAGCGCGTCGAAAAAAATGCAGGAAATTTTGGAAAACTTCAGGAGGAACTCATGGCAAATTTGATCCAACTCTTACAGCACACGTTGAACCAAAAGGATGCGCTTCTTTCTCCTGAAACCAAGCGGATCATCCTCAAGGAAGTTTTGCAATCCTCCGTGCTGGATTTTCTTTATAACCATCCTGCCTATCGCCGTTTGAACTTCTATGGCGGAACCTGCCTGCATGTGGTCTATAACCTCAATCGTCTCTCCGAAGATATTGACCTTGATAACAGCGCAGGTGTTGATCTGTCACAACTATCTGATGATTTGGCTGGAATGTTCAAAAATGCGCTGGGTTACGATGAAACTATTTTCAAAACCCAGCAAGGCGAGAATGGAATCCTGCGGGTAACACTAAAATTTCCAATGTTAAATACGTTGGGATTATCTGCCTATCCCAATGAATCGCTCCATCTCAAGGTGGAAGTTAGCCATCATCAGCAGGTGACTGTTATTCAAAATACGCCGGTCTTTTATCATGGATACAGCTTTGTGCCGTCCCATTTTTCACTGGAGACCATGATGGCAGGGAAAATGATCGCCTGTCTGGAACGCAACTTTCAGCGTGGCAGGGATGGGGCGTTTATCAAGGGGCGCGATTTTTATGATCTGCTCTGGTTTATGCAAAAAGGCATTCAGCCTTTGGCGGACAAACTTGAGAAAGATGCCCGAAAACCATATACGGTGTCATCCGCTGTTCAGGCATTGGCACAAAAAGTGTCGGGGATTCGCATTGAGGATCTTGCCGTGGACCTGCTTCCCTTGTTTGAATCGAGACCTTTTATTGAGTCATGGCTTGAAAATTTCCATGCCAATTTTGAGAGATTCTCAAAATCCTATTTGTAAAACTACACTCCCCAGGAAGGGGAGTGTAGTTTTATTGATCGCATTTCCCAAAAACGAACGAAACAACGTTTTGACCCAATCAACCATTCTGCGCGATCTTTATCAATGCATCCTTTAGCTGTGCAACTTCATCCAGCGTGTTGTAGTGGACTGCGCCCACGCGTACCATGCCGCCCTTGTCTTCGAGACCGAGCCGTTCGGTGATGTTGATGGCGTAATAGTTGCCGTCCCAAACGAAGATGTTTTCTGCCGCAAGTTTCGCCGCAACTACGCGCGGATTCATGTCCCCTAAACGGAAGGAGAAGGTGGCGATACGTTCATCGAAGCGGTGGGTGTCGGTGAGTCCAAAGACCCGGATGCCAGGAACCGCTTCCAGCGTGGAGAGAAGCGCGCGACTCAGTTCAAATTCGTAGGCGTGGATGGCGGTCATTGCCTGTTTGAGAACGAGGCGGCGTCCGCTGTAGCCTTCTTCGCGCAGACCGTCCACATGACGCGCGCCGAATTCCTTGCCGATCCATTCGAAATATTCGATGGCTCCAAGTACGCCTGCAATACCTTCGTGATTTTGTGTGCCAGTCTCGAACTTGCCGGGCAGGTGATTGGTGGCTGGGCGGACTTTGTAGGCGAAGAGTTTTTCGAGCAGGTCATGCTTGCCGTACAAAATACCCGCGTGCGGACCGAAATATTTATACGCCGACGAGACCAGAAAATCACAGCCGAGCTTTTGCACGTCGATGAGTCCGTGCGGCGCGAATTGGACCGCATCCACGTAGACGAGCGCGCCTGCGTCATGCGCCATTTGCGTGATCTTCGCGATCGGGTTGACCGTTCCCAACGAGTTGGATGAATACCCGACCGCCACCAATTTCGGTTTGCGTTCGAGCGCCTTTTGCATGTCATCCAGTTTGAGCATGCCGTCTTCCACATCAAAATCCACCCAGTTGACCTTCACGCCTTTGTCCTGCGCCGCCAGCACCCACGGCGTGACGTTGGCGTCATGGTCGAGGCGAGTGACCACGATCTCGTCGCCTTCCTTCCACTCGCGTGAAAGCGAGCGGCTGATGTGCAGGGTCAGCGTGGTCATGTTGTTGCCGAAGACGATCTCTTCCGGTGAGGCAGCGTTGTAAAAGTCCGCCATCGCGCGGTGAGCTTCATCCAGCACGGCATCGGAGGCGATGCTGGTGGCGAACGCGCCCTCGTGGTTGGCATTGCTTTCGATTAGATAGCGATTGATGCGGTCTATGCTGGGCTGGGAAATCTGCGTGCCGCCGGGATTATCGAAAAAGGTGACGGGGCGTTTCAACGCTGGGAATTGCTGACGAATGACATCGAGATTTGCGCTGAACTGGGTCGAAGCGTTCAATGACATGTGGGCGGTCTCCTCAAATGTAATTTATACAGAATGGATGTATATTGAAATTGTACCCTACCAAAAGGAGGCAATATGTTCGAGAGAATTCTGCTGGCAGTGGATGGGTCAGACCATGCCTTGCATGCCGCTCGCAAGGCGGCTGAACTGGCGCGCACCATGAACTCGAAGGAGCTGCGTGTCGTCGTGTCGTACGAAACGATCCCGCTCTATTTTGGCGAACCGAATATGCAGATCGCGTATGTCAACCGCAAGGGCGAGGCGGAGGAGATCCTCAAGAACGCCGTCGATGAGGTTGGCGAAGTCTCGTGCGCAGTGGTCACAGAGGTGATGGAAGGCGATGCCGCGGAGGCGATCATCTCTGCTGCCGAGACGAACAAAAGCGATCTGATCGTGATGGGTTCGCGCGGCTTGGGCAGGCTGGCTGGGCTGTTATTGGGCAGCACGAGTCAGAAGGTTGTGGCTCATGCGCCTTGTCCAGTTTTGATCGTTAGATAGTTTTGTAGTTGGTTAGCTGGATTGCCGGGCGAGGTGTTCGGCTTGCTCGAATTCTTCGGGGGTGTTGACATTCCAGAAACATAAGCCGGATGGGTCGAAGGCTTTGACCTCATCAGGGCTGAGTGTGTGAACTTTTACCTGGGGGAACCAGGCGATGACCTTCCACAAGTCCGCGTTGATAGCGGCTTCGATGGCGGGCAGACAGGTCTCACGGCGATAGATGGCATGGAGGGGTTCATAGCCTTCGTCTGTTTTGGCGATGACAACATCCGCATCTTCCCGGACGAGGAGGCTATGTGTACTTTCAATGAAGTGGGTGCTCGCGAAGGGCATATCGCACGCGACAACGGCAACCACCGCATGGCTGGCAGAAGCGATCGCAGTGTAGAGTCCGCCCAGGGCGCCGCGCCCAGGCTTCAGGTCAGAGATGAGGCGCTTGTTAAGGAATGTATAGTCATCGGGGCGATTCGTCGTTACAATCAATTCATCCGCAATTGGGGAGAGCCGGTCAACGACACGCTGAATCAGAGGCTTTCCCAGAAACGATTTGAGGGCTTTGTCCTCTCCCATGCGCGAGGACTGCCCGCCCGCTTGAATGACAACCGTTAACATGGTTATATTATAAAGTAGCGCGACGTACTATGTCGCATAAAAATATGAGCGCATTAGCAGATCTTCTCGACCGTCTGACCGTTGAAAGTGAGTTGTATGAAAAACTCCCGGATGATTCCGTGCGCTGTTTTGCATGCGGACATCGCTGCCTGATCCGTGAGGGCAAGCGGGGGATCTGTCAGGTGCGCTTCAACAAGGGTGGAACGTTGTTCGTCCCGCATGGCTATGTTGCGGCGCTGCAAAGCGACCCCATCGAAAAGAAACCGTTTTCACACGTCATGCCCGGCACGAATGCGTTGACATTCGGGATGTTGGGATGCGACTATCACTGTAGTTACTGTCAAAATTGGCTGACATCCCAAGCCATGCGCGACCCGGCTTCGGATGTGTCGGCGCAGTTCGTGCGCGAGATCACGCCGCAGTTGATGGTGGATTATGCACAGCGGACGAAGGCTTCGGTGGTGGTCTCTTCCTATAATGAGCCGCTCATCACCAGCGAATGGGCGGTGGAGATATTTAAGGCAGCGAAGGCAAACGGGCTGATGTGCGCCTACGTCTCCAACGGGAATAACACGCCCGAGGTCATCGAATATCTTTCTCCGTATCTGTCTGCTTATAAGGTGGACTTGAAGTGTATGAACGACAAGAATTACCGCAAACTGGGCGGTACGCTTCAACATACGCTGGATGGCATCAAACGCGCCAGAGAAGCGGGCTTATGGGTCGAGGTCGTCACGTTGACCATCCCTGGCTTCAACGACTCGAATGAAGAGTTGTGGGAAGCGGCAAAATTCCTCGCTGGTATTTCGGTGGATATCCCCTGGCATGTGACTGCCTTCCACAAGGATTACAAAATGACCGAGCCGGACAACACCGATGCGAAGACTCTCATCCGTGCGGCGGAGATCGGGCGTGAGGCAGGGCTGAGATATGTCTACGCCGGGAATTTGCCGGGAACGGTCGGGGAGTACGAAGATACTCTCTGCCCGAAGTGCAATCATCGGCTGGTCAAGAGGCGGGGGTATGTCATCAAGGAATATCACATTACGGGGGAGGGGAAATGTCCTAAATGCGGGGAAAATATTGCGGGGGTATGGACCAAAAACCCTACTACAGTAGGGCTGTATGGAATTGGTTTTCCGGTACATTTGTATTAAGGTATAATCAAAAATCATTTTGCGCGGCAAAATGAATCAACTTTCTCAAACGGAGGAGAACCGTATGAAACGAAATCTGTTCGCCTTGCTTTCGTTGCTTGTGCTCGCCAGCCTTGTGTTGGCAGCCTGTGGCGGCGGAGCAACTGAAGCCCCTGCTGCTGAAGAACCGGCAGCGCCTGCCACTGAAGAAGCAGCGGCACCCGAAGAAGCCGGCGCCTGCTCGCCTGTTGGCACCGAGCCGATCGCATTCCCCGATGGCGGCAAGTCTGTCACCGGCGCCTGGGATCAGGAACCCGACAGCATCGTGCCTTACTTCAGCCAGATGTCCTATGCGATCTGGATCACCCAGCTGACCTTGGCTGGTTTGGGTGAATGGGATGACCAGGGTAATTTCGTAGCTGAACTGGCTGCGGAAGTTCCCTCTGCTGATAACGGTGGCGTTTCTGCCGATGGTCTGACCATTACCTGGAAACTCAAAGACTGCCTCTTCTGGTCTGATGGTGAGCCCCTCACCTCTGCTGACGTCAAATTCACCTGGGAAGCCATCATGGATCCCGGCAACGCTGTGATGAGCCGCTCCGGTTATGAGCAGATCGCCAGCATTGACACCCCCGATGAAACAACCGTTGTCATCACCTTCGCCGAACTGTACCCCGGCTGGCAGACCCTCTTCACCCAGGGTCCCAATAACTCCGGCGCGATCCTGCCCATGCATGTTCTCGAAGGACAGGTCGGTCTCGAGAGCAATGACTTCATCCATCATCCGACCGTTAGTTCCGGTCCGTGGGTTATCACGGAATGGATCCCCGGCGACTACATGACCTTCCTCCCCAACCCGAACTTCCATGGTGGGCGCCCCCTGCTTGACCAGGTTCAGATCCGCTTCGTTCCGGATCCTGCCACCGCTTTGGCTGCTTTGCAGACCGGCGATGTGGATTGGTTCCCGAACTTCAGCGAAGCTGAAATCTCCACTATTAACGCTCTTGAACCCACTGTTCACTTGATCGTGGTTCCTGGTGCTGACTTCGAACATTACTTCTTCAACCTGGGCACCACCGCTGGTGTCGATGGCGTTGGCGCGGCTGATGTCGACGGTTTCTGCCCGTTCAAGGATGTCAATGTCCGCAAAGCCATCACCCTCGGCATTAACCGCCAGGCGATCGTGGATACCCTGCTCGAAGGCAAGACCACCGTTCCTGCCACCCAGTGGCCGAACTCTGCCTGGACCAACAGTTCCCTGACCCCCGATGCCTACAATCCCGATGAAGCGGCTGCCTTGCTTGATGCAGCCGGCTACACTCTCGGTTCCGATGGCATCCGCGCAGGCGAGTGCAATGGCGAGACCGTGAAGCTCTCCTTCAACTTCGAGACCACCACTTCCCAGATCCGCATCGACATTGCGACCATCGTGCAGTCTGACCTCGCCAAGATCGGTGTTGAGTTCAAGCCGATCCACACCCCTGCTGGTACATTCTTCGCCAGCTACGCTGATGGCGGCGTTATGCCGACCGGTGGTTTCAACATGGCTGGTTACACGACTGGCTTCTATCCCGACCCGATGACCGGTGTGTTGGACAGTTTTGCCTGTGCCAATGTTCCGAACGCGGCTTCCCCCTCCGGCGCCAACAACTACCTCCTCTGCGACCCCGCTTTGGATGAACTGCTTGCCGCCTCGAACGCCACTGCCGATCCTGCCGCCCGCAAGGTCGCGATCGACGCTTTGCAGAAGTACATCTACGATAACTACTACGTCATCATGATGTATGCCCGCGCGAACGTGTACGGTCACACCGACCGCTTCGTCCCCGCTCCCTTCGGTTTCTACAGCAACATGAACTGGAACTCTGAAGCCTGGGATGTCAAGTAGCAAGATCGTTCCATAGTTAAAAACGAGGGGCAGAATCTGTTCTGCCCCTCGTTTGATAATTTTATATCGTGCGCTTTAAGTAAAGCCCATAGGGGCGTACCATCGTAGTATGAAAAGCCCATTCCGGAGGTTTCCATGTGGTCCTACCTTTTACGGCGATTGATCCAAGCCCTTTTTACTCTTCTGATTATTACGGTATTATGTTTTATTCTTACACGCCTGTCAGCAGACCCCATGGCGCAGTATGCGACCAGCGCCCGTATGACCACGGAAGACCGCGAGGCACTGCGTGAACGTCTTGGATTGAACGACCCTCTGCCCGTTCAATATTTCAAGTGGCTTGGTCTCGTGCTTCAAGGTGAATTGGGAAACTCCTTCTTCTCGAAACAGCCGGTTGGATTGATGAT
Organism: uncultured Anaerolinea sp.; assembly: GCA_964372045.1. Classification (GTDB taxonomy): domain Bacteria; phylum Chloroflexota; class Anaerolineae; order Anaerolineales; family Villigracilaceae; genus Villigracilis. The sequence continues at coordinate 14,662 of CAYJPO010000004.1, forward strand.
CTCCCAACGGCTGCCCAACACGCTCGTGTTGATGCTCACAGCCGAGATCATTACGGTGGGAATTGCATTAGTTTTGGGCATTATCTCGGCCGTCAAACAATATACAGCCACCGATAATTTGATCACCGGATTTTCCTTTATCGGCTTTTCCATGCCGATCTTCTTTATTGCACTGGGTTTGATGTTGATTTTTGCGGTCCAATTCAAGAAATGGGGGTTGCCTTACCTGCCAACGGGGGCGGATATTTGGGATAAAAAGGACCCGGTGGATCTTGCGATTCACCTGATTCTGCCCGTCGCCTGTCTTGTCATTATTCAGACTGCCGGTTATGCGCGGTATGTCCGAACCAGCATGCTCGAGGTGCTTGGTCTGGATTATGTTCGAACGGCTCGCGCCAAAGGACTGACCAGCCGCGCAGTCCTTTTCAAACATGCTTTACGAAACGCGGCACTCCCGCTTGTCACCATTATCGGTTTGGACATTCCCGCCCTGCTTGGCGGGGCGTTGGTGACCGAGACCGTTTATGCCTGGCCCGGCATGGGTCGTCTCTTCTGGGAATATGCCCAGCGCGGCGATTTCCCGGTCGTGCTCGGAGTCCTGCTCATCACCTCCAGCGCTGTGGTGATCTTTACGATCATCACGGACATCGTTTATACCTTCGTCGATCCGCGCATTCGGCTGAGCTAATCTCCCGGAGTAATTATTATGGCAACCGATACTACTTCCCTGGACATCCCCATCCTGAACCGCGAAAGCATCAGACCAGCGCTGACCCCACAACAGTTGATCTGGCGCCGGTTTCGAAAGCACCGCATGGCGTTGCTCGGAATGATCGGATTCGGACTTTTGCTTCTCTTTATCGTCGCCGGTTCGATCCTGGTCAATGAAGATGATGCAAATGTCGTTGATCCGCAGAACCGTCTCAGTGCTCCCACCTCGGATCACCTGATGGGCACCGATAGCACCGGACGTGACATCTTTGCGCGTGTTATTCATGGCGGGCAGATTTCGCTGTTGGTCGGTATTCTGGCTGTAACCCTTTCCATTACCGCCGGGACTCTGATCGGCGGGATCGCTGCCTACTATGGCGGATGGGTGGACGCGATCCTGATGCGCTTTACCGAAGCGATGCTCTCTATCCCATCTCTGTTTTTGCTGATCGTTCTGGGTAAATTTCTCGGCAAGGATGTGCAGTCCATCGAGATCCTTGGACGTACCTTCAGTGGCAGCGTTGGCATCGTCATTATCGTGATTGGTCTGACCTCGTGGATGTACCTTGCCCGTATCGTGCGCGCCAATGTGCTCTCTCTGCGCGAGATGGACTACATCTCTGTCTCCAAATCCCTCGGCGCGAGCGATATGCGCATCTTTTTCCGCCATCTGATCCCCAACACGATGGGAGCGATCATCGTCGCATCAACTCTGGGTTTGGCGGGAGCGATCCTTTCTGAGGCATATGTCTCCTTCCTCGGGCTGGGCGTTCAACCGCCGACTGCCTCTTGGGGCAATATGCTCACTCAGGCGCAACAATTCATTCAGCAGGGTTCGTGGTGGATGTGGGTCTTCCCCAGTCTCTTTATTGTGTTCACGATCCTGTGCATCAACCTGGTAGGCGACGGTCTACGCGATGCATTCGACCCGCGCAGTCAGCGTCACTTGTAATCTCCCCCTGCATATCAGAAAAAAGCCCTTCCTTTTTTGGATGGGCTTTTTTCATTCTATATAAAGAATCCGAGGATGGCGAGACCGCTAAACACGAGCAGCACCAACCCAATGCCGGTGATGATCTCGCGCGCCTCACGTTGGTCAGACAGGTCCATTTCAGGTGGAATGCCGATCAGCACCCAGCGCGGACTGGCGAACCAGGCGAACATTGCGCCGCCGATCAAGCCGCCGACATGTCCCCAGTTGTCGATGCCGGGGGAAAGCCCAATGAATAAGTTGATGGCGATGATCACGACCGCGTTGCCGATCGCCTGCCGGGCATGCGATCCGAACAGACGGCGGTTCTGGTAAAAGAAGATCGCCTCAGCCGCGATCAGCCCAAAAACTGCGGTGGATGCGCCGAGGGAGTAGCCATTGTCACCGGCGAGCAGGAAGGAGACCACATTTCCTGCAAACCCGCTCAGGAAATACAGCAGGAGGAATCTGCTGTGCCCAAGCTGCCGTTCTAAAAAACTGCCGATGGAGAACAGGGCATACATGTTGAAAAAGATATGTGTCAGCGAGCCGTGCAGGAAGACCGGTGTGATGAATCTCCACAGTTCCCCGGCACGGATGGCGCTGTTGATGCGCGAACCGAAAAACTCCAGCCAGCCGATATCATAGATGGCATAACCGAAAACGGCAGTGGCGAGCATCTGGAGCAGATAGATCACGACCGTGACCCCCACGAGAATGTAGGTCGCTGTCGGCGGAGTGGTAGGCATCCGCACACGCACAGGCTGGGTGGTGGGGACAGGCTGCGGGTCCGATGGAGAGGCGGGGTGTTCGATCACAGTTCCACCTTGCGATGATGCACCTGCAAATGTTCCGCCGAGATGATAGCGCGGACTTTTTCCACCGTATCATCAAGATGAAAATCCGGGTTGACGATCACGTAATCGAAGGCGTCGATGCGTTGGAGTTCTTTACGGGCGGTGGCGATGCGCAGGGAAAGCGAGTCGGCCGATTCGGTCTTGCGTTCGCGCAGGCGCCGTTCCAGTTCCTCTTCGCTCTCGCAGGTGATGAAGATCAGCAAAGCTTGCGGCGCGAGTTTTCGCACCGTCTCTGCACCCTGCACGTCCAGCCGCATCACCACATCCTTGCCGCTGGCAAGCGCTTCGCGTACCTGTGCCTTGGGAATGCCCTTGTAATCGCCATAGACGATCGCGTATTCGATCAGTTCGTTCTGTTCGATCATGCGTGCGAATTCATCCTTCGAGAGGAACCAGTAATCCCGGCCGTGAACCTCGGCGGGACGTTTTTCGCGCGTGGTGGCTGTGACGACAAAATGAAAGGGGAAACCACGTTCCTTCATGCGCTGGACAACAGAGTCCTTGCCAACACCAGAAGGTCCTGAGATGACGATCAATAATGGGTCTGGTTTGCGAAGATCAAATTCGTGAGTCATTATCCTATTTTACCAAACCGTACATCGCATATGCCTGCGCATGGGATTCGGTTAAAATATACGTATGCCAACCTATGATTTTGTCTGCAATACCTGCCAAAAGCGCTTTGACGTTTTCCTGACGTTCAGCGAATATGGGATGAAGGTTGTTCAATGCGCTCACTGCGGCAGCGAGGATGTCCGGCGGCGGATGACGAAGGTGCGCATCGCCAAAAGCATGGACAGCCGCATGGACAATATGGAAGGCGATCTTTCCTCCATGGAAGGGGTGGAGGAAGATCCGCGTGCGCTGGGGAAAATGATGCGGAAAATGGGAAGTGAAATGGGGGAGGACCTGCCTCCCGAGTTCGATGAAGTTGTGGATAGATTGGAAGCCGGTCAAAGCCCGGAGGATATCGAATCTGCTCTGCCTGATCTGGGGGATAGTCCGGCAGACGAATAACCGTATTTCGCACCAGTGTAACACCACCAAATGTATCCAAATTGTTGTGACTTTTGTCACATCACATATATACACAAATTAACTTGCTTTTAATCTTTTGCATCGGTAAAATTTGTCGATAAATCAAAATGCTCCAAAGGAGGTAGATTCGCTCGAATTACACCCTTTTTATTACTCGCTCTTCAAACTCAAGGAGAATGATTCAATGAACCTAAAGAAATTTCTAGTATTGCTCGGGGTACTGATCGTGATTAGTGCGGTATTGGTGGCTTGCGGTGGCGAGACACCAACCGAGGTAACGGAAGCGACTGAAGAAGCCCCTGTTGCGCCCGTACCCGACACCCCCTACCTGGCTGAATGGCAAGGTTCGGCTCACGCAGACGTAGCCAGCGAACCCTTTCGCCACTGGGATGCCGAAGACCCCGCAGAAGTTCCCACCACCTGTGCAAAGTGCCACACCAGCCATGGATATCAAGATTTCCTCGGTGTCGACGGCTCTGAAGCAGGCACAGTAGATGCTGCCGTCCCCGCCGCCGATGCCCAAGGCGTGCAGTGCGTGGCTTGTCACAATGCTGGTACTATTTCAAAGACGACCGTGATGTTCCCCTCCGGTGTTGAAATCACCTCCGGGGATGACACCCGTTGTATGGAATGCCATCAGGGACGCGAGTCCAAGGTCAGCGTGGATGCGCAGATCGAAAAATTCGCAGTCACTGACATGGACGCCGTCGTTGAGCCAATTAAGGATGATCAGGGCAATGATGTCCGCTTTGGCTTCCGCAATGTTCATTACTACGCCGCTGCCGCCACCCTCTACGGTGGTATGACCCATGGCGGATATGAATATGAAGGTTTGACCTACGATGCGAAGAACACCCACGTCGAAGGATACAATACCTGTATCGGCTGTCACGATCCGCATACGCTCGAAGTCAAAGTCGAGCAGTGTGCTTTCTGCCATGAAGATGTCTCCACAGTGGAAGACCTCAAGAACGTCCGCATGGTCTCCTCCGCCAAAGACTATGACGGCGATGGCGATGTAGCAGAAGGCATGTACTACGAGATCGAAGGCTTGCAGGCAGCCCTGTATGCTGATATCCAGAAGTACGCCACTGAAACAACCGGAACCGGCATTGTGTACGATTCTGCTGCGTATCCCTATTGGTTCGCCGACGCCGATGGCGATGGCGTTGCCGATCAGGGCGATAATGGCGCAGTCGGATTCAGCACATGGAGCGCACGCCTGCTCAAGGCAGCCTACAACTACCAGGTCTCCCTCAAGGACCCCGGTGCCTTCGCCCACGGCAACAAGTACATCGTCCAGTTGCTGTTCGACTCGATCACCGATCTCGGTGGCGACACCAGCAAGATGGCTCGCAATGACGCAGGCCACTTCGCCGGAAACACCGAACCCTTCCGCCACTGGGACTTCGATGATGAAGGCAACCCTGTGTACGAAGTGGAAGCCGATTGCGTGAAGTGTCACAGTGCCGCTGGCTTGCCGCAGTTCCTCGAATACGGCGCTAACCTGCCCGTGGAATCTGCCAACGGTTTCATGTGCTCCACGTGTCATAACGAAGAAGCCTTCCCCGAACGCTACGCTGTCGCTTCTGTGACCTTCCCCAGCGGCGCCACCGTCAGCTTTGGCGGCAAGGATGCCGATGGCAACTTCGTCGTTGACGACTCCAATCTCTGTATCGAGTGCCACCAGGGACGCTCCTCCACGCCTACTTTGAACAAGGCTCTCACTGGCAAAGACATCGACACCCCCGACACCAAGATCCGCTTCAATAACATTCACTACTTCGCTGCGGGCGCCACGCTCTTTGGTGGTGATGTCCAGGGTGCCTACATGTACGAAGGCAAGGAATACGTCGGTCAGAACATGCACGCTGACGAAGCGGGCAAGATGAACAAGTGCCAGGACTGTCACGATGTCCACGCGCTCGAGCCGAAGGTCGAAGCCTGCGAAACCTGCCACGGCACCACCGACCCGTACGCCATCCGCGAAAGCGATGTGGACTATGACGGCGACGGCGATGTGACCGAAGGCATCAAGGGCGAGGTCGATACGCTCACTGAAGCTCTCTTGGTAGCGATCCAAGCTTATGCTGAAAGCAATGGCGCTCCGATCTCCTACGATGCCCATCTGTATCCGTACTTCTCCGGTGCTGATGGCAAGGCGTATGCAGCGTGGACACCCCGCCTGCTCAAAGCCGCCTTCAACTACCAGTACGTCCAGAAGGACCCGGGCGCCTTCACCCACAATCCCAAGTTTGTGATCCAATTCCTGTATGACTCGATCGAGGACTTGGGCGGTGATGTGAGTACGTACACACGCCCGGAAGTTCCTGCAGCCGAGTAAGACTACTCTGTAAGAAAATGACGGGCGCAGTGATGCGCCCGTCATTTATTAATTTTCGTCCTGCCGCTGTTGGGTAACCCGGTATTCACACAGCACACATTATTTTGTGTGTTTCCACAAGATATTAATTAAGAATATAATATCAGAATTGTCCGAATATTAATAAGGAGATTTTGATGCACCAAAGAATACTGCTTCGCCCGCCTCGCATCTGGACCGTGTGCCTGTTCCTCGGGATTGGACTTTTATTGTTCATCCCTGCCTTTTTCACTTCGCCCGTGCAAGCTGCCCCCTCGTACCAGGAAGATGGTCCATCGAACGATTTCTGTCTTGCCTGTCATCAGGAGGAAGGGCTCGACAAGACCCTTGGCAGTGAATCGCTCCCTGTCACCGTCAACCCCACACAATTTGGTTTATCCGTTCATGCCGAAGAAGGCATTCTCTGTGTGGACTGCCACGCAGATATCAATGATTATCCCCACCCGGATGTCAAATCCAAATCCATCCGCGATTTTCAATTGACCTTCACCGAGACTTGCAAGGAATGTCATGAAGACCAGTACGATGCCGAGCATGACAGCGTCCACCAAGCCGCAATGGATGCAGGCAACGAAAATGCACCGCTCTGTTCCGACTGCCACAACCCCCACACCCAGGGACGCGTCGTCGGTCAGGAAAGCGGGCAGTTGACCATCGCCGCCCGCAGGGATATCCCCGCCACATGTGCCCAATGCCACTCTGAGATATTCGATATGTACAAAGCGAGCATTCACGGCAGTGCTTTAGCAGATGGCAACACAGACGTACCCACGTGTACAGACTGTCATGGTGTGCATAACATCAGCGACCCTACAACCGCCGCCTTCCATAACAACACCCCCGCCCTGTGCGCGGACTGTCATGATAACGAAGAGATCATGGGCAGGTATGGGCTTTCCACAAGCGTGCTCGAAACCTATGTGGCAGATTTCCACGGCACGACAACGACCCTCTTTGAACAACAGTTCCCCGGGCAGGAGGTCAATACAGCTGTTTGTTCCGACTGTCATGGCGTGCATGATATCGCCAAAACGGATGACCCCGAGACCGGTATCGCCATGCAGGAAAACCTGCTGGAGAAATGCCAGCTCTGTCACCCAGACGCCACCGCCAATTTCCCTGCCGCGTGGATGGGACATTACGAACCCAGCCCGGAACATTACCCCATCGTCTATTACGTCAACCTGTTCTATAAATTCTTTATCCCGGCAGTGCTTGGCGGTATGGTACTTTTCATTCTTACCGATATTTACCGGCGCATTGTCAACCGGGTGAAAGGAGTCAAGCACGCATGAACAAAGTAACCAGGGCGTATATGCGCTTCCCGATCGCGCGCCGGATCGAACATTGGATAATGATGCTCTCCTTCACCCTCCTCGGGCTGACGGGGCTTCCCCAACGCTTCCCTACTGCCGGGCTTTCCCAAGCCCTCCTCGGCGCATTGGGCGGCATCGAGATGCTGCGCACCATTCACCACACCGCCGCCATCGTCATGATGTTCGGCACTGCATGGCATATCCTTGTCATGGGCTATAGCGTTTTCGTCATGCGCGATCAAATGTCCATGCTGCCCACCTTGCAGGATGCAAAGGATGGCTTGCAGGCATTGCTTTACAACCTCGGCTTCGCGAAAAAATATCCCCAGATGGGGCGCTACACTTTCGAAGAAAAAATGGAATACTGGGCATTCGTGTGGGGCGCGTTCATCATGGGCGCCACAGGTTTCATGATGTGGAATCCCATCACTGCCACTCAATTCCTGCCCGGCGAATTCGTGCCTGCCGCCAAAGCCGCGCATGGCAATGAAGCGGTGCTGGCAGTGCTTGCCATCATCATCTGGCACATGTATGGCGTACATATCAAGCGCTTCAACAAAGCCATGTTCAACGGCAAAATGACCGAGGAGGATATGCTCCATGAACATCCACTGGAACTGGCAGATATCAAAGCCGGGATCGCTGACCGTCGTCCCGACGCGGCGACCATCCGCAAACGCCAGCGCATCTACTACCCCATCGCCGCAGTCCTGACCCTGGGCATGCTGGCTGGGATCTTTGGCTTTATCAACGCCGAAGAAACCGCAATCACCACAGTTGTCCCGGCTGCTGAGACAGCGCCGCAAGATTCTGGAACCACACCCTAAAAGGAGTTAAGGAGGACATGCCCAAGTCGGGTATGTCCTCCTTGAAAAAAAGATAATCAGTACCCATTTCTGCGTTTCAGTTTTGCAATTCGGAGGGCAAAATGAAATTACGAGAACGACTAAGGAAATTTTTCTTTCCAGCACCTGATTCACCGCGCTGGATCCTGTTGCTTCCATATATCACGCTGATCGTCGTGGCATTGGTGGGTGTGTTTGGAGGGATACATACATGGGAGTACACCAATTCGCCTGAGTTTTGTGGAACGGCATGTCACACCATGCCGCCTCAGGATACGGTCTACAAGGAATCGCCGCACTCAAATGTCACTTGTGAAGAATGCCATATCGGGCGGGCGTCATTCATGGATCAGGCGATCCGTAAAACACAGGGGATCAAGGAAAGCTATTACCAGATATTCAACCTCTACGAATATCCCATCCGTGCCAAGGCATTGCGCCCATCACTCGACACCTGTGAAAAATGTCATCGTCCCGAAACATTTTCCGATGACAGCCTGCGCCTGATCAATCACTTCGGCAACGATCTCGAGAATACGGCTACAAACGTCTATCTCATCATGAAAACCGGCGGCGGGGATGCCCGTCAGGGGAATGCGCGCGGTATCCACTGGCATATTTCCAGCAAGGTCCTGTACTACTCTGGTGATGAGTTGAATCAGGAGATACCCTACGTCCGCGTGTATAACGAAGATGGCACATACACAGAGTATACAGACGTCGAGTCGGGATTCGACCCGTCCACGGTGGATGAAAGCCAGCTCAGGCAGATGGACTGCGTCACATGTCATAACCGTGTTACGCATAACTTCCAATCTCCCACCGCTTCCGTGGATAAAGCGATGGCAGCCGGGTTGATCGACCCGTCTATTCCGTTGATCCATTCCAAGGCGGTCACGGTCCTTTCCGCGGATTATGCGACCCGTGACGAGGCTATGAAAGCCATCGCTGACCTGGAAGAGGATTACAAGCGCAACCTGTTCGATTACTACAGCCAGAACGGCGCAAAGATTCAGGCGGCGGTTGCCGAGCTTCAGGCGATCTATGACCGCACCGTCTTCCACGAACAAGAGATCGATTGGACTACCTACCCGAACAATCTCGGGCACATCGAATCGCCCGGATGTTTCCGCTGTCATGACGGCAAGCATTTGAATGGGGAAGAGGAAGCCATTCGCCTCGAATGCAATATTTGTCACGCCATTCCGGTGGTGGCGGAAGAAGATGATTTTGTCACCAGCATCGAGATCAGCAACGGACCCGAGCCTGAAACTCACTTCAACCCAAACTGGATCAACCTGCACAATCAGACGATCGGTCCATCCTGCGCGAACTGCCATTCCACCAAAGACCCCGGCGGCACGAGCAATACATCCTTCTGTTCGAACAGCGCCTGCCATGGCAATGTGTTCACCTACGCAGGGTTCGATGCGCCCGCCCTGCGCGAGATCATCAAGAGTCAACTTCCTCCGCCCGAACCAGAGCTTGAGGTTCCGCCGCTGACAGGTGACCCGACCTACGAAAACTACATCGGCATCCTCTTCACCGTCAAATGTACGGGCTGTCATACGGAAGGAGAAGCTGCGCCGGAAGGACTCGACCTCTCCACATACGAAGCCGCCATGCGGGGCAGCGAAAATGGACCGGTCATACTACCCGGTAATTCGGCGAACAGCCTGATGACCATCGTCCAGTCCGGTGATCACTTCGTCAACTTCACAAGTGAGGAACTCAACAACGTGATCCATTGGATCGATGCAGGCGCCGTGGAGAAATAGAATAACCACAAGTGTCAGGTAAGAAAAACGAGTCGCTGCAAAGCGACTCATTTTATATTCTTGCTTGCAAGCAGGCTTATTACGCTTTCACAGCCTCACCTAACTTCACATCCACCGTCTCATGTTCTTCGCTGGTGATGCGATGGTCCACAACCCGCAGGTATTTCACACCCACCGAGAAGGACAGCAAGCCGAACGCGATGATGCCCAATCCAGCTGCCCATTCTACCAATGCAGGCGTGTAGGACGTGTACTGGATGATCGCCTCACCCGGCAGGTAGGAGATAACGGCAAGGAAGCCGACGATATTCGTGTCGAAGCGGAAGGCAACTACACCGACCGCGATCATCGCCAGGGCGAGCATCCGCCAAAGGGCAGTCTGCCGCGCGGGTCGATAGAGCAGGATGAAGGTCGGAAGAAGCGCGCCGAAGAGCATCTCAAGGATCCAGAAGTTGAAGGAGAGTGGTCCCTTGGTCAGCAGTTCGAAGCCTTCCGTTCTTCCGGGTTCATAGGTATAGGTCTGGGAAAACCAATCCCAGAAGCGCCAGTACAGGTAGCCGATCATCAAATAGCCCAGGAATTGAGCTACACGCTCGATCAGCACATCGCTGACCTTGGCTTTGGCTGTGAGGCGCGCCGAGACCATGGATGCGAAAAGCGTGAGCGCAATGCCGCCCACGATGGCTGAGAACATAAAGAGCACCGAGAGTTCCGGTTTGTACAGGATCGGGCGGGCTTTGATGACACCGTAGACCGCACCCAGCGAAGATTGGTGCAGGCTGGAGAGAGCCAGACCAAAGATGGCAAGCACAGGCGCGTAGTGGTGCAAATGCTCCATCTTTTCAGCAAGGCGCGGATATTTACTGCGCAGCCAGTCGAAGGACGAAATAATGGGCATGACCTCGAAGAGCAGCACGGTGAAATAGAGCACCACGCACATGGTCACTTCCCACAGCAGGGAGTGGGTGTTCCAATAGACCAGCGCCTTCCAGAAGCGGTCCGGTCGTCCAATATCCAGGAGAAGCGCCATCATTGCCATGGTGTAGCCGGTGAACCCAATGTAGGTTGCGGTACGCGCGATGGGCTCATAGCGCTTGAGTCCGAAGAGATAGACCCCGGCACACAAGCTGAACGCACCCGCGCTCAAGGCAATGGATGAAAGGTCGATGGTGATCCACAAGCCCCACGGAACGAGATCTGTCAGGTTGGTAATGACCAGCCCTTTCCAAAAGATCATGACGACTGCAACCGCCGCCGAGAGCAGGAGTACGGCGAGGAAGGCAAGCCATAATCCCCAGGGGGTGAAGATGTTCTCACGAATGGTTCTAAAGATCGTTTTCATTTCATCCCTCCACAATCCGGTCTTCGGTTACGGGCAGGTAATAAACGCGCGGTTTGGTACCCAGGCTTTCACGTAAGCGATAGGACGGGTGATTCTTCAGCGCAACACTGACGTTCGAGTTCGGGTCGTTTAGGTCGCCGAAGATGCGTGAGCCGGTTGGGCAGGCAACCACACAGGCAGGTGTCGCGGCGGAATCCACCCCGGGGGTGAGTCCCAGCGACATGCCGCGGTCGATGCGCTGATAGCAGAAGGAACATTTCTCCGGCACACCGCGTGGACGGCGATCCACTTCCGGTTCGCCCCATTCGGGCACATAGGGATTCTCGCCGGTAAAGGCTTCCCAGTTGAAGGCGCGTGCTTCGTACGGGCACGCCACCATGCAGTATCGGCAGCCGATGCATTTGTCGTAATCCACCATCACGATGCCGTCGTCGCGGTAGTAGGAAGCGCCGACAAAACAGACTTCCACGCAGGGGGCATTCTCACACTGCATACAAGGGCGGGAAAGGTAAACCGGTTCGCCGTTCACTTCACCGGCATTGAGGACCGTGTTCAAATCCATGCTGGGGTTGACGTCATTATTGGCATGGCATGCAAAGGAGCATTGTTCGCAGCCTGTGCATTTCGCCTGGTCGATGACCATTGCCCATTGGTGCTCGCCTTTAACACCTTCGGAGGCTTTTGCCTCACCGATCAGGCGTACTCCGGCAGCAGCCGCAAGCCCAACCGCAGAAAGCTTGATGAAATCGCGGCGGTTGAATTTATTCTCCGTCATGGTGTACCTCCTCGGTTTTCTTCAGAGCGGCGCGGTAGCCTTTCTCGAGCCAGGGAGCCAGCAGCATGCCCGCGGCGATCCCGACGAGTGCGGCAATGCCTGCATATCCAAGAGGCGAAACGGGTTCCGGTTCCGGAGAAAGGGCGGAGGTTTCAAGAGCCAAAGTAGGTTCTGCTGCAATCGTAGGTTCTGCTTCGGCGGCTGTCGCAACCTGATTCGTCGCCACGGCTTCACCATCCGCATGCATCTGTTCGGCATGGCAGGCTGTACAGGTTTGAATGCTGGCTTTGAAGGAATGATCCGCGACCTGATGGATCTCGTTATCGGGACCTTCCAAATGTTCAAGATGACAGTCGATGCAATTGATGCCTTCCTTGCTATGCACGGAATAGGGGAAGTCCATGCTGGAGCTTTCGTGACAACTGATGCACAAGTTGGAGGCGTCCTTGAAAGACTGATCCTTCAGGTTGACGGTCACTTTAAGGGATGCATTGTGCGGGTCGTGGCAGGTGGTGCAGTCCATACCTGCGGCGTAGTGAGTGCTGCCTTCCCAATCCTCGACGCCAAACCGTGCATCCGTGTGACAGGAACCACATGTCCCGCCGCTGGCATCCACACTCATGGTCGTCTTCGGGTGGTCACCGCCTTCATCCACATGGCAGGCGGCGCAGGTGACGCCGTCTTCAGCCCATGTTCCGGTGGTGGCATCGAAGCCGGTCACGTGACAGTTAAGGCATGCAGCAGGCTTGCCTTGATCCGTCCATGCATTTACAAAGATCGGGTCATCCGTGGCATTGCCATGTGACCCATTCTGCCAGCTCATCTGGAATGATTCATGGCAGTCGGCGCAGGTCTTTTCTTCTTCCTCCGTGGGCGGCGGGGTCTGGTCCTGTGCAGAGGCGGCAATAAGCGTTACGCCCGCGAACACGAGGGCGAATACAAGGGCGATCAAAAATTTTTCATAACGATGGAACATTGGGCATTCTCCTTAAAATTTATACATGAACTGTTTCATGTTTTTCTTCCGGAATTGGGGTGGAAAGGAAGACGACGCAATCCAGGCAGTCTTCACGTAAATATCCGTTGGAAAGGCGCTGCGCCTGCCAGCAGGGTGGTTCCGTGTTGGCGGCGTTCGATATCATTTCTTCGTTTGATAACCCCTTATCTTTCCAGCATGGTGTATTTTCTTTGGATAACTTGTTGATTTCCGACCTGGCTTCCTTCTGCCAGCGCACATCCAGTTTGCGGAGCAAAATAACCACGATCACAGTCAACAAGATGGGCACGAGCAGGCGAACGAATAATCCCAACAGGACGATCAGGGCATCGTTAATGGTATTCATGACTACTGAACTTTCAGCCAATAACCGGCAGTTTTTCGGCGCATCCATTCGCCGACCAGGATAAGCAGCCCAAACGGAATTACCAGACGGATAGCGAACAACAGCAAGATGATTAATGAACCGTTCATGGCGAATTTCCTTTCTACTCTGCCTTTACTATATGACTTCCTTAAAGGAAAGTAAATTCGTGCTAAGCCCCATATTAAGATCATTTCCCCCGCATCTTTTGGGACCTCAAACCTGAGGCAAACACCCCATGCTTTTTTCTCCCCGTGGGGGATTCACCCCATATGTTAAATAAAAAAAAAGACTCTCAAAATGAGAGTCTTTGAGCACACATGTCAGTATTTCGTTCTTATGAAAAGAAATGGTTTTCCTGTCGCTGCTTTAGAACGAGGAGAAGCCCGCCCGCAAACACAGGCAGGTAGCTCAACAGGCGTATCCCAAGAGAGAACCGTTCAGTTTCCCCATCCATAAGCGGGACCGCCAGCATGGCATTGACCAGCAGAATGATGAGCGGAATCAGCCCGTTCGCGAAGGGATCACGCTGCGGCGGGTAAAGCTTCGTATAGACCCATAGCGCGATAAAGGCACAGAATATTGTATACGTCCAGATCCGAAACGTGTCCCACGCGACCAGGTGCATCAATTGAGGAACAAGGCAGCTGCCGATCAGGACCCAATTTATGATCCAGCGCTTAGCAGGGACACTGAATGCATTCAAGGTAAAAAACAACGTCACGAAGGCCGACGGTAGGAAGAAGATATATATAACGATGGAATTCATCCGGCGGAAGATATCCACAGACTGCGTTTCGTAATATTTCGACATGGACGTTGACACCCAGAGAGGCGCATTCTCTCTGGCATATTCTGTAATGAATGGGAATTGTGAGAGCCGTGCCGAAAATAGCACGATGAAATCCTCGCGAACGAGAAATTCCATGCCGAATACGATCAGGAAAAAGACGCCCATGGGCAGGAGCAGGGGAAGGAATGTCACCGCCGACTTTTTCCGACCGGCATTCATCAAGAACCAGGCCAGGCAGAACGGCACAAAGGACAAGAACAGGGAATTTTCGTGGATGAACAGCCCAAGCATCTGCAGAACGGCCCCGCTCCATGCGTTGCCCTTCAACAGCAAGATAATCGACATTATCCCCAGCATAATGACGATATTATCGAAATACCCAAAGAGGTGGGCACTCATGACCATGAAAGCCGAGGAGAGGAATGCTAAGGTCACTAGCACCGCCCCCGCAGACCCGTTGAAATGTTGAATGATCTGCAAAGACAAAATAACCATCACAACACAAAAGGCTGCGAACGCCGCGCCGGAAAGGATGAGGATCATTTTCTCTGTAACAGGCATGGAGAGTATGCCCATTGCCAGCGATAATAATTCACCGACCAGGCCGCGCTTCACGAACCCGAAACGGTAATCAAGCAGCCAATGAACTGCCGCAAAATCGTTTGGGGTACGGAGGGAGCGCAGGATCGTAACAAGAAGCGTGTAGATAAGAAGCAGACTTATTCCGGATTTTCGGATCATGACCATATTTCTTTCTTCCCACTTTTTGTAAAATATGACGGCAAAACGGAATTTTGATGGGTCATGAAATTGTCTGCAAAAATAATGCCGCAAATGAAGGACCAATAACTGACCGGTTAATTCACAGCGATGTTCAGCCGGTGACCATCACGCCTTGATGATACCCTTGCGGATCGCGTATCTCACCAGCTCAGACCTTGAATGCAGGTTGAGCTTGCGCATGATATTCTCGCGGTGGCGCTCCACAGTCTTTGGGCTGATGACCAGCGCGGCGGCGATCTCGTCGTTGCTGGTGCCTTCGGCGAGCAGGGTCAGGACTTCCTGTTCGCGGTCGGTCAAGCCGTCGAAGTTCGCCTTTTCCTCAGCCGTCCGTTCGGTGCTGACGAAATCCCGCACAAGCAGTTTGGCAAGCGACGGATACAAGTACACTTCTCCGTTCGCGGCGGCTTTGATGGCGGTGATGAGTTCCTCGGGCGCAGCGCGTTTAGGGACGTAGCCCGATGCGCCCGCATTCAGCATTTGGAAAAAATATTCCTCATCCTCGTGGATGGTCAATGCCACCACGTTCACATTCGGGAATTTTGCCTTGATCGAACGGGTCGCTTCGATGCCGGTCTGATCGGGCAACCCAATGTCCATCAGGATCACATCCGGGTGGACGCGTTCGGCCTCCGTCATCGCCTCCCCGGCGGACCCCGCTTCTCCCACGATCTCCATTTCTTTTTGCCCGCCGATGAGCATTTTTAAACCGGAACGTACAACGGCGTGGTCGTCTACCAAAAGTAATCGTATCGTCATGATGTCGCTCCCAATTTCACCGAGTCATACGGAATGACCGCCTCGACCTCCGTCCCAAAGCCGGGACGTGAATGGATCTCCACAGTGCCGCCCAACAAAGCCGCACGCTCCCCCATGCCTGCCAGCCCAAGCGAAACGCGACCGGCGCGGTTTTGGACCGCCGTTTTATCGAAACCGACCCCATCATCGCGCACCAGAATATGCACCGACCGTTCACGGTATTCCAGATGGATGAGCACGCCGGTGGCGCGTGAGTGCTTGACGATGTTATTCAACGCCTCCTGGACGATGCGGAAAACGGTGATCTTGACCGTTTCGTCCAGGTTGTGTTCTTCGCCGGTGATATCCAGCTTGATGGTGAGATGGACCACTTCCTGCAGCCGCCCCGTATACCACCTCAACGTGGACGATAAGCCCAGATCATCGAGGTGCGCAGGCCTGAGGTCCGCGATGATGCGCTGTAATTCCAGCAGGGCATCTGAAGTGAGCGACTGTAATTGTGTCAGCGTGTCGTTTTGTCCGCGCCGGTTCTTCATCTCATCCGAAAGACCGCGTAAGCCCATGCCGATGGCGGTAAGGGATTGACCGGTCTCATCGTGCAGGTCATGCGCAATGCGCTGACGTTCCGCTTCCTGTGCGTCGACGACCTTGCGGAAGAGTTCCGCGCGCAAGACCTCGCGTTCTCGTGATTCGTGCAGGCGTGCTTCCTGCAATTCTGCGATCTTGTGTTCGCTTTCCACCTGAAAGGCTCGCAAAAATCGGATGACAAATATCGCGGCGAACATCGCTGCCACCGCGCGTAATAACTGGATTGGAAATCCCGCCGCGGCGAGAAACCATGCTGAATTGAGGAACGTGGAGGGGGGCAGGGCGCTTGGTTCGGTAATGATCTGACCGATAAGGCTGTACCATCCGAATGCAACCGATGCCCAAAGGCTATCGCGCCCGAACCGCACCATCCCGGCACGGCGAAAGGTGCGCTGCTGTACGATCAACCCGCCTGCTGCGAGCAATCCCGCCGGGATGGCTAACGAGTATCGCGTCCAGGCGCTGGCGATGGCGGGGAGTTCGGCGGGCAAATAGGTATTCCTGAAATTCAACAATCCGATGACCCACAGAGCCTCCAGCGCAAGCGGAATGATGAGACTCACCCGCCAGGTGGATTCACTGCCTAAAACAAGATAGGAGCCGAACGCTGCCAATGAAAGAAATGAGAACGCCAGGAGCGATAACTCGGCGACGGGTGCGAGCCTGGCGATGAGACCTTCAAAATGTTCCATCTCATGGAACATCACCAGCCACTCATGCGCCGCATGGACGAGACCAAACCCCGCCAACGGGCGAAGCGCCATCCGCAGGCGCGCATCCGTGGAGCGCCCGCCTTCCATTGCCACCAGCAGCCCCATGCTGAAGAAGGCAAGTCCATAAAAGAAATTGATGGCGATCGGAAATATGCTTCCCATGGGTCAGCGTGAGCGGGGTTCCAAAAACCTTTTTATTCTTCCTGGTGTCTCAACCGTGCCCCGCAGGTACGGCAGAAACGGTCGCCGCGTTTGGCGCGCGCTCCGCACTGCGGACAATACGACTCGCTTTCATCTTGTCCATCATCTCTGGGGGAGTGGCTGCGGGTACGGGTCCGTTTGGAGGTCGAACGTCCTGCACGCATGAAATATGCCAGCCCGCCCAGGATCATCACCACACCCAAACCGCCGATGATGTACGGCAGGCTGTTGTTCAGAGAGACGCGCCCTGGAGTATTCTCATCCACCGGTGCCGCAGGCTGAACTTCCAGCCGTGAGGCGCTCAAGGATTCGCTGAACTTCTCATAGCTCATTTGAAATGAAAAACGTTCCCCCGCCGCGACGGGTCCGACTTCGGAGAAATAGTATTGCATTTCATCGGCATGGATGCCGTCATCTTGAAGCGGAAGGGTGCTGGTAAATTGCTCGGAGTCGAAGGGTTGTTGAAAAATAACGACCATGTTCTCGACATCGTAATTGCCAACCCAATCAAAGGCATAGGAACGCGTTGTGCCGGAGATCGTTAATGCGGGGTCGTAATACTCGAATTGGATGGCTGGACCGGTGACATTGACAGAGATCACAAGCGATTCGTCATCCAACTGCGTGGTGAAATCAAGACCCTGGTCTGTGACCAGCTCGGGCGAATCACCGATCGCGATGGTATGCAGGGAGGCGCCAGCAGGGATGCGGAACTCCATTCCAACAGGGAATGAAACCGCGTTCACCTCAATGTGGTAGATCACCAGCATTTCCGCCCTGTCATATTCAGGCCACAAGCTCACATCCATGGATCGGATCGTGATTTGCTGTTGTGCGGCTGCGTGGGCGGGCAGGATCAGAAGACCCGCCAGCACGATTGTCAGAATCCACTTGCGCATGGTTGGAACCTCCAATAAAAAAGTTTCCACTATCTTACCATGCGTCAATTTGAGCGTGGGAATGCGAAGTCACAACGCAATTGGATAAATGTCACCCTCTTTTGCGAGTTTGACCGCGCCGTGTCTGTTTAGATTGCTTTAACCAACTTCCAGCATGTGCGATTGTACGGCGTAGGGATGCCATGTTCCGCGCCGCGTTGTGTCACCGCGCCGCTGATGGCGTCGATCTCGGTGGGGGCGCCGCGCCGCACATCCTGGAACATGGATGAAATATTCTTCGCTGTCTTGCGCGCGACCTCTTCCACTGCTTCGATCGGATTGGTAAAGGGCAGGCGCACACGCTCCGCCTCTGCCACTTGCGCTGTTTCGCGCGCCAAAGCAGACATCAACCGCCGCGCCAGTGGATGCGAAAGCAACTCACCATTCGGGATGCGCAGCAGTGCTGTCAGCGGGTTGATCGCCGCATTGATGACGAGTTTGCCCCACATGAGCGAGCGTGCATCTTCGACGATCTGCAAATTGAAATTGGAGGAACGCAGAGCCGCCTCAAGCGGACCGAGAGCCTGATTCTGTTCCAATGAGAGGATGCCTTCGCCGCCAACTTTGACCAGTCCCGGTCCGAGCAGCGTGGCTCCTGTGGTCGTGATCCCCAATGCAACGCGTGATTCAGTACCGCGAAATTTATTTCGCGCACTTGTAGGCTGCGACATGAATGTCGCAGTACGTGGTGCATCTAAGAATCGCGAGAGGATCTCGCAGTTGCCAAGTCCGTTTTGCAGAGTTAGCGCGAGTCCATCCGCCGCGAGGACATCCTGTAACTGCCGCGCAACGCGTTCCGTCTGCCATGATTTGACAAGCACAATGGCATTCTTCGCGCCGCTCACTTCACGCGGATCATTTGTGGCATGCACACGGAATTTGCGTTCATTCCCGTCCGCATCCAGAATGCGCGCGCCGTTCTCTCTCAGCGAGGACAAGCCATCTTTCCACGTCCCCAGCATGGACACGTTGTGACCCGCTTCACTCAATCTTGCCGCGAAGAGCGTAGCCAACGCGCCCGTGCCGACCAGTAAGATATCCTGTTTCATTTCAATATCCTTTTACGTGATACGTAAGAATTCTTCCCATTCTTCAGCGCTCATTTCAACCGTGTGTTCCACAGCCGGGAAGCGCTTCGTTTCGACATCGTCAATATATTCGATGAACGCATTCTTCATTGCTTCATGCAGGTTGGCGTATTTCTTGACGAACTTCGGTGTGAAGCGGTCGAACAGACCGAGCAGATCGTGTGTGACCAGCACCTGACCATCCGCGCTCACACCTGCGCCGATGCCGATGGTGGGAATGGAAATTTGTTTGGAAATGGCTTCAGCCAGTTTTGCAGGGACAGACTCGAGCACCAGGCTGAACGCGCCCGCTTCTTCGAGGATCTTCGCATCTTCGAGCAGGCGTTTCGCCGCGATTGCAGTTTTCCCCTGTGCGCGGAATCCACCAAGCTGATTCACCGATTGCGGCGTCAGCCCAATGTGCCCCATGACGGGAATGCCCGCGCCGGTGATCGCGCGGACGGCATCAGCCCGTTCACGCCCGCCTTCAAGCTTGACCGCGTCCATGCCGCCTTGCTGTAAAAAGCGCCCGGCATTGCGCACGGCTTCTTCCACCGAAACTTGATACGACATGAACGGCATGTCGCCGATCAGCAGGGATGATTTCGCGCCGCGAGCCACCGCGCGCGCGTGATGGAGCATTTCCTCCATTGTGACGGGCAGGGTGTTCTCGTAGCCCAGAACCACCATCGCGAGCGAATCGCCCACGAGGATGGCATCCACTCCTGCCTTGTCCATCGCCATGGCGGTGGGGTAATCATAGGCAGTCAGCATGGTGATCGGCTCGCCGCGTTCCTTCTTTTGGCGGAACGTGAGAGTTGTCACTTTTTTACGTTGTGACGTGGTTGTGGAAATGGTGGTCGTTGACATGGTACCCTCCGATAAAGGTAGAGTCCGCTTGCGCCGCCCCCATCCTTGCGCTTGCGTCAGTAAGATTTTCGCGTTTTGTGTTGCAGGTAAGTTACACGAAACGCACAATAAATGCTGTCACGTTCCTTTGGATACGTGCAGTGTAATGATTATGACATAAAAGAATGTTTTTGTGTATTAAGATTCCGTATGAAATACACCCATTATCCGTCTACCGAGCCCGCATTCGCCAGCATCGCTGTTCCTGCATAATCGTTGATGATCTATTTTCGAGAGCTGTGTTCATAAACAAATGCGCTCCGGAATTTTCCGGAGCGCTTCATCTTATCCTTTTGCCTCGCCGCTATCGCCTCCGCCTCCTCCGCCTTTGGAGACGACCTTCTTCAACAGGTCGTACCAGAAGGATGAGCCTTGGGATACGGCTGCGGCGGTAAGTACCAGTCCCAGAATCTTCAGCCCGATAAACGGGAACCAGTTTCCATCCGGGGCATCCATCTGCCACCAGCCAATGTGGACAATGTTCAATGCGCCCAACTGCTGGATGAGGTCATCGATGTTCGCATCCGCACCCTCCTGCTGAACAGCCGCCTGCGCTTGAGCCACCGCCAAAGCGCGGACACTGGCATTCGTCCACAGGGTCTTCGCAAGTTCGATGCTGTCCGTGCCGAGCAGCAGGGTCAATAAAATGGAGAGGACAATGACGAAACTGCGGGCATTCGACTTGAAGGTCGAAGATGCCTGGTCCATCACGCCATTGAAATAGGTCGTGGTGCGTTTGCGCAATTCCTCCACGTTGGTCACACCCTGGTCGATCCACTTGATGACCGCCTGTTTGGTCTCGGTTTCCGGCAGGACGTTGATGATGTTCTTCAACCCTTCGGCATCGACATTCGCGTTCGCGGTCAGACCGACGAAGTCAAAATACGATTCGACCAATGTGGCGGCGGGGATCTTCTCGACCTTTTTGGGCACGGTCGTGGATGTGAAGACACTGAACATGTTCTTGTAACGGATGGGGCGCAATGCCTGCAATTGCGGGAGCTTTACAAAATCACCCACCTGCTTGTCACCGACGATACGCATCAGATGCTTTTCCAGCGAATTACCGCGCGTCTCGAATGCTTCGTTGATCCATTGTGTAATGAGGGACACGATGGAACCGAGCACATAATAAATGAAGATCAACCCGATCACGACCTCAAGCGCTTGTGAAAACGACATGGCATTCTCCTTTGTATTCGCTAATGTTTGTTATTTTCCAGATCTGCAAGCCAATCCAATGGCTTTTCCCATCGGACCCGCTGACTCACGTCAGCTTGCTTCTTCCTCGGTTTCATCCACTTCGGTCCGGGCGGACCCGATTCCTCGCCCAGAATACTCCTTACACCCCACAATCCCTTATATTGTACCCAACCCGGCTCGGAATTCAATAGCACGCGCTTCCATTCCAGATTTGGGAGAAGCGTCGTCTTGCGGTGGGACATGATGCGCTTCAAAAAGTCATCGGATGGCTCGGTGGGTTCTTCGGAATTCCTCCCCTGAAAACCGATGCGCAGACCGTCTCCTGCCGCAATTTCCATCGGCAGCCGCACCACATAACGGTCAAGTTCATCCTTCATATTCTTGAAGGCATCTTCGGCTAATAGATGTGCTGGTTTCGCGAGGATCTCGTCAATGGCGATCTGGCGCGCCTTTTGATTCGGGTTGAACAAAAGAAAGAGGTAATGGATCAAACCGTCGCACCAGAAAAGGAAGCGCTGAAGCGTGCCCGGTTTATACATCCCCGGCGAGCGGATCACTTCCGGGCGGCTGTAATTCGCGTGCGATCCCAACGCCGCATAAATGACGGGGTGCGTGGTTTCCTGTCCGTCTTTGTCCTTCGCCTTGGTCATCTTCTCCCATGTTTCAATATTCCCCGCACCATGCTGTGAAAGCAAAACCGCATACGGCTCGTTGTTCTTCAAATAGACCGACACCATTTCCCAATCGCCTTCATGATGGTTGAATCCGTTCGCCGCCAGCCGCCAGTCGTTGAAGGCGTAAAAGAAATGATATTGCAGGACCGTCCACAGATTTTCGGCTTCATCCTCTTCCCGCAAGACGCGCCCGTAATAAACCGCCTGATGATGCTTCTTCAGAATATCGGCATATTGAAAATACGCTTCACGCGCAATCCGTTCGGTGGACTGTGAGAGCATATCCATGACCAAGCCGGGACCTTCGGGAAGGATGCGCTCGATGATCCAGCGCAGCACGTTCATCAGCCAGATGAAGAGCAGCAAAATATAAATGGGAAGCAGGATGAGATATTCAACCGCGATGCTGACGTACGGCATCGGATTCATGAAGAGCCAGATCGGCGCAAACCCCAACCCAAGAAAAGCAATGACCGCCAACACAGCCGGAATGATCCGCAAGCGGATGGGCGATGCCAGCATAAAGAGAGTCAACGCAACGATAAACGAAATGCCTGCCGCAGATTCCACTCCCGCCCAGCCAAGCGTGAACCACCCAACTGCCAAACCAATGACAGACAGACCGCCCCACCAGATCCACGCATCGAAATCGAATAACGGTTTGTTCACGAAGCGCAGAAAATATTCGTGAGACTTCAACCGTCCGATCATTTCCACCAAATGCTCGCTCAAATGAGTGAACAATTCCGCCGCGCCTGCCGGTCCGCTGGGGAAGATCAGGCATTTCTCCAGATACGGTTCCACCGCCATTGGAAAGAAACGCTCGCTTTTGGCGTAGCGCATCACAGGTTCGTATCGTTCGAGCAACTCAAGGTCGTTCATGCAGCCTCTATGGTATAACAACGCACATGGACATTAAAACTCTCACTCAACAATTCGAATCCCATTTTAACGCCAAACCGGAGTTCATCGTCCGCGCGCCGGGGCGGGTTAACCTGATCGGCGAACACACAGATTATAACGATGGATTCGTCCTGCCCATGGCGATCGACCGCGCCGTTTGGATTGCGCTTCGCTCACGGGATGACGGGCAGGTGCGCATCTTTTCTCTGGACCTCGGAACTGAATCCGGTTTTCTGCTGGCTTCTCTCACCCGAGAGTCTGACTGGATCGAATATCCCAAGGGAATCGCCTATGAGTTACAGAAGGCGGGTCACACCTTGCGTGGCTTCGATGCCGTGATGACCGGTGACGTTCCACGCGGGGCGGGCTTATCCTCATCCGCCGCGGTGGAGTTGGCGGTGGCGCGCGCTTTTTCTGTTACCTCCAATATCAATTGGGATGCGGCAAAGATGGCAAAGCTGGCGCAAAAAGCGGAGAACGAATGGGTCGGCGTCAACTGCGGCATCATGGATCAAATGGCGAGCGCGGCTTGTAAGGAAGGTCATGCCTTGTTCCTCGATTGCCGTTCGCTGGAAACCCAACACGCTCCCCTGCCAAAAGGCGTCGCCATCGTCATCCTCGATACCTCCACCCGGCGCGGATTGGTTGATTCTGCCTACAATGAGCGGCGCAATCAATGCGAAGAGGCGGCGCGTTGGTTCGGGGTCAAGGCGTTGAGAGATGTGAGTGTGGAGGAATTCTCAAGAAAGATGAAAGAAGAAAGAGGGCTAGGGGAAGTCGCTGCAAAACGAGCAAGGCATATCGTCACAGAGAATACGCGGGTGTTGGAAGCCATTGATATGATGCGAAATGGGAATGTCAAGCGATTGGGAGAGTTGTTCAACGCCAGCCATGACAGTCTGCGCGATGATTTTGAAGTCACCAATGATGCGCTCAACATCATGGTCGAGTGTGCGCGGGAACAGTCAAGTTGTTATGGCGCACGCATGACCGGCGCGGGATTTGGCGGTTGCGCTGTGGCGCTGGTCAAGGAAGAAGAGGCTGAGGCGTTCTCTCAAACTGTCGCAACGATATACAGGCAAAGGTTCGGGCTTGAGGCGAGTGTCTATGTTTGCAAGGCAAGTGAAGGCGCAAGCATCATCCAGAAATAAAAAAACGGGACACATTGCTGTGTCCCGTTTTCGTTAAGAGTAAGCCATCTGCTCGACTGGCACGCGTTCGCGCTTGCGCTGTTGGCGTTTGATGATGCGCTCGGCGGCGATGCGCGTCTGTCGGAATTGCGCATTGCGGACGATCAACTTCATAAACTTGGTGTGATCGGTCAGCGGATCGTTGAGCAGGGAGAAATCGGCAGAGCCGGGTTCATGCGGGGGATAGAAGATGCCGCAGTTGGGGTTGATCTCGAGCATGTGGATGGTTCCATCCGCATCCATGCGATAGTCACAGCGGGCATAGCCGTTGCCGCCCAATTCCTTGAAAACGCGGACGGTCTGCTCGCGCAGGACCTTGTCGATACGCGGATCGGTCACCACTGCAACGGACATCTTTTCATATTCGACCCACTTCATGTCGTAATGTTTGAAAGACTCGCCTGAGGGGAAGATAAACTCGACCGGCGTGAACGTGAACGGCTTCTTGGGGTCTTTGGTATTCTCAGCGATCAGGCAGGTAAACTCGCGTCCTTCGATGAATTCTTCGATCAGTGCGCGTCCAAATTCATTGATCTCGAGCGCAAGCTGTTCGCGTAATTGTTCGATGGTTTCGACCCGCGAGTTGCGGCGGATACCCACGCTGGCGTATCCATGCGGCGGTTTGACCAGCATGGGGAATTTCAAACGCTTGACAACTTTTTCGGCATCCTCGACGCGATTGACGAAGGTCCAGCTTGGTGTGGGAACGGAGACACGCTTGGCAGCGTTCTTCATTTCATCGCGGGTGGGATCAAAGAATTTTGAATCCGCGCCGGTAAATGCAGCATTGTATTTTTCCATTGCCTTTACAAGAGCGATCCCTGAAAGGGCATCATCGGGTGTGCCGTCGCATAAGTTGACGAAAACATCCACGCCTTCATCCATCAGGCTCTTGATCTGCTTTTCAACATTGGTCGGTTCTACGTGATGCTGCTTCCAACGATATCCGTTCATGTACGGTGATGGATCGTACGGAATATCGTTTTCATCAGGAGTGCTTGAGAGTACACAGATATACATGATTTTTCCTTTGCTATTTCTATCTCTTTGTCGATTCGATATCATTGAATCATCTTTTTTATTTAATCATACACAGCAATAATGATAATAAAAATAAATTATTCAAATAACTAATAGTATTTTATACAACTATTGATTTATGTAAAGGTTTTTGAACATGTATTAAGCTTAAAATATTATCACTATTACAGCCATATACTCATATATATTTCATAAAATATTTAAGGTCATTAAGGTTATTAACGTCTTTAAGAAAAAGAAAACAACAGGATAACTCGTTTTAGAACGGGTAAATTCAACGCGCTGATGTTCATTCCGGTCCGCTTGCATTGAATACATCATCCATCCTCTCTTATCATGTATATGTTTCTTCTGAAATACCCCACGTCTTTTTTAGGGTGGTCTTATGGAAGAGAATACTGAATCCAAATTCAATGCATTCATCGCGCTTGCGATATCAGCCCTGTACATTTATAGCGCTCTGATCGGCTGGTAAATGGAAAATATTTCGGGGAAGATTCGAGCGAAGGCGAATAAGTCGTTCTTAAAAGAGAAAGTCCCCAAAGGTTTTCAAACCCTTGGGGACTTTTTTCATTTTTCCTCATCCGTATCGATGTGACCGGGTTTCTCTTTGCCCAACTCCAGTGACCGTTGATATGCGGCCCAAACCGCGCGGGAGATCGCGGTGCGGAAGCCCGCCTTTTCCAGATAATACAACGCTTCGGCAGAGGTGCCGCCCGGCGAGGTGACTTGATTCCGCAGCGTGGCGGGATGTCTCGCCGCACCTTCGTAGAACGAGGCAGAACCTTTGATGGTCTGCAAGACAAGCTGTTCGGCAATGCGGCGCGGAAAGCCCATGTGGACTCCGGCATCGATCAGCGCTTCGGTGAAGAGGAACACATACGCGGGACCGGAACCGGATAAAGCCGTTGCCATGTCAAGATAGCCTTCATCTTCCACGAAAACTTCCTCGCCCAGCGCGCCCAACATTTTACGGGTCATTTCCTTTTGTTCTTCGGTGACTTCTTTCGAAGCGGTCCACACGGTAATGCCTTCGCCGATCTGCCCCGGTGTGTTCGGCATCGAGCGGACAATGGCTTTGTGCTTCAAGCCCGTGCCGATCTTTTTGATGGTCGCGCCTGCAATAATGGACAAGACCAGCGCATCCGAGCGGATGCCTTTCAGTCCCTTCATCACTTCGGTCAATCGCTGCGGTTTGACGGAGAGCACCACCACGTCCGCTTCATGAATGGCGGCGGAGTTGTCGGTGCTGACCTTGATGCCGTATTTTTTGTGCAATTCCTCGCCGCGTTCAGCGCGTGGACCGGAGGCGGTGACGTTCTTTGCGTCGGCGAGTTTTTTTCGTAGCAGACCTGCGATCATGGCTTCTGCCATGACTCCGGGTCCGATGACTGCGATCTTTTTCTTAAGCATGATATTCTCCAAAAGAGGGACAGGGTTTGGCATTCCAATTTTCCGCAATTCCAAGAGCCTCATGCGCAACGGCGTACAGCTTCTCTTGAAATTCCGGCGAGTATCGATAGGTGACGATGGCTTCGGCGAATTCGTCTTCGTCTATCAGTTCGGCAGGCTTGGGCGGATATTTGGATACGTCCAGTTCGTGGTCTTTGAAAGCGAGTCTGCCGTCGGTGAATTCGGGCGGTGAGCTGATGTTGATGTAGATCTCCACCAGTGTTCCATCCACAGCGAAGACTTCGATCAGATTATAGAATTTATCGAACCAGTAATAGGCGCGCAGGTGATGACCGATGATATGGTCGCCCCGTTTTTTATCTGTGACCGCGGAACCGGCAGGCGCAATTGTAATGATCGAGTCTACGGTCACAGACTCGATCGCGGCTGTCCAGTTTCGGTAGGTGGTACCGTCTGCTTTGCAGGCGTGGACGTGGATGATGTCGCCGATTCGCAGGGTTTGCATGGCGGGTATTATAAAACAATGCAGGCGAGTACCCCCCCAAGCCTGCGGTTATAACGAGAATTGCACTTGATCCAAATATGGGAAATCGTTCGGCGAAACTGGGAGCTTTGCCAGCGGCGTGACCGGATTTGTACTGCCCCATTCTTCGACTTCGCCATTGAACCAATCGAGGATCGGGAAAGGTCTCTTATCAGGGAAATCGTCGGCGCGGCAGATGTAGATCATGCCGTCGGTGAAAGGCTTGTCTGCGAGCGTGCTCTTGGGTAGTTCAAAGTGATAATACTTGACGCGCTTCCTGCCAACGCCCACGCGGACGCTTCCATTGCGCGTCAGGTTGTATTTGCTTTTGTCGAGGATGGCGAACCACATCGCCCACATGGCATCGGGTGAGCAGAAAATTTGCTGACGGTTGCCGAACTCGTTATCGTCGCCGCTTTTGCGGATGGGCTCAAGCAATTCCAGATCATGCATCGGTGAACCGTGGACGACAAATCCGCGCCAGTCACAGAGGTAGTTGAGGAAGTCTGCTTTGGGCGCGGGTAGGTTGTAAACGATCGGGATGTTCGCTCCGCTTTGAAGCGCTGAGTCGATCAACCCGTCGAAAGCGAGGCGCTGTTCTTCATCCACCGGTTTGACGCGGCGGATGGCAGGCGGGTTGGGAGTCCCGCGCTGTCTGCGCATGAACTCATAAACAAGATGGAATGTGGGTTTGGCTAAAAAGTCCGGGAGTGCCATTTATTTGCCAATGTATTGGAGCGCAAGGCGCAGACGTTCTTCGACATCCTTGGGTGCGTTTTTGGGGATCGCCTGCAATGCGGCTTGCGCTTCGACGACGGAATAGCCGAGTGCTGTGAGCGCCGCGAGGACTTCGCTGTCGTAATCGGCGAGTGCGGCGATCCTGCCGAGCGCGTCGGTGGGTTTGAGTTTGTCTTTGAGATGGATCGCCATTTTCTGCGCGGTCTTTTTGCCAACCCCCGGAACTTTGTTCAGCAATTCCTCTTCATCGGCAAAGATGGCGCGTTGGATGGTTTCAAGCGTGAGCGTGGATAGGACCGATAACGCAACTTTGGGACCAACGCCATCGACGCCGAGCAGGATGTTGAACAGGTCGCGGTCGGCTTGGGATTCGAATCCGTACAGAGTCAACGCATCTTCCCGGACGACGAGGTGGGTGAACAAAAAGAGGATCTCCCCCGCCTTGGCATTGGTCCGCACCGGCGCAGGGACAAAGACTCTCAGCCCCACTCCGCCGACTTCGACGATGAGGGCATTCTCTTCAATTTGGGATACTTCTCCGCGTAGGGTGGCAATCATGTTTGTATTTTACCGTAAACAAAACCGTAGGGGCGGGGTTACCCCGCCCCTACATAGTTATTCATATCTCGCCGTGTTCAAATGTGTGATCGCAACTGCCAGCGCATCAGCGGCATCATCGGGTTTGGGGATCTTCTCCAACTGCAACAGCGCCCGCACCATTTCCTGAACCTGACGTTTTTCCGCGGAGCCATATCCCACCACGGCTTGTTTGACTTCGTTCGGAGTGTATTCGTACGTTGGGATCTTCGCTTTTTCCAAAGCCAGCAAAATCACGCCGCGCGCCTGTCCCACGGCGATGCCGGTGGTGATGTTGCGCGTGAAGAATAATTTCTCCACAGCGGCGGTATCAGGTTTGCGTTTTTTCAGGATCTTATTGAGGGCGTCGAAGAGGGTCGCGAGCCGCACGGACGCGCTATCCTCTTTCGGCGTGGTGATCACCCCATAATCCACAGCCACCAGTTCCCCGTCTGGCATGAGGCGCACGAGTCCGTACCCTATGGTTGCGGTGCCGGGGTCAATTCCGAGGGCGAGTGTCATAATTTAAAAAATCAACCGCGAAGCACGCAAAGGTCGCAAAGATCTCAAAAGATCTCTTCGCGTTCCTGGCGGTCTTCGCGGTGAACAGTTCTTACGCGTTTTCCAGAGCCGCGAGCGCTTCATCGGACATCTTCACATTGTGATAGACATCCTGCACATCGTCGAGGTCTTCGAGGTGTTCGACCACCTTCATCACCGAGAGCGTATCGTCCACATCGAGCTCGATCTCCTGCTTGGCGACCAAACGCAGACCCGCTTCCGTTGGTTGAACATGGACCTGTTGGAGCGAATCGGCGATGGTCTTGAATGCCTCCGCGGGACCGTAAATTTCGATCTCATCGCCGCCATCGACCACATCATCTGCGCCTGCGACCACGGCGAATTCGAACGCCTTATCATAGGACATGGCGCTGGACGGGAACGAGAAATAGGATTTGCGGTCGAACTGCCAGCCCACCGCGCCCGCTTCCGCCATGTTGCCACCCGCCTTGCTGAAGGCATGCCGCACATCCGAAATGGTGCGCATGCGGTTATCGGTCACGCAGGAAACCATGACGGCAGAACCGTGCGGTCCGTATCCTTCGAGGGTGAGTTCTTCGAACACGGCGGCATCTTTGTCTTCGCCGGTACCTTTTTTGATGGCGCGCTCGATGTTGTCCTTGGGCATATTTTCGCCGCGGGCTTTATCCACAGCAAGACGCAGGCGGAAGTTGGTATTGGCGTCGCCGCCGTCGCGCGCGGCGATGGTAATTTCACGCGCCAGCCGGGTAAAGACCGCGCCGCGTTTGGCATCAGCCGCGCCTTTTTTCCGTTTGATGGTGGACCATTTTGAGTGACCAGACATGTCGTTCTCCTTCAATTTTTAACCACGAACGTGGGGAATGCCAGATTGGGCGGGCGAAATTATACCACTCTGCCCGTGAGTCTAGACAAAAAATCCCACGCCCATCGCACGCGGACCGGCATGGACGACGATGGCAGGCGGCAGTTCATAGATGGGGATGTGCGCGACATTGACCTTCGATTTTAACTCCGTAACAAGCGCCTGCGCCTCAGACTCCGCCTCGACCTGTAACACACACAAGTGAGCGGAATCTCCACCTGGACAGTTTTCTGCCACTACTTCCACAAGACGCGCGAGTGCGCGTTTCTTTGTCCGCTGTTGTTCGAAAGCTTCCACCTGCCCGTCTTTGACCTGAAGGATCGGCTTGATCTCCAATAGTTCGGCTAACAGCCGTTTCGCCCCGCCAATGCGACCGCCCTTGGCGAGGTATTCGAGCGTATCCACGAGGAAGTAGATGCGTCCGCGGGGGATCATGTATTCGAGTTTCGCCACGATCTCATCTGCTGACTTTCCATCCTTTGCCATGTCATCCGCGACGAGCACGAGCGAGCCGAGGTTGCAGGAAATGGTCTGCGTATCCACCACGCGGATGTCCACATCCGGGAATTCCTGCGCCGCCGTCTGTGCCGAGCGGACGGTTCCGCTGGCTTTGCCTGTCGGCGCGACGATGACCACACTCTCACCCTTTTTCTTCGCTTCTTCGAAGATGGGGTAGTAAAGCGGCGGTTCGGGTGCGGCGGTCTTGGGCAGGGTTTTCGAGGCTTTTAGTTTCTGTAAAAATGAAGCGGTATCGAGTTCTTTGTCGTCATGAAATGACTCTTCCCCAAACATGACAACTTGCGGGATCAATGGGATTCCGCGCTGGGCGAGCATGTCGCGCGGCAATCCGCAGGTGGTATCGGCGACGATTATGGTCATGGGAATCCTCCGTTAGTTTATTTTAGTCCCCTTTGATTTGGATTAGAACTGCCAAACGAACTCAAATTTTTATTACAAATCTCGCTGGTAGGTCCGATGCACTTTATAGAAATCAATCCCGAAATTCTCCAGATCCCTCTGCATGGCTTCGTTCTCCATGCCGATCTGAATGACCTCTGCGTGTTTGAACCGCCCCGATTCTCGAACGGACTTGAACATCTCGCTATATAAGATCGCCATCCCGCCGGAACCGCGGTATTCGGGGATCAGTCCCGCGCCGTTGATATCCAGCCAGTCGGTGCTCTTGAGTTCGCGCATCAAGGTCAGCCAGCCGAAGGGGAAGAGCCGTCCGCGTGTTTTTTGCAGTGCAGCGGAGACATCGGGATACGCCAGCAAAAAGCCGACCGGCTCATCATCCTTCATTACGATCTTGATCAACTTTGGGTCTGCGAACCACAGCATTTGATTTGCAAGCGCATCCGCTTCTTCATTGGAGATGGGCGAATTGCCCGCCGTGCCGCGCAACGCGCCGTTGTACAAATCCCTCAACTTGGGGACGAGCGCGCGCAGGTCGGAGCGTTTTTCGTAACGCGCAATGCGAAGTCCGCGCCGGGTCTTGATACGTTCCGCCAGTTCGTGGATGCGGTCTGGGAAGTGAACATCCGTGCCGATGTAACCGGAGACTGCATCGCGGTCCGGTTGAAATCCGCAGGCTTCGATCAACTGGGGATAGTAATCGGGGTTGTAGGGTAAGCCGAATGCCGGGCGATGTTGAAAGCCTTTCACCAGCAGACCGAACCCATCCATCGGCGTGAAGCCCTTGGGACCGATGATCTTCGTCAGTCCGCGTGAGCGTGCCCACTCGAAGCCCGCATCGAATAACCCCTGCGCGGCTTCGAGATCGTTCGCACATTCGAAGAGATAAAAGAACGCTGTCGACTCATTGTTGAAATCGTTGTAGGGATGGTTGTCCAGCACAGCCAACCGCCCAATGGGGACATTCCCAACAGGGTTTTGGTAGGCGATAAAAAATGCGGCGTGGGAATGCTTATAGAACGGGAACCGCTTCGGGTCGAGTCGGATGCGTTCATCCATTTGCAGGGGCGGCACCCATTGGGGATTATCCCGATAGATAAAAAACGGCAGGCGGAGGAAATCATCCGCCTGTTTTTTGTTGGCGAGGTCGATGTGGGTGATGTGCATGGGTAATTGTAGGGGCAGGTCTGAGACCTGCCCCTACTGGGAATTACATGGATTTAGCGCGTTCCGCCATTTGATCGCGCAGGTGTTTTGTATCTTTGTCGATGGTGAAGATCGCACCGAGATAGAAGACGAAGCACAAGCCCCACGCCACGGTGCAGATGAGCAGGATGGCGGTTTGCAGGTTGATCGCATCCGCGATGAGACCGGTGAGGATCGGGGCAAAGGCTGCGCCCGCATTCTCGACGAAGTATTCCACCGCCTGCGCCGTCGAACGGACTTCCGGCACAGTCACATCGTACACGGTGGCGATGACGTTCGCAGATGAAAGCGGCATGAAGACGGCGGTCAGACACATAAAGATGAAGAATTGATTCTTCGCGTCGATGGGCGTGGTGATGGCGAGATACATGAAGAGCGCGCCAAGCAGAACGCCAATGCTCGAAACGATAATGCGTCCCTTGTTGGTGCGTTTGAACGCCATATCCCCGAGCGCGCCGCCGATGAAATATCCGCTGGCGAGGATCAGGATAACCGGCGCCATCGTGAACAGGATGCTGTTCGCGTCGTAGCCGCGTTCTTTTTCAAGATAGGCAAAGAAGAAATAGGTGATGACGTTCCACGGGAAGACACCCGCAAAGCCTTGCAAGAACACGAACCACATGGTCTTCTTCTTGAAGATATCCTTCGCCTCTGCCCATGAGAATTTGAAGGTCTGCATCTCGGTCATGTTCTCGAACTCGGGTTCGGCTTTGCCGCGCGGCATATCTTTTACGCCGAAGAAAATGAGCACCGCGATGACCAACCCCAACGAGCCGGTGATGTAGAACACGCTGCGCCATCCGCCGATGGCGGGAGCCACCATCAGGGCGAGGATCATGCCGACGAGATAGCCGATGGGCTGCGCAAGCTGCAAAATGCCGTAGATCTTCCCACGCAGGCTGGGACCGAAATAATCCGCGATCAACGTGTACAGACCGGGATACGATGAGTCATCGATGCCGGTCGAGGCGCGGGTCACAAGGAATCCGCCAAAGGTTTTAACGATGGCGTTGAACCAGGTGGTTGCGCCCCAAACCAGTGAGGCGAAGGCGAGCAGTTTCGCGCGCGCGTAGCGGTCATATAAATATCCCCAGATCGGGTAGAGGAGGGTGGCGACGATGAGCGCGCCTGAATTCACCAGCCCCCATTGTGTATTGTCGATCCCAAAATCTTCGCTGATCTGCACTTGCAGTGACCCGATCATCAATTTATCGGTCTGGTGCAGAAGCATGAAGAAGAAGAACACAACGACCACGAACCAGCGATAGCGTGATTGTTCCTTGGACATGGATACCTCTTTGTTGTGGAATGACTAAGTATCAGGGTTGTGATGTGAAGTGTCAAGTGGCAAGTGGCAGTCGTAATCCGTGATGCGTGATACGTGCCATACACTAAATTTCCGAAGGGTCTTCCGAGATGATCTCCTGCGCAAGTTTTTTCAATTCGTCCCCATTCGACACTTTTGCCGAAGCGAGATATTGATCCAGCAATTCCAATGGACTGAGACTGCTGACTCCCTGCCCCTCCGGAATGCGCACACGCGACTCGATCTGCGGACGTTTGACAAGATGAAGCTCGAAGGCATCTTCGGCATACTTTCGCAAAGCGGATTCATCGATCAATGCATCCCATTCTCTTGGATATTCGACCGAAAGGCGGATGATCGCCTCAGACATTTCCTTCGCCGGGGGCAATGCTTCTTTAAGCGCCTCGGTCACGTTCTCACTGGACCTGAGAACTGCGCGGCGGTCTATGAACTTTCTCACCCCCGTGAGTTGGATCCACTCTACGTTTGTCGCGCGTCCCTTTTCCACATCCGCGATGACGAAGAAACGGTCTTCCTTCGCCTCGCCAAAATCGACACGTTCGATGGAGCCAGGGTAAATGACCGGCGGCTGATTGCCCTCGTTCACATCCTGCGGCTTGTGGATGTGTCCCATCGCTACGTAATTAAATTTATTGTTCTTTACTAAACTGCCGGACAACACCAAATCATTGCCGAGCATGACAAGCCGTTCACCGCCGAACTTCGCGCCTTCGATGGAGGCGTGCGCGGTCAGCACAATGGGCAGGGACGAATCACACTCCTCCAGCCAGCCATCGATCAGGTCGGATATGCGAGCTTCGATATTCGAGTAGATGTCTGCGGGAGTTTCAGCGCTCATTTCGAGATTCGCCATCAGCCCTGAGCGCGCCACCCAAGGCATGGCGATAACCTGCAAGGGCAGATCCCACACATCTTCTGGTTTCAAGAGCGTAGGCGCATCCAATACTTTTACATACGGAACTTGCAGAGTTTTGAATTCCTGCAAAGCATGCGCGCGTCCGATGGCGGGAGAGATATCATGGTTGCCGACCAGCAAAAGAGTCGGAATCTTCGCCTGCGACAAGCGCATAATTCTTTTGCCCCATTCACGCTGGAACGTCGGCGCGGGCGAGCGGTCTTTGTAGGCGTCCCCCGCAAAGATGACCATATCCACCTTGCGTTCGATGGCGGTATCCACGATGGTATCCAGCGATTTGAGAAAATCCAGCACACGCAGCGGCAGACCGGTGACAGGGTCATGCCGTCCGTAGTTAGCCATATCGATATGGGCGTCTGCGAAGTGTAGTAGTTTCATAATGTGTTACTCCGGTGGTTGAGTAGCCTCGCGTTTTTTTTCGCGAGGCGTATCGAAACCACCAACTTTATTTTCACCTTCACTGGGTGGTTTCGATACGACGGCGGAAAAGTGCCGCCGTCTACTCAACCACCGAATTGCATTTTTTACGGTTGTAGCCCCAACTCCTGCAACGCCTGCACCGCCGGGAACCACTCCGCGTGGACTTGGAGGGCGGCGCGATAATCTTTCACTGCGGCTTCGGTGTCGCCGATCATGTAGTAGGCGCGTCCGCGCCAGAGCAGGGATTCTTCGAGCGTGGGCTTGGAGATGGTGTCGTACAGCGTCGTATCTGCAAGTTCAATTACATCCTGATAGCGGGCGGCGTAGTAATACGCGAAATACGGACCGGTCTGATACCACATCATGCGGAAGGGGCGGTTGCCCTTGGTCGTGTCCCAACTGGAATATTGACGGAACGCCTGATCGTACGCGATGGCGGCATCGGAATATTGATTCAGAGCAACGTGACTTGTCCCTTTGTTGAACAGGGCAAAGAACAGGTTGTTGCCTTTCAGAGTTCGGATTTCCTCTTCTGCCAGGTCGAGCGCGTGCTGTGCCGCCCACGCATCATCCGCCCAGAGACCGAGGATGTTCAACACTTCCGCTTCACGTTCGGCGGGGTAAACCACCATGAACAGATAGTTGAACGAGCGCCAACCGTCTTCGTAATCTTGATATTTGCTGAGCAGATCCTTGCCGGGCTTGATGTATGCATCCTGTACGATGAAACCGCCGCGCGCATCATCATACCCGGTGGTGAAGAGGTAGTGACCGAGCCAGTCGATCTTGCCGGTGTAATCGCGTTCGTAATACCCTTTTTCCACAATGACGGGGTATCCAGCCGCGATGAGGCGTTTGATCAATTCCATATCACCGCCATAGCGCGAAAGGGCGCGATACTCCGTGGTTTGCATGTTGACGAAGTCCACCAGCTCATACGGCATCACGTTCTTATCCGGCAAACCGCGTTCGATGAAATTCAGTTTTGTATCGGGCGAACCGGGCTTGACGACTTTTGCTATCGCATCACGATCGCCTGTCCAGCCCCAGAACTTGAGCGCCATCGTCAAATTGGCGGGACCACAGTAGTTCCAGCGTCCGTGTTGGTCCACGTAAACGACGCCCGGCAAAATGGCTTTGGCGGGAATCGCTGTCGGCGTGATGGTTGGCTTGGAGGTGGGCCCCGGCTTCGGCGTCGATGTGGATGCGGGGGCTTTGGGGGTCAATGTCAGATTCATTTCGGCGCGAGCCGTTCCGATGGCGGTCTCAACGGTAAGAGGGTTAGTCTCGCTTGGTTCAAAAACAGCTTCGCTCGGCGGGTTGAAGAAATACACCACGCGCGTGCGCAGGAGTTCATATTGTGTCGAGAGTCGGCTGCGCACCGGCGGGATGAGAGCAACGAGAACGCCAAGCGCGATCACACCGAGGATCAGCCAGCGCTTGTCGATATTTTTTAATCTGTTCATGGAAAAGATTATAAAGCAAAACAAAGGTGGCTTTCATCTGATCGATCTGGCGGACAAACGAGCTTGAGAGGTTTTCTAATATTCTGTTAATTTATCCCCATAACTTTTACCCGCTGAAAACGACCAACATACCATTGGTGCAATTCGCCAGTAAAAGATCAGAGGAGATTAAAAATGAGAAAAAGCACTTTGTTCGTTTCCGCCATGCTGACCGTGTTCCTTATGGCGACTGTGTTCGGTGTTGTGTCGGCATATCAGCAAGTCGTAAAGAACAGCAATCTAATACCTGCTCAGGCGCCCGCCCAAGTGGCGTCCAAAGAGGTGAATGCCGATACTGTATTTCCGTCTGTGCCAACCGCAACCGAGATCGTTGTGCCCCTCGTCGTCACACCGGAGGAAGCCACGACCGTTGCCGTGGAGTTTCTCGGTGACTCGAATGTTTATAGTGTGGAAGTTGTGGATTATGAAGGCATGCCCACCTATCTGGTCACATTCAGTTCGGGCGACCTTGTGTATGTGAGTTCGACAGGTTCGGTTGTTGCAAATACAAAATTAGAGCCGGTGATCGTAGTCGCTTCCAACAACAGCGGCGGTGGTGGTGGCGGCTCCAACCAGGGCAACACAAGCAGCAGTTCTGGCGGCGAAGATCATGATGACGACCATGAAGAGCATGAAGATCATGACGAACACGAAGACGGCGACGACGATTAAGGAGATGAACCATGGTTCCCAAAGCAAATAGAAATAAATGGTCTGATATTCAACTGGCGATTGCCGCGATCTCCATGACAGCTGTGATCGCATTCTGGAACATGTTCGCCGGACCCGACAAGGCAAGAATCGATGAAAAAGCTCTGGCAGAACAACAAGCCTTGTTGATCCCGATCACTGCCCCCACTTTGATGGTAGAAACACCCATGCCTCAAGTCACCATGCCGCCAGTCGGATATACCATTCTGTACGGCGGCGTGGCGCCGCAGCCGCAGGTCATTGTAGTGAACAAACCCAAGGGTAGCGGCGGCGGTGGCGGTGAAGAAGATCCTGGTGGCGGCGGAAGTTCCGCACCTGCAAGCCAACCGTCCACATCCACTTCGTCGTCCTAATGTTCCAATCTCACTCATTTCGCGCCATGGGCAGTGACATGCTTGCCATCCTCGAACTGGATTCGGATTCCATACCGCCAATTTTCGATGAGGTTCTCGTCTGGTTCGAAGAATGGGAGCAATCGCTTAGCCGCTTCAAGCTGGACAGTGAACTTTCGCGCCTCAACCAGACCCCCGACAAGCCGACAGCGGTCAGTGATGCGTTCTGGGATGTTTTCCAAACTGCACTATGGGCAGATGAACTCAGCAAAGGCTTGGTCACACCAACAGTTCTGGATGCAATGCTCGATGCAGGTTATGACCGTCCAT
Source organism: uncultured Anaerolinea sp. (assembly GCA_964372045.1). Taxonomy (GTDB): domain Bacteria; phylum Chloroflexota; class Anaerolineae; order Anaerolineales; family Villigracilaceae; genus Villigracilis. Next base: position 52,114 of record CAYJPO010000004.1, read on the forward strand.
TCGATAATCTGCCGCGCGAGCAATTCGGCAGGATGGTCCCTCCCCCCAAAAAACATCCGCTTTCGATGGTGGTCGCCGACCCGACAAATAGAACCATCACCCTGCCGCAAGGCGTTCACCTTGATTTCGGTGGCGTGGCAAAGGGATGGGCGGCAAATCAAGCAGCGAAGCGGTTGCAGGAGGTGGGACCATGCCTTGTGAATGCGGGCGGCGACATCGCGGTCAGTGGCCCACGCCTGGATGGAAGCGCCTGGGAGATCGGCGTATCCAACCCCTTCGAAGGGGTCAGCGATCTCGATGTTTTGCATGTGAAACGCGGAGGGGTGGCATCCTCAGGCAAAGATCGCCGAAATTGGAAACGCAATGGTCACCTCCAGCATCACATCATCAATCCCAATACCGGCTTCCCCGTGGAGACAGATGTGCTGCGCGTGACGGTCATCGCCCCGACCGTGATGGAAGCTGAAGCCGCCGCAAAGGCCGCCTTCATCCTCGGCAAGGACAAAGGGCTCGTGTGGATCGAGTCACACCCATCCTTTGCCGGAATGATGATCATGGACTCTGGCGAAGTCTTTATCACTCGTTCCATGACGGAATATTTGCAAGGAGTGCATCATGCAATCGCAAAATGAAATCAACGAATCATCCCTCAGCATTCAATCGTTCTTGTTATTCCTTTTCGCATCGACTCTGGGTCTGCTGGTGGCAACTTTAATCCTTCCCTTTATCCTGCCAAACATGGCATTCTCATTGAGCGGCGACAGCCCAAAAGCATATTGGTATCTTTCACGCGCCACTGCCTTCGTCTCGCTTTCTCTTCTCTGGCTTTCGATGGTGCTGGGCTTGGGCATTACCAACAAGATGACGCGCTTGTGGCCCGGCATGCCCGCCACATTTGCGATCCACGAATATGTAAGCCTGCTTGGGCTGGCATTCGCATTGTTCCATGCACTCGTCCTGCTCGGTGACAAGTACATCAACTTCAACTTAATGCAATTGTTCATCCCCTTTAGCACCACAGATTATCGTCCCTTCTGGGTCGGCATTGGGCAGATCGGTTTTTACGTCTGGCTCATTGTGGCGCTCAGTTTTTATATCCGCCCGATCATCGGGCAAAAATTCTGGCGGCTGCTGCATTACCTCAGTTTCGGCATGTATTTCATCGGCATATTCCACGCCATCTTCAGCGGAACAGATACAAGCCTGGGTTGGGCGCAGAATTATTACTGGTTCTCCGCGGGCAGTTTGCTCTTCCTTTTCCTGGTACGTATTGTCAGCATCGTCATCGATGGATTGTTCCCCGCAAAGAGACCAGTGCCCGCGCCGCGTCCGACTCAGGGATAGCGGCTCCTGCTTCGGATACATTTTCCCAATCTGAATCAAAACCGGACAGCCAGTTTGTATGGTTGTCCGGTTTTATTTTATGTTTTACGCATCACGCGTTACGCTTACTCTTTCACTTCACCGTCGATCACATCGCCATCTTGCGGGGCAGTAGGTCCGCCTTCGGGCTGGGGTTGTCCCTGTTGACCCTGTGCATACATCTGCTGGCTGAGCGCGTGGAAGGTGTTCTGCAATTCTTCGGTCAGTTTCTTGATCTTGTCGATGTCATCGCCTTGCGCGGCTTGCTTCAACTCGCCGACCTTGGTTTCGATGGTAGCCTTTTCGGCTGCGGGTACTTTATCGCCAAGTTCACGCAAAGACTTTTCGATCTGATAGGTCAGATTATCGGCATCGTTCTTGACCTGGATCACTTCACGGCGCTTCTTGTCGGCGGCTTCGTTCTGCTTGGACTCTTGCACCATGCGTTCGATATCACCCTTGTTCAGGTTGGTCGAGGCGGTGATGGTGACTTTCTGTTCCTTGCCGGTCGCCTTGTCCTTGGCGGTCACATGCAGGATGCCGTTTGCGTCGATGTCGAAGGTCACTTCAACTTGCGGAATACCGCGCGGTGCCGGTGGGATGCCATCGAGCCGGAAGCGCCCAAGCGACATGTTATCGCCTGCCATCGGACGTTCGCCTTGCAGGACGTGGATGTCCACGGCGGTCTGATTGTCCGCGGCGGTGGAGTACACCTCGGTCTTGCGCACAGGGATGGTGGTGTTGCGTTCGATCATGACGGTCATCACACTGCCCATCGTTTCCACGCCGAGCGAGAGCGGGGTCACGTCGAGCAGGAGGATATCTTTGACTTCCCCGCCGAGCACGCCACCCTGGATCGCAGCACCGATCGCCACGACTTCATCCGGGTTCACGCCTTTGTTCGGTTCCTTCTGGGTCAGTTTGCGGACCAGATCCGCGACCATCGGCATACGGGTCGAACCGCCGACGAGGACGACTTCATCGAGTTTATCCGCGGTCAGACCGGCATCTTTCAACGCCGATTCGAACGGGTGACGGCAGCGCTGCAGCAGGTCTTCGGTCATCTGCTCGAACTTGGAGCGGCTGAGTTTCAACTGTAAGTGTTTCGGACCCGAAGCATCTGCTGTGATGTACGGCAGGTTGATCTCGGTTTCCATCACGGTCGAGAGTTCGATCTTGGCTTTCTCCGCCGCCTCGCGCAGGCGCTGTAATGCCTGACGGTCATTACGCAGATCGATGCCCTGGTCCCTTTTGAATTCATCAGCAGCCCAGTTGGTGACCTTCTGATCCCAGTCATCGCCGCCGAGGTGAGTATCGCCATGGGTGGATTTCACTTCGATCACGCCTTCGCCCACTTCGAGGACGGAGACATCGAACGTACCGCCGCCGAGGTCGAAGACGAGGATGGTTTCATTCTTCTTTTTGTCCAAGCCATATGCAAGCGCAGACGCTGTCGGCTCGTTGATGATGCGCAGCACTTCCAGACCGGCGATCTTGCCCGCATCCTTGGTTGCCTGACGCTGGCTGTCGTTGAAATACGCGGGGACGGTGATGACTGCCTGTGTGACCGGCTCGCCGAGATATGCTTCAGCATCCGTCTTGAGCTTGCCCAGCACCATCGCGCTGATCTCCTGCGGAGAATATTCCTTGCCGTTGACGGGGATCTTTACGCGAACGTCGTTCGTGGGTCCCTGAATGACTTGAAAAGAGACCATGCCGCGTTCGGTTTCGGTCTCTTCGTAGTGGCGTCCGATAAAACGCTTGATGGAGTAAATGGTATTGTCGGCATTCACAACCGCCTGACGTTTCGCCGTCTGCCCGACCATGCGTTCGCCGTTCTTGTTGAAAGCAACGACAGACGGGCATAAGCGCCCGCCTTCCGCCGTCGTGATGACTGTGGGGGTGCCGCCCTCCATGACGGAGACGACACTGTTGGTCGTACCGAGGTCAATTCCTATGATTTTGCCCATGAGAAATCTCCTTGTGCCCAAATATGTTTGGGTACTTGCTATTTATTTTCGATGTCCACCATGTTAAGCGATGAGTGCAAGAATTCCGTTAACATCGTATAGGTTTTGAATAAAAGAGCCGCCTGCAAAGAGGCGGCTCCGGTGATTTGATGGGGCGATCCGGGTTATGGCTGGGCAATATCGAACGACTTGACATTGACCGTGATCGGCAGCACGTTCAGGGATGAGATGTTGAAACCCACCTCGCCTTCGCCAAAGTTGAATGTCCGATCGGTATAGGATTTCACTTCGTCGCCATTGATGTACATGGTAATGGTGTTTCCATTACATTCCAGTCCATATTCGTTGATGGCTTTGCCCTGTTTCAATGCGTTCGTGCCGCCGCTATCCAGCGTATTGTAGCCATTGTCATAGGCATAGAAATACCACAACCCGCCGCTTTCCACGCTGAACTCGTACCATTGGGCGTTATCGAAATCGAGACGGCAGACCATACTCACGTTGTTATTGTTTCGTCCAAGGTTTTCAGCCACCATGGTAAGAGAAACATCTGTGTAGGTTTTTGGATCGTAAATGTAATACAGGTACAGATCCAATGTGCCGAGGTCAAGCGTCAACCCGTCTCCATCTTGAAATATCTGGAGGGCATCATCATTTTCCGAGTTGGGACCGGTGGTGAAGTAATACCACTGGTCAAGGAACGCATCATTTTCGAATTCTTCAGTGAAAAATTCCTGTTGGGCCGGAATAGGGGTATCGACTGGCGCAGCCGTGTTTGTGGGCGCTTTCGTTGGGATCGCAACCGTATTGACCGCTGCCGGGGAAGTGTTTATTGGGGCACTGGTTGGTTCCGCCGCAGGGGCTTCACCTCCTCCTGACAGAGCGGCACATGCCAGGCTCGTAACGAGAAGTACGGCAGCGAAAAGCGCGAGACGTAGATTCGATTTCATCACAATAGCCTCCGAATAAATGTATGGATCGGATATTGCCATTAGTATAGCAAGCCACAGCCGCAAAAACAAGGACATATGCCCTTGTTATTTGCTGTCGATTTTCACCCATTCGAAAGAAGCGGACATGGGCGCTTCCGCAAAGGAAGACGCGGTGATGCCGATATTGCCCTCGGTCAGTCCGTAGTTCGTGACATCCACGTTAAGGATGAGGGTATCGTTTACGTATAAATGAAGAAAATTATCCTCACAAAAGAGTCCGATCATATTCCCCTGCCCAGCCGGGCTGACGTGCGTCGCCGATTCCGTATTGATGGGCTTGTATTTCGCGATGCCAGTTGCCAGCCATTGACCGTAAAGCAGGCTGGTAGTCCCATCGCTGCCGAGGTTGAATTCGAACCAACCGGTCGCTTCATCGTAGCGGCAGATCACGCCGATGGATCCCGTGGGAGTGACGGACGCCTGCGCGCGGATGAACACATTCGGATACGTGTTCGCATTGTATATCCCGATCGACCATGTATCCGCAGCACTAAGCGCGATCCGCATGGAGCCGTTCTCAATTGCGGCAAGCGGAATCGCCGTACCGCCGGTCTGGAACATCTCCCAATATGGCGAAACGATATCGAACTCATCGGTGAAATAAAGCGGGGTGGGGAAGCTGGTCGCTGTAGGAGCCGGGGTCGGGGTGGCGGGATCCAGCGATGGAATAAGCGCAGGCGGGCTCGCTTCCACCGTCTGGCTGGAGGCGGCTCCCTGGCAGGCAGTCAGCAGGAGCATACATCCGATAAGAAAAATTTTTTTCATGGCGTTTCTTATAACACAAATGTCCAGCGCCTTGGCTGGACATTTGTGTCGGTCAATATGGGATCAATCGCAGTTCGGGATGCCCATAAAACAGGGCCATTGGTCCACGATCAAGCCGATGGCGCCTGCTGAGAAGAGGAACAAAATTACGACGACGATGATCAAATGGATGGGATGCGCAAACAGACTGCCTCCCGCCCGCAGGCTGTTGACGATCGGTCCGCCGGCAATGATCCCTGCGGCGATTGGGATCGAAAACAGAGCGAAGGCAATTAACTCGCTGGGGATCCGAATCCCGAACACATAAAGCTGCTCGGGGTCTGTGCCTTCGATCTGACCCCCGCCAAGGGAATCCAACAAAGAGAATATTACGATAGACAGGATAAGGACAATGCTGATCATCAAGGCTGACTTGGGTTTTGTGAAGAAAGTGTTCTTTTGCGCAGGAACGGGATTCGCCATGTCCCGGTTTTGTGCCTGCCTGGCTCGCAAGATCGGCTGCAGGATGAGGCTGATGGCGAATAGGTTGAGCCACAGGACGAAAAACAGCGCGAAGGGAAAATCTTCATTGAAATTCCGCCTGTTGATGACTTCCATGATAATGAAGGGAATGACGAAGATCAAATTAATGAGCGCCGTCGATCCGATGGTCTTAAGAGTCTTTTGCATAACATCTCCTTGAGAAAAAATAAACAAATGCTCTCTTAAAATTCCCGTGGCGGTTTCGGTGAAAGTCCAAAGCACAAAGCCTGACAATCCCTGCTCTTGTTGTTTTCTTTCACGATATAAGTCGTTGAAGGTCTGCTCCATGGACTCTACAAGTTGCTCCCTGAATGCCTGCGGATAAAAAGAGAGGAGTTTCTTGTAGAGAAAAAGAACAGTCTTCCGGTTAAATGCCATAGGTCATCGGGAAGAGCTTCCGTTCCTGCGCCAGGGTGACAATACGTTGATACCGTTTCAGTTCAGCCGCAAGCGCTTCTGTGCCCACGCCTGTGATCTGATAATAGATGCGGCGCTCATCGTCCAGGTCAGGATCGATTCGTTTATCGCTCTCTTTGACCAATCCCGCATCGAGCATCCGCTTTAGCGAGCCGTACAAGGTGCCAGGTCCCATGCTGACCTTGCTTTGAGAATCCACTGCGACCTGCTTCATAATGCCGTAGCCATGCCGCTCTCCGGTGGAAAGGGCAAGTAAGATATGAAAGACAGCGGGGGTGAGGGGGGGAACGGAGGAAGAATCAGCCATAAATATATCCGTTACGGATATATTGTCAAGGGATGTATTAACACAAATGTCCGGCAATTTTGCCGGACATTTGGATGGTGGAGATGGCGGGAATTGAACCCGCGTCCGAAAGATTCGACCCTCGGAGCACTACGAGCGTAGCCTGCCGTATATCGTCACCACAGACACCCCGGCGGGCTGGTAAGCCTGTGACCATCTGCTAGTCTTTCGCGTGCTTAGCAGAATCACACGCAGCACTCTATCTTTGTCTCGCCCGGTCCGTCACCCGATAGAGGGCGGTGCCGGCGGACGTGACATCCTAAGATGTCATACTGTTATGGTTCGCCTAGGCGGCGAGGGGCATAGCAGCGTAAGTGCGGTTGTTGGCACTTAAGGTTTGCACTGAGTTTACGAGGTCGGTGCGCGCTCGGCTCGCATTCCGGAACCAGCCTCTCCCGTCGAAGCCTGTCATCCCCAATGGAAGAAAGGGATCGTGTCCCGTTGCGGTTTCATTATAGCATGTCCCAACTTCATGGGATAATTAATGAAATGTAAGAACTTGTTAGGTATAATTACCGGAATAGGACGTTATGTCTGGATCAGTAGCCGGGGCTCCTTGAAATTGACAACTCTAATCGAATGGACCTGGCAAAGAGGTAAACATGACTGAACGAATCCTGATCATTGATGATGATGTGGACACTTTAAGATTAGTGGGGTTAATGCTTCAAAGACTGGGGTATCAAATCAGCGCGGCTTCCAATGGGTCACAAGGCTTGTCGAAGGCTTTCGAAGAACGCCCGGACTTGATCTTGTTGGATGTCATGATGCCGGACCTGGACGGTTTTGAGGTCACCCGCCGCCTGCGGAAGAATCCTGCCACCGCCACGATCCCCATTTTGATGTTTACTGCCAAAACCCAATTAGATGATAAAGTGACCGGCTTCGAAGTCGGAGCCGACGATTACCTGACCAAGCCTACGCATCCGACCGAACTCCAGGCGCATGTCAAGGCTTTGCTCTCGCGCTCCACCCAAAAGAAATCTGGCGGCGAGATCAAAACAGCCACACAGGAACACCACGGGCACGTCATCGGGGTTATCTCCGCGCGCGGCGGTTTAGGCGTTACAACACTAGCCGCCAATATCGCCGCCGGTCTGTTCGCCCGCGAACAAACGGATGTGCTCCTTGCCGAATTGACCCCGGGTCAGGGGACGTTGAGCGTCGAACTGGGAATTCCCAGCCAACAAGGGTTAACCGAGATCCTTCAGGGAACGGTGGTTGAGGTAACGCGCGAAAAAGTGCAGAATTCCCTGGTAACTCACAACTCCGGTCTGAAGCTTTTCCTCTCTTCGGACAACCCGCGCGATGTAAATCTGGTATCCCATGTGGAGAACTTCGAAACCCTGGTGATCCACCTGTCTTCGCTCGCGCGCTTCGTTGTCCTGGACCTTGGGTCGGGGTTGCCCACCTTTGCACAGAGGCTGTTACCGATCTGCAACGAACGGATCATTGTGATGGAAGGCATGCCCGCGACCATTCAACAGACCCGTTATTTGATCGACGAGATCGCGGAATTGGGCATCGACCGTTCAACCATTTCCGTTATTCTGAATAACCGCCAGCGTTCCGAGGCGCAGATGCCCTGGGCGCAGGTTCAGGATAAACTGAACCATGCGATCACCGCTGCGATCACACCCGCTCCTGAATTGCTCCTGCAGGCGTTGCGGTTACAAACCCCGGCTGTCATCGCCCAGCCCACGAACATGACCTCGCAGCAGTTCATCAAGATCGCCGACACGATCATTGAACACGAAAAAGCTCGATGATCCCCTTCACACCTCAGACGCTGACCAACATCGAATTCGCCGCGGACCTGATCCGCCAATCCAAACACGCTGTGATCCTGACCGGGGCGGGGATCTCCACGCCGTCGGGGATCCCCGATTTCCGGTCAACGGGTACCGGCTTATGGTCGCGGGATGAGCCGCTTGAGGTGGCATCTCTCAGCACCTTCCGCACCATGCCGGAGAGCTTTTTCAACTGGTTCCGACCGCTAGCGAGCCAGATTTTTTTTGCCCAGCCCAACCCCACTCATGCCGCGATGGCGGAATTGGAAGCCCAGGGGTATGTCAAATCCATCATCACCCAGAACATCGACGCGCTGCACCAAAAAGCGGGCTCGAAAACTGTAATCGAAATGCACGGTACGATGCAGACTCTTACCTGCTCACAGTGTTATCATCAAGTGCAGGCGGAGGCGTATCTCGGTCCTTTTGTACAACAGGGAAATTTACCCCTCTGCCCGAAATGCAATCAACTCCTCAAACCGGATGTGATCCTGTTCGGCGAACAGTTGCCGCAGGCTGCCTGGTACAAGGCGCAAAAAGAAGCGCGTGCATGCGATCTGATGATCGTGGCGGGTTCCTCGCTGGAGGTCCTGCCGGTGGCTGGTCTGCCAATGCAGGCATTGGACCGCGGTGCTCACTTGATCATTATCAACAATACATCGACCTATCTGAACGTTCGCGCCGATGTGGCTTTATTCGAAGATGTTTCTACGATCTTGCCCGCAATCACGGAGAAGGTTCTACATGGCTGAGATAAAAACCGAAAGGCTGGATGGCTATCGCCGTTTAATAGATATCGCCCGCGATCTCGCTTCCACCCTGGACCTGGATATTTTATTGTCGCGCATCGTCCATGCGGCGGCTGAGATCAGCGGCGCGGAAGCGGCATCCATCCTGCTTTATGACGATGCGTCCCGTCAGTTGTATTTCCAGGTTTCGACGAACATGGACGAATCCACCCGGCGCGGCATCATGGTCCCGCTGGATGGCAGCATCGCCGGATGGATCGTGACCAACCGCAAAGCGGTGCGCATTACAAACGCGCATGAAGACCCGCGCTTCTATTCGAATGTCGAAGCGATCACCGGGCTCTCCACCCAATCCCTGCTCGGCATTCCGCTCATCACCAAGAACAAGGTGGTCGGCGTGCTGGAAGCGCTGAACAAACACCGGGGGAAGTTCACCGAGACCGACGAGTCCATGCTGCTGGTGCTGGGCGCGCAAGCCGCGGTTGCCATCGAGAATACCCGTCTCTTCCAACAATCTGACTTGATCTCCGAGTTCGTGCATGAATTACGCACGCCGCTTTCCTCGTTGAGCACCGCCACGTATCTGTTGCTGCGCCCTGAAATGTCGCAGGAACAGCGCGACTCGATCATCAATAACATCCATAGTGAGACGATGCGTTTGAACGCACTGGCATCCTCCTTCCTCGACCTGGCACGCTTGGAATCGGGACGCGTGCAATTCCGCAAGACGGTCTTCAGCCTAGCCGACTTAATGTACGAGTGCAAGGACATCATGTCATCAAAAGCCATGGAGGACGACATTCAATTGCGCGTTGAGTCGCCGGAGGGACTGCCCCTCTTGGATGCAGACCGGGACAAGACCAAACAGGTGCTGTTGAACCTGTTGAGCAACGCCATCAAATACAACCGCCCCAACGGGACCGTGATGCTGCGCGCCGAGGGACGGGAGAACGACATCGTCATCTATGTACAAGATACGGGCATTGGCATTCCCGAGGAAGCCCTGCCGCACCTGTTCGAAAAGTTCTATCGTGTGCGCGAACATGAAGCGCGCGCATCCGGCACGGGACTCGGACTCTCCATTTGCAAACAGATCATCTACGGGCACGGCGGACGTATGGAGGTCAGGAGCAAGATGGGCGTCGGGACCGTCTTCATGATCTATATGCCGCGTTCCGGCAAGACGCTTCCACGCCTGGGCGGGACGGGCGAATTAAAACGACCGATGAAAAAACAGTGAATTGACTTTTTTGCCTTGTGACTGTACACTTGGCAAAATTGATTTGAAATTTTGTTTGGAGGAAGAAGATGGCTCAATTTCAATTCGTGATGAGGTCGGGACCTACTCCGGGGGTCACCTTCCCGCTGGAGGGAGATCAACTCACTATTGGTCGCGATTCGACCAATGGGGTGGCGATCAACGATGCAGAAGTATCCCGCAAGCACTCACGGCTTACTTTTCAAGGCGGAAAATATGTTCTGGAAGACCTGGGCTCCACCAATGGAACCTTCGTAAACGGACAACGGCTTGCCGGTCCGGTCGTACTCAAACCGGGCGATGTCATCTCCCTCGGTGAGCAGATCGTCCTGATGTACGACGCGATCGCTTCCGACCCCGGTGCGACGGTTGCCGTTTCCCGCAAGGCAGTGCAGGCACCCCCTGCCTACCAACAGACGTCCACCGGTCAGGCGTATACGCCTCCACCGCCTTCCTATTCCGCTCCGCCGCAGGTGAAAAAGACCAACATGGCTCCGATCTTCATCGGCGTGGGTGTGCTGCTTTTCATCTGTGTTTGCGCAGGCTTCTTCTGGTGGGTGGATGCGACCTTCCGCTGGTGCGTTTTCTTCCCGTTTATTTCCGGTTGTTAACCAAGACCTTTCCAGCCCCGCGAGCATGCTCGCGGGGCTTTTTATTTAACGGATGAGGGTATTTGTGTTGTAAAATCATCCTACTTTGATAGAATCGAATTGACAGGTCTCCCCTTTTCAACATTCCCGAAACGGATTTATCAACATGGAACAGACAACCAACCCCCATTCCCCTTCGTGGGGAACAAATACCAAACTGGTCGTCGCGCTCACGATCATCGTTATCGTCGGTGCGCTGCTGGTCAAATTTCAATTCATCATCACGCCGCTGGTCATTGCGCTGGTGCTGTCGTATCTGTTCCATCCCCTGGCGGACTTTCTCCAGAGGAGATTGCGCTTCTCATGGAATGCTTCGGTCGCCGTCATCTATGCTGTCATCCTACTGGCGCTCATCGGCTTGTTGACCCTCGGCGGTGTGGGACTGGTTCAGCAGATCCAAAGCCTGATCGTAATCGTGCAGGATGCACTGATCAACCTGCCCGAAATGATCGCGAATATCTCCGGGCGTGTCTATGAATTAGGCCCGTTCCAACTTGATTTCACCAAGTTGGACTTGAATGAAATCAGCAGTCAGGTGCTTGGCATGGTGCAGCCCCTGCTCAGTCAGACCGGCACTTTGCTCGGGACGTTGGCGGGCGGCGCTGCCAACTTCATTGGCTGGATGTTATTCGTCCTGCTCGTCTCATATTTTGTGCTTGCCGAAAGCGGCGGCTTGCGCGACCGCCTCTTCATTGTGGAAATTCCTGGTTACAAACAGGACCTGGCGCGACTCACCCGCGAACTGGGTCGCATTTGGAATGCCTTCCTGCGCGGACAGATCATCATCTTCTTCCTGACCGTCATCGTGTATTCCATTGCATTATCCATCCTCGGTATCCATTACGCCATCGGTCTCGCGTTTTTAGCCGGGCTGGCACGCTTTGTCCCGTATGTGGGTCCGGCGGTGAACTGGGGCGTGCTGGTCATCATCGCATATTTCCAAACGTTCAAGCTATTTGGAATGGCGCCGCTTTCTTATACCCTGCTGGTCCTGTTGGTCGCGCTGGTCATCGACCAGATCTTCGATAACCTCGTTTCGCCGCGCATTCTTTCGGATGCGTTGAAAGTCCATCCCGCCGCGGTGCTGGTTGCCGCCATCGTCGCCGCCAATATATTCGGCATCCTCGGCGTGGTGGTCGCCGCGCCCATTCTGGCAACCGCCGCTTTATTGTGGCAATACACCATGCGGAAGATGCTGGATCTGGACCCGTGGCCCGACAAGGAACAGCACCAGCCGCCCCCCACACCTGGTTCACGTTTTATTGTGCTGATCCGCCGTTTCTTTCGGACCCTCAGCCAGAGATTCAAAAAAGGGAAATAGAATCTCCCCGAAGCCTTTTTCGAATTCGTCTCTACCATGTACGATAAGATCGAACAATCATCCAATAGGAGAAATCAATGAGCAACAACAGTCAAGACCCCCGCACCGAAACCCTTGCCGAGACCGAGAACTTCATGGCATGGAAAGCCGAAGAACCCGATGGCGAAGTCACCTATCACGTCGAGATCAATAACGTCACCGTTCACTTCTTTCAGGAGGAATGGACAGAGTTCCTGCAACTCGTCCGCGCATTGGGCAAGTAGAAAGTTTGAGGTGACAGTCACTTTGCCCGCTCCGCTTTACTGCGGGGTGCTGCGCAAAAGTGACTGTCACCTTTTAACGCCAAAATGAAACTACGAAATTCCATTACCGATGTGCCCGGCATTGAAGTTGGGCACGCACAAAATAAAAAGGCGCTGACCGGCTGTACTGTGATATTGTGCCGCAAGGGAGCCGTCGCCGGTGTGGATGTGCGCGGCGGCGCGCCAGGCACGCGCGAGACCGACTTGTTGGAGCCAGGCATGATGGTGCAGAAGGTCAATGCGATCCTGCTGGCGGGCGGGTCCGCTTTTGGGCTGGATGCGGCGTCGGGGGTGATGCGCTTCCTCGAAGAGAATCGGATCGGGTTCAAGACCAGAGACGCGTTTGTTCCCATCGTACCTTCTGCCATCCTCTACGACCTCGACCTCGGACGTTCCGATATCCGCCCGGATGCGAAGATGGGCTATCAAGCTTGTCTGAATGCTTCGAGCAAAGAAACTGCCGAAGGTGTGGTGGGAGCGGGCACCGGTGCGAGCGTGGGAAAAATGCTGGGGCATGGTCAAGCCATGAAGTCCGGGATCGGCGGCGCGAGTATCTCGCTTGGCAGGGGCATTGTGGTCGGGGCGATAGCGACGGTCAACGCGATCGGTGATGTCTACGACCCGAACACCGGCGAATTTGTGGCGGGCATTCGCACCGAGAAGAAATCACTGGAGTGGATGCGGCTCTCCGCGCTCAATCCTTTTCCGCGCAGAAATACGGTCATCGGCGCGGTGGCTGTCAATGCGAATTTTTCAAAAGCGGACATGACCCGCATTGCGCAAATGGCGCATGACGGGCTGGCGCGCTCGGTGCGACCCGCGCATACTCAATACGACGGCGACACCATCTTTGCGCTTGCCACCGGCAATAAACGAGCTGACCTTTCCACCGTGGGCGTGTTCGCGGCAGAGGCGTTTGCGACGGCAATCGTGCGCGCGGTGCGGGCTTCGGTCTCGGCGGGCGGATTGCCCGGTCTGGCAGGCAAATCACGGAATACTTGATGACCAATCAACGGCTGGTAGTTTTTGGGCGTGTTTTGATCAGTGCGGTTTTGGGAGTTGTTATTTCCTTCGCGCTGGCTCAAACATTCTTCAACTTCGACACACACGCCCTCATGGATAAGGTCTTTCTCGTGCTTGTACCCGCGCTGGCTGTCTTTAACTGCCTGATGTTCCTACTGCCTGCGCTGGAAAAAGTCCTTGCGACCGTATCGCCAACCGTACGCACATTTATCTTAATCTGGTCGTTCACTGCCGCGTTACTCTCATTACTCGTTACTCATTTCTCTATTCTTCTTTTAGCCCTCCTTCTCATCGTCTCCCTCTTGCTCACCATCCCCGCTGCGCCTTCGATGCAAACTCTTTTGGATGCGGGCGGATATCGCCGCGTGTTCGGCGCATGGTCCTTCTCACTCATCCTCAGTTTTTTATTCATCGGCTTTCTGGATAATTTCTACAGCAGTCCATTCGAGATAATTCTGCTGACTCTGCTTTTGCAGGCGGTCTTCGGCGTGGGCGGATATTATTTCATCGGCAGGGTCAAGCGCTTCTGGAACGGCAGGGTCTTCGATGCGGTCTTGTACGTCCTGTTGTTCGCATCGTTGTTCGGATTTGTTATCTGGCTGTTCTTCGCCAACCAGCGCGTGTCGCTTTTCCCCGTAACGTACTTTGTCCTGAATGAGACATCCCGCTGGGCGTTCGTGTTTACCAGCCTGCTTGCGCTTCCCTGGCAGGCATGGATGCATATCCAATTAAAATTCAGCGGATTTTACAACTGGCTGAATCGCAAACGAGTCTATTCGGTCATCAGCGAAAATCTGGCGGGAGTTGCGCTGGCGCTCACATTCCTGGCGTTGTATCTGCTGTTCGCGTCGGTCATCAACGACCCGCGCTTCGACGTGGACGATATTTTCTTCGATGCCGACGGCATGAACTGGCGCACTCGCCTCATCACCGACAACTGGCAGGACTTCTATCAACGCTCGGTGCATCCGTTCGTGCTGCTCCTGCTCAAACCGCCTGTGGACTTGATCGCTTTCTTTTTGAAGGGAAATAAACTTTTCGCCGCGTACCTGCTGGTTGCGTCTGGCGGCGCGTTGTGCGTCTTCCTCGCGTGGACGTTCATCAAGTCTGCCACGGGGAATTCGGTCTACGCATCGCTCATCGCCGCGCTGCTGGGGTTGAGCGCATCGCATCTGATCTTCGGGTCGTTGATCGAGTCGTATATTTTCCTCGCCGCGAGCTTGTTATTATTCTACGTTCTACTGATAAAAGACAAGCCAATGCCTGCGCTTGTCGCTGCCAGTCTGGCGACCATCGGCATCACACACTCGAACTTCGCCCAGAATGTGATCGCGCTGTTCACGGTCAAGCCGAACATCAAACAGATCATTCGCTTTGTTGCGACGGTCATCATCTTTTTAGTCTTGCTGACTGTGTTGAACAACCTGCTTTATCCGAACGCGCATCCCTTCTTCTTCGTGCCATCCTCATTGCAAGCGGAACAGCAGAATTTATTCCCATTGAACTCACTGCGGATACAGGCATTGGGACGCGCGTTCTTCTTCCATAACGTGGTCGCACCAACGCCGATCTTGTACGATAAAGATATTCCCTTCACGCAATTCCGCTTCTTCAAGCCGGAGATCGACGCGCTTAGCCAGTATGACCTGCCCATTCAAACCGCCTCGTCATGGATGTGGCTGACGCTGCTGCTTTTTGCGGGCGCACTTTTCCTGATGAACATCCGCAAGAATCCACACCTGCGCATGTCTCTGGCGTTGATGGGCTGTATGGCTCTCAACATGGGACTGCATCTGCGCTACGGCAAGGAACTCTTCCTCTACAGCACGAACTGGACGTATGCGCTGATCCTTCTGCTGGGACTCGCATGGCAAAGCGTCTCTGACCGTAAATGGTTTCAGATCATCCTGCTGGTCTTTTTGATTCTGTTGATGGTGAATAATGGGATGCTGTTGTTAGGGATTTTGGACGAGCTGGCACTGCAGGTATAGTACGGCGAGATTCATCTCGCCTTTTTTTTATCTGCGACATGAATGTCACAGCATTAGCGTTACTTTGGAATATGTACCACGAACTTAGTGAACTTCTTTTCTTTATATGAAACGTCCATATTGGGGGGAGATTCTTTCAGGGTGAGGATGTAGACCGCGTCTGGCTCACCCAGACAATCATCCGGGGTGAAGCGGAATTGTTCGAGGGCGAGCAACTTCCGCGCGGGGTCTGCGGGGTCTGCGGGGGCGAACCATTCCAATTCATTCACATATTCAGACGGATGGAATTTCTGCGTGAGCAAGACATAGATATAAAGCGAATAATGCTCATCTGTGAAGCAGACCAGCGGCGGGTCATTCTCGACGGCGTATTCGATGGCGGGGATGATGCCTTCGTTGAAAATAGCGCTGGTGACCTTGCGATATTCCTCGCCGTGATAGGCGCGGGTGAAGAAGACGAATAAGATGGAAAGTACAACGACAGCGATGGGGAGTATCTTCGGCAAACGCTTGTCGAGGTCAATGAACAGTAGAGCGATGCAAAAAAGGATCGGTGTGAAGATAAGGTTCAAGCGCGTCAGGTTGACCGGGTGGACGATGCCGATGGCAATGGAGGCGAATATCCAGGCGAAGATCAGCCAGCGCTCGGCGCGATTCTCGCGGATGAATTTGAACGGCAGGGTGAGAATGAAACCAGCCAGAACAAGCGGAAATGTGTATTTGTAAAAATAGCCGAACGACTCAACAAAATTCCAGGGGAAGGCATCGGATTGGGTCCAAAGAACGTCGAACATGATCTTTGCATTTTCAGCGATCGCCGTGAAGGGTGTCTCGCCGAAAACCGCCGCCATGGTCTCGTAGCGTGCCTCGACGGGCAGGCGCGGGATGGTGATGGGTCCCAGCTGTATGGTGTCCAGCTTGAATGTGTTGACCGCGAGGAACAGCACAATGGGAATGGCGATCAGGATAAATGCAACCGCGCCGAAGATGACCTGTGTCCACGTGACGCGTTTCAATTTCAGCAACAGTGGAACCGTCAACAGAAGAAAGACCGGCACGCCGACATATGCCGTCCCATAGGCGTATAAACACAGCGCAAAGAAAATGGACGAGACGAGGAACCACCAGTTCTTTTGAGTCGCAACTGTCAGCGCGGTGAAAGCTGCCAGAAACAGAAAAGGCATAATGTTCGATTCGACCGCCCAGCGTGAGTTAACGATATGCCAGGGGGAGACCGCCATCAAGAACATCAACAGCAGGGCAAACTTATCCCCGATCATTTTTTTACCGGCGACAAAAACCAGCGGCAGGGAAAGAATGCCCGCCAGCATCATCGGTAGGCGCACGGAAAAGGCATTGATGCCTTTCAACGCCACAAAGGGCATCAACAGGTAGGCGTAGAAGGTGTTCTGTCCGCTGCCCCAGGAAATGAAGTGAACCGGGTAAGACAGCCCGAAGCGATCCATGCCGAATTTGTAAAGGTAGTAGGCTTCGACGCCGATGGAAGCTTCGTCGGGATTCAAGCCGGGGGGTAGGCTGGCGAATTCCCACGTGCGCGCGAAGATGCCGATGAGCAGAATGACCGTGAAGAGGATGGGAATTTTCCAGCGAGAGGTGAAGGCTTTTAGCGCGTCCATGCGGGCAAAAATATACCATCCTGAAAGGGATTTGATAACCCCATCGACGGCGTATGCCTGTGGTAAACTCCAACCGCTCGATCATGGAACTTGGTGCTATGCCGAACCGATCAACCATCACACGCCTCCTTCTGGCTTGGGCTTTGGGGATCTTGCCCGCTTATCTTTTGCTTGGCTTTCTGGATAACTACTACACATCCGCTTTTGAAATACTGCTGGTTTCATTTTTCATCCAAAGCCTGTTTACGCTAGGCGCATATTTCACGCTGGGGAAAATAGTTGAAAAGTTCCGCTCACAACCAGTGGATATGATTTTTGCCGCAGTCCTCTTTGCGGCAGTGACAGCCTTCTTCGTCGCGCTTATCGGAATGGCGAGCCGCTTCCCGCACATGTTTCCAGCTGTGTCGTATCTGCCAGCAAACGGGACTTTGCCCTTCTCGCTTGTCGGGACAGTGCTGGCGATCCCCGCATCGTTTTGGGCGCTGGGTGCCCTGCGTCGGACGAATATCCGGCAGACCCGCTTGTATCAATTCGTGGATGCAAACCTGAGTGGATTGCTCATCGCCGCGCTCTTCTTCTCCATCTATTTCCTGCTCGCCTCGATCTTCAACCAGCCGGTCTTTAACTTCGACGACATCTTTTTCGACACCGACGCCAAGCTCTGGCGCTTCCGCTTCGGGACGGAGCACTACGAAGATTATTACGAGCGCACGGTGCATCCCTTTGTGCTGATCGTTGTCCGCCCGTGGGTGAGTTTGATCTCGCTTTTTATCAAAGGCGACATGCTTTTCTCGGCGATGCTCATGACCGCACTGACCGGCGCGTTGTGTGTTTTCCTGGTCTGGTATTTTGTGAAGACCGTGACCGGCAATTCGACCTACGCGCTGTTGATCGCGGCGCTGTTCGGCGCTTCGACCTCGCAACTGGCATTCGGCGCATTGATCGAGAGTTATATCTTCCTCGGCGCGGCGGCATTGATCTTCATCGTGCTTCTGCTGAAAAATTCGCCGACCTACGCGTTGGTCATCGCGGCGCTGGCGGCGTTCGGCATCACCATCTCGAACCTGGCACAGCCGGTCATCGCACATTTCATGGTCAAGCGCAAAATTTCGCAGTTGATAAAGTTTGGGCTGATCGTCGCCGCGCTTGTCATTCCGCTGAACCTGCTGAACAACCTCATCTATCCTGATGCGCACCCGTACCTTTGGGAAGTATCTACGCTGCAATTTGAAGAGAAGAACGTCTTTACCCCAACGGTCCAGCGTGCCAACTTCCTCGCGCGGGTGATGGTGATGCACAGTTTCGTCGCGCCGGACCCGTTGATGTTGAAGGAAGATATTCCCTTCCTGAAAATTTGGTTGTTCCGCGCGGCGTTGAAAAAAGCGCCCCTGCAGATCTCGCGCTATGTGACCGATTTCAGCAAGGTCGTGGTTGCGATCTGGCTTGGCTTGGTTGCATTGGGCGGACTGCTCTATTTGAAGAACATCTTCAAGCAAGACCAACGATTCCCATTCACGTTCATTCTGACGACTCTCTTCTTTTTTATTTTGCACATGCGCTACGGCAGGGACGTGTTCCTGTATTCCACCAACTGGACGTATGCCATCACACTTTTCCTCGCGTTGGCGTGGCAGGAACTATCAGCCAAGCGTTGGTTTCAGACCACACTGCTGGGATTTATTGCGCTGGTGATGATCAACAACTCGCGCCTGATCCTGTTAATGCTGTGGGCGTCCTTCATGCACATCCGCTAGGATTTTTTACACGGATGAAAAAACAACCGCGAAGCACGCCAAGGTCGCAAAGAAAAATTATCTTTGCGTTCTTCGCGCACTTCGCGGTTAATCGTTTTGAGCCCAAAAACACACTCGCATCGTATGGTAGACTTTTATTCAGATGAACATCAATTCAACCTATAAACGACTTCTCTCAGCCTGGCTGCTTGGGACACTGCTCTCCTATTTCGCGGTCGCCTACCTGGAGAATTTCTACCCATCGCCGCTGGAGGTTGCCCTGCTGACCGTTCCGATCCACGGCGTGGTCAGTTTGTTCGTCTATTACCTCATCGGCAGACTCATCAAGGGATTCAGTTTCAAGTCAGCGGATGCGGTCATGTCCGCGATTCTATACGCGGCACTGCTCGTGTTCGTGCCTGCGATGTACTTCATGGCAAAGCCGTTCGTCAATCTGTTTGATGCGACAGCCTTTCAAATTTCAGCAGAGAATTTTTTAGGATTTGTCATTGCCTGGATTTTGTCGCTCCCATTGGCGTTCTGGCTGCTCTCCCTCGCGCGCAAGCAAAAGTGGAAGGAATCCCGCCTCGGCAAATTTGTGGATGAGAACCTCGACGGCTTACTCGTCGCGCTTCTTTTCTTCGCCGTGTATTTGATCTTCGCTTCGATCTTTAATCGCCCCTCCTTCGACGCCGACGACATGTTCTTCGACGCGGACGGCAACCTCTACCGCTGGCGCTTCGCAACCGAAATCTACGAGGATTACTACTGGCGACCGGCGCATCCGTTCGTGCTGCTCATCATCCGTCCGCTGGTGGGATCGATCGCGTTCCTGTTCAAAGGCGATACGCTGTTCGCAGCATTCACCCTCAATGCCCTGACCGGCACGCTGTGCGTTTTCCTCGTCTGGTATTTCATTCAGAACTCGGTCGGGGTCCGGTTGTTTGCGCTGCTGCTGGCGGCGTTGTTCGGAGTGACACCCACGCAATTGGCGTTCGGCTCCATCCTTGAGACGTACATTTATCTTTCTGCGATCGCATTGATCTTCCTCGTACTCCTGCTCAAGGACAAGCCCCTGCCTGCGCTGGTCATTGCCGGGTTGGTGGCATTCGGCATCACCATCTCCAACGTCGGGCAGACGTTCTTCGCGCATTTCTTCGTCAAGCGCAATCTCAAGCAGATCATCATCTACGGGGTCATCATCGCCGCGCTGGTCGTGCCGCTCTCGCTGTTGAACAATTTCATTTACCCCAATTCCCAGCCATATTTTTGGGACGTGTCCACGCTCGAAGGCGAGGGGCACAACCAGTTCCCGCCCACCGTCCAACGCGGAGAATATCTGGCGCGGGTGATGGCGCTGCATAGTTTCGTTGCGCCGGAGCCGCTCATCCTCCGCGATGGGCTGCCCTTTGCCAAGGTGTGGATGTTCCGCGCGTCGATCAAAAAAGACCCGATGCAGATCGCGCAATATGAATCCGTGTTGGGGAATGGGCTTGCGGTTGTGTGGGTCGGTCTGCTCGTTTTGGGCGGGGTGTTCTTCTTAAAGAATCTTTTCAAGCAGGATAACGGATATTTCCTGACCTTTATCTTTACCCTGCTGTTCAATTTTGTGCTTTACATGCAATATGGTAAAGATACTTTCCTGTATGCCACAAACTGGACGTATGTCATCATCCTCTTCCTCGCGCTGGCATGGCGTGAACTGGCGGGAAAGCGCTGGCTGCAAATTTTGCTATTGGTCTTTGTTCTGTTGCTGATGGTTAATAATGCGCACATGTTGTATCAGATGTTAAAAGTATCCGCGCCTACGGTGCGGTTTCCGATCTGGGAGTAAGGCGAGATAATATCTCGCCCGACAAAAAAACAGCCGCCCAATTGGGCGGCTGTTTGCGTTCTTGAGTTACTTCTTGCCTTTCAACTCATCGCGGAAGATGACGCTCATGACAATGCTGACGACGCTCATCACGAGGCTGCCGAGCACGGCAGACCAGAAGCCATCCACCATGAGACCGATGCCAAGCGATTGCCCGATGGCGCGGGTGAGCAATAGCATGACGGTGTTGATGACGATGGTGAACAAGCCGAGGGTCAGGATGATGAGCGGACAGGTCAGAAACTTAAGCAGCGGGCGCACGAGCGCGTTCAACAGACCGATGATGAGCGCGAGCCAGAGAATGCCCGTCCACTCGCCGAGGTACTCGATGCCGGGGACGATCCACACTGCGGCAAAAAGCCCGGCAGCGTTGATGACCCAGCGAAGCACGAATTTTGTCATTTTAGACTCCTTGTCGCTTTAACTACGCAATAGGATTTACGAAGTTGCCTGCATCCAGATCAGGGTGCGCAGCGGTTTGAAACCCGCGGCTTGGATGGCATCATCATATTCGCTGACAGGGAACTCGAGCGAGATGGAGGGATGGGAATAATGGAGGTCGCGCCGCGCCTGAATAAGCAGCGCAGTAAACGCCTCAGGGTCTGACCTTTCGCCTGCTGCGGCAAACAGGCTTTCTCCCCGCCCGGTGGGGATCCACGAGAGCGTGGCGAGCAGGTCATTCTTCCGTACCGCCGCCCATTGGCGGATGTTCATATCCACGAAGAGCAGGTAGAGCCAGGTCCACAAACCCGGCTTGAGCGAGTTGAAATTCCACTGGGTATGCCAGGCTAACGGGTCAGGGTAGAGGCGGGTGAGCCAATGGAGTTGACTCGCCCAAAACCGCGCATCCCGCCCGGTGACGGCGATATCTGTTTCCAATCCTTTGAGGTGCGAATCGGTGGCTGCCTGCCAGGTGGTGCGGCGCGCGCGTTCGACGAACCCGAGCGCGGCATAAAGGTTGATAGCGTCGAAGTTATCCGCGCGGACGTGCAGCCAGATGTCGTTGACTTTTTTCTCATGGGCATGTTCCACTGCGCGGATGGTGAGCGCGCGGGCGATGCCCCGTTTGCGGTACTCCGGTTGGACGGCGACATTGGCGATGAGGTAGAGCCGCTCCCCTTTATGGCGGAAAGGCACAAGGCTGACATTGCCGACAATACGCCCATCCTGCTCCCAGATGTAGCCGGTTAGAGGCAGGGAGGTGGTATCCGCGACTCGGTTCGCCCACTTGAGGAAGGAGTTATCTTTCCCAGCGCGGCGCATGTCCTGAATGTAGCGCCTGCCGTCGCTGTCCATGGTGTTGGAGAAGCACAGCTCGATCAGGTCCGCCACGGAAGGCAGATCGCGTAATATGTTGAGCGGACGCAGGTGGGAATGATGTTCTTCCCGCGCTGGGATGGTGATGGATGCCATTGGGGGAATTATACGCGTAGTAGGGGAAAAGGTACCAGTGGGTAGGGAGTAGTTATCAGTGATCAGTGGGTAGTTATCAGTGGGTGTTCGTTTGCTTCTGCGGAATTTATTCGGGCGTATAATGCGGGTATGGAAGATATAGGGACTTATACAGCATGATGCTGTATATACCATAGTTGGGCGTTTGATAAAATCAAATAACAAAGGATTTATCATGAATTTGATTGAATTACTACAAAGCATTTATTTAGAACTTATTGTTTCTGCAATCGTTTTTATACTTGGTTACATTGTGTCGTCCATACCTGGATCCATTAATAAATACCGTCTCCAGCAGTTTTTTGGTGATGGCACTCTAAAAAACAAATTAAGAGTTGTGTATGGAGCATACACGAAAATTCCAAATAACGAGACTTCGCAACCAATTATGCCTGCTTATAGAAAGAAATACAAAAATGCAAAAACATATGAAATAGCTGGACCTTCAATAATTACAACTCCTGCCGCACTCAATGCAAGTTCGTATTTGTTGCAAGAATTTGGAAAGTACCTTAAAACCCCTATACGGTTATCAACAGATGAAGAAGCAATTGCGATAAACGATAATACATTTATTTGCATAGGAGGACCGATTACGAACGAAGTATCCGATATAGCCATAAATGATAGTAACAATAAATTTTTGAGATTTTCGATACCAGAAACACTTGTTGATAGTTACGCCACAATAGAAGCAATTCAAAGCCAAGAAAATATCCGATTTGATAAGAAGATGGAGGCTGGGCATGATTATGGAATAATTTTAAAAGTACGAAATAGTCATGCGAAGAATAATTTCTATTTCGTATGTGCAGGTTTGGCAAGGTTAGGAACTTCGGCTGCTGCTTGGTATCTTGCGCACAACTGGAAAAATTTGTATAAAGAATTTGGCAAGGGTGAATTTGGCATCGTGGTTGAGGTCAGCCATAATCAGGACAATTTAGCAAAGATAGTGTTTAAATCAAACACATAAACGCCCAACAAAGCGTCCCGGTCGATCACCGGGATAATGCACCTGACCCTCGGAAAAGCGCCGAGGACAAGTTTTGTGTATTCCCTGTGGGAATTTCAAATTTTCAGGGAAGCGCAAAGCCCTTGAGGCTTGTCGTTTTCCAGACCGTAATTGTCGGAATATAGTCATAATGTCCCCTCCGACATGAAAAAGCCAAAAGGTATAATGACCGAACTCTATTCAGAATCAGAAGGGAACCTGATATGTCACGAAACATTACATTCTTCATTATGCTTTTACTATCCAGCCTGGCTTGCTCGCAAGCTATGCCCCTGCTGACAGAATCGACCACCGGGATGATCGTTTATCAGACCGACCAGGATGGAACGTTCGAGATCTATGCAGTGGACCCGGTCAGCGGCGAGCTCTCCCGGCTAACCAACAATTCCTCCAATGATATCTCCCCGGCGTATATTCCAGTGGAGGATATGATCGGGTTCGTGTCTGACCGGACCCCGGGCTGGAATCTATTTCAAATGGATCGATCGGGCGACAGCGATGACGCGATCACAGATGATGAAACGCTCATCCTGGATTACCCGAACTGGTCACCGGATGGAAAACAAATCGCTCTTTCGATGGCAAAGGATTGCAATCCGCCAGCCAGCCAGTGCTACTATGACATTTACACGATGAACGCCGATTGGACGAACATCCAGCAACTGACGGAGACTCCCGGTCCCGCTTCCGAATGGGTACCAGCCTGGTCCCCGGATGGACAAAAGATCCTATTCTCATCAGACCGCGACGGGGACAGTGAAGTCTATGTAATGGACCGTGACGGCTCGAATTTGAAACAGTTGACCGACAACACCGGCTATGACGGCAATCCCTCCTGGTCACCGGATGGGAAGATGATCGTTTTCGATACCGACCGGGATGGTGTTGCGGACTGGGATGTCTACATCATGGATGCGAACGGGAAGAACCTCCAGGTCATCACCGCCAACACCACCAGCGACTTCGACGCCAGCTTCTCCCCGGATGGAAAACGGCTGGTGTACCTGTCCAACAGCGATGGCGATAACGAGATCATGATCATCGACATCAACGGCGAGAACCAGGAACGGCTGACGCAGAATACCTTCAAAGAATCAGCGCCGATCTGGATTCCCTGAGTCATTTTCCTCGAAATCTAACACTCCTCTTACGCCGTGTTGACATCCCGCCGACGCGGCGTTTGTTATAATGCCTCCATGTAGTACGGGCACAGCGAGTTCGTGATTGACACAAGTGATCTATCGTCGCGCTGTGCCCATACAGGAGAAAATTCCCCATGATGCGATTTGACAGATTTACAGAGAGAGCACAAGAAGCCGCCCAGCGCGCCGCGGAGATCATCCAGCGCTACGGGCATAACCAGATAGACACCGAACACATCCTGCTGGCGTTGATCGAACAGCCCGGCGGCGTGATCCCACAAATTTTGGAAAAACTGAGCGTCAGCGCCGAGGCGTTGACCGAACGGCTGGACGCCACCCTGCGTGCCAGTCCCAAAGCGAACATCTTCGGCGGCGGGGCGGGGCAGATCTTCATCACCCCGCGCGTTAAGCGGATCATCGACCTCGCCAACGAGGAAGCCAACCGCCTGAAAGACGAGTACATTTCCACCGAGCATATCTTCCTTGCCATCCTGACCGAGCGCAACACACCGGCTGCGCGGATTTTGGAATCCGCTGGGTTGACGCGCGACCGCGTTTACGATGCGATCCAGGACCTGCGCGGTGGTCAGCGTGTGACCGATCCGCAAGCGGAGACGAAATACCGCACACTCGAAAAATACTCGCGCGATCTAACCCAGCTTGCCCGCGAAGGCAAACTCGACCCGGTCATTGGGCGCGATAAAGAGATCATGCGCCTGATCCAAATTTTGTCACGCCGCACGAAGAACAACCCGGTCCTCATCGGGGAAGCGGGTGTGGGCAAGACCGCCATCGCGGAAGGACTCGCGCAGAAAATTGCGACCAACGACGTGCCGGAGATCCTCTCAGGCAAACGGGTGGTGGCGCTCGACCTCGGCGCGATGATCGCCGGGTCCAGATTCAGAGGCGAGTTCGAAGAGAGACTCAAAGCTGTGATGGAAGAAGTCCAGCGCGCCAAGGGTGACGTCATCCTGATGATCGACGAGTTGCATACAGTCGTCGGTGCGGGAGCGGCTCAGGGCGCGATGGATGCGAGCAACATGCTCAAGCCTGCGCTTGCCCGCGGCGAACTGCAATGCATCGGCGCGACGACGCTGGATGAATTCCACAAACATATTGAAAAAGACGCCGCGCTCGAACGTCGCTTTGCTCCCATCTACGTGGAAGAGCCGACCGTGGAAGACACCATCAAGATGCTGCACGGCTTGCGCGACCGTTACGAGGCGCATCACAAGGTGAGATTCTCGGACGAAGCGTTGACTGCCGCCGCGCATCTCTCCGAACGCTATGTGACGGATCGCCACCTGCCCGACAAAGCCATCGACCTGATGGATGAAGCCGCCGCGAAGCTGCGTGTGGCGCTCTATTCCATGCCGCCCGATCTCAAGGTGATGAAGACCGAGATCGAAAAACTGCGCGCGGAAGAAGAGCAAGCCGGTTTGGAACGCGATTACGAACGCGCCGCACAAAAGAAAGCTGAACGCCTGCGCAACGAACAGGATTACAACATTCAGCGCGATAAATGGGAAGCCGAACATCACCTCGATGAAGTCGTGGATGTCAACGACATCGCCTCGGTCGTCAACCAGTGGACGGGCATTCCCGTGACGCAAATGCTCGAGACCGAATCTGAAAAACTCCTGCACATGGAAATGCGATTGCATGAACGCATCATCGGTCAGGAACCGGCGATCCACGCCATCTCCGATGCCATCCGCCGCGCGCGCTCCGGTTTGAAAGACCCGGCGCGTCCCATCGGTTCATTCATCTTCATCGGACCTTCCGGCGTGGGCAAAACGGAATTGGCGAAGGCGCTTGCGTGGTTCATGTTCGACGATGAAGATGCGATGGTGCGCATCGACATGTCGGAGTATCACGAACAACACACGGTCTCGCGTCTCTTCGGCGCGCCTCCGGGATATGTCGGCTACGAGGAAGGCGGTCAACTGACCGAAGCCGTCCGCCGCAGACCGTATCGCGTGCTGTTGTTCGATGAGATCGAAAAAGCCCACCCCGAAGTGTGGAACGCGCTGCTCCAAATTTTGGATGACGGACGCATGACAGACGGTCAGGGCAACGTGGTGGACTTCCGCAACACGGTCCTCATCATGACCTCGAACCTGGGTACCGAATACGTGATGAAGGGCGGCACCCTCGGCTTTTTACCCCAAAAAACGGACAACGCCGAGCGAGATTCCCACGACAAGATCGAAAAGGCGCTCAAGGGGGCGTTCCGTCCCGAGTTTCTCAACCGCATCGATGAGATCATCATGTTCTCGCCGCTTTCCGTGGAAGAGATGGAGCAGATCGTCGTTCTGCAAATGAAGGAAGTGCAGGATCGTCTCAACGACCACAACATCACGGTCCAGTTGAACGATGCCGCGCGCCGATGGCTGGCACAGCAAGGCTACGATCCGGCGTTCGGCGCCCGCCCGCTGCGACGCGCCATCCAGAAGCATGTGGAGAGTCCGCTTTCGATAGAGTTGCTCGGGGGCAAGTTCAAGGACGGTGCGGAAGTGGTCGTGGATGTGGATGAGAATGAAAACAAGATCATCTTCCAAACCTCGGCGCCTTCGAAAAGAAAAGCCAAAGAGAAAGTGGATGCGTAAGTGAACCCCTCACACCTCCGGGCGAAAATAGTCCGGGGGTGTGTTCTTATAATTGGCGGGTTCACGTATAAGTAATGAGATATTCATGTTGCAAGCACAACAAACGACGAGATAAATCTCGCCGTACTTATAATATTTCCTAATCCATTTTTCAGTATGGAAAGGTAAGATGAAACGACATTTCAACTCTTTAGAGGAACTTCATGAATAATACAGAGAATAGAACGGGTATGGTTGGAGCCGTGATCGGCATTGTAGTTTTATTGTGCTGTATCTGCCTGCTGGCGCTTGGCTTGGGCGGATATATCTTTTACACGCTTACTCCCACCGACCTGACGGACCTTCCCACCTTTGTCACACCGTTCTCTCCGACATCCCTGACCGAAGAGCCGGAGATCACACGCCCGCCCGTGGATTCGATCTCTGG
The DNA here is from genome assembly GCA_964372045.1 of uncultured Anaerolinea sp. Lineage (GTDB taxonomy): Bacteria > Chloroflexota > Anaerolineae > Anaerolineales > Villigracilaceae > Villigracilis. The sequence goes on from CAYJPO010000004.1 coordinate 79,457, forward strand.
AGACACCCTTACAACGCTGGAGACCACCATTGTCCCGATCAACGATCCGCGCATTTTGGCATGCCGCCTCGGTGCAAAATGTGGTGTCCCCGAGATCATGGTGGAGACCGCCGCGCCGCGCGCCGTCGGTGAACAGGATAATTTCTGGGTACACAACCTCGACTCGAACGAGAACAATGAGATCCGGGCGGTTCTGCGCTATGTTACGCCGCATGTCTATTTCTGGGTGCAGGAAGGCGTTGAAGTGGACGAGGGTGAAATGAAGGCGCTGGTGGATCAGTTCGAGAACGAGATCTACCTCACCAACCGCGAGTTCTTCGGTAGTGAATGGTCTCCCGGCATCGACGGCGATGAGCACATCTATATTCTTTACGCGCGCGGATTGGGATACTCCATCGCGGGATACTTCTCCTCCTCCGATTCCACTCACCCGTTGATCCAGGAGTATTCCAACGGGCACGAGATGTTCCTGTTCAACGCGGACAACACCTACCTCAACGATGACTTTACCTACGGGGTGCTGGCACATGAATTTCAGCATATGATCCACTGGTTCAACGACCTGAATGAAACCTCCTGGCTGAACGAAGGCTCATCCGAACTGGCGGCATTCATCAACGGATATGACCCGGGCGGCTTCGACTGGATCTATATCAGCGACCCCGATCTGCAATTGAACGACTGGCCCAATAACCAGAACGCCACGTCTCCGCATTACGGCGCGGGCTTCCTGTTCATGACCTACTTTCTTGACCGTTTTGGCGAAGAGGCGACCCAATTGCTGGTGAAAGATGATGCCAACGGGCTCGACAGCGTGGACGATGTGCTCACCGAAATCCAAGCCACGGACCCGCTTACGAATCAGCCCATCCATGCGGATGCGTTTTTCATGGATTGGGCTGTGACCAACCTTGTGTTGGATAGTTCCTTTGGCGACGGACGTTACATCTATCACAACTATCTCGGCGCGCATCGCGCATCGGCAACGGAGACGGTCTTTAGCTGTCCACCTGAGCCGTTGATGCGCACGGTGCATCAGTACGGCGTGGATTACATCGCCATCGAGTGTGCGGGCGACTACACCATTCAATTCACCGGCTCGACCGTCACCAGGCTCCTGCCCGCTGACCCGTATTCCGGTAAGTATGCTTTCTGGTCGAACAAAGGCGATGAGTCGGATATGACCCTGACGCGCGAGTTCGATCTCACGAACGTGAGCGGACCCATCGAGCTGTCCTTCCGCACCTGGTACGATATCGAAACCGATTGGGACTATGCCTATGTGGAAGCCTCGGAGAACGGCGAGACTTGGGATATTCTGCTCACACCTTCCGGTACAGGCACCGACCCGAGCGGCAATTCATATGGCTGGGGCTACACTGGCGTGACCGACGGATGGATCGAAGAAACCATCGATCTTTCAGAGTATGCTGGCAAAAAGATATTTATCCGCTTCGAGTACCTTACCGATGCGGCGGTCAACGGGGAAGGCTTCATGGTGGATGATGTCATGGTCGAAGCCGCAGGCTACAGGTCCGATTTTGAGGCGGATGATGGCGGCTGGGTGGCGGAAGGCTTCGTGCGTGTCCAAAATGTGCTGCCGCAGACATTCGGTCTGGCGCTCATCAATACAGGCGATTCCAGCGTGACGATGATCCCGCTCAATGCCGACCAGACGGCGGAGATTCCGGTCTCTTTGAATTCCGGTGAGACGGCGTACCTTGTGGTCTCAGGTACGACCCGCTTTACGCGTGAGCTTGCGTCGTATCAGGTTGAGATCCGTTAAAGAAGGAGTCCCGAAGCTCTGCTTCGGGACTCCAAACAATTCTTTCAAAATTGCAATTTTGCCCCGAAGTTTCATGTCGTATAATCCCTACCTGTCATGACCGAATTACGGAAGGTTGCAGGCAAACGGAGAACGATTGCAGTTCTCGGCGCGCAGTTCACCCGGGTTTGGGGGTCGGAATTCATTACAGGTGTTCTGGATGCAGCCACGGTTGATGACGTCAACGTTGTGTGTTTCGCGGGCGGGAAACCGCTCATCATTACATCAGCGGACGGCGGACGGTCATATGGGTTATATGACCTGATCAAGCCGGGTCAGTTCGATGGGATCCTGCTTGCGGCGGATATGGCACACGGGCTTTCCGATGCGGAGGTCGAGCTGTTCTGCCGTTCGTTTGCTCCCACCCCGATCGCTTCCTTCGCAATTCCAGCAGCAGGCATTACTACATTCATGGCGGATAGTGAAGGCGGAATGCGCGCCGTCATCCGTCATTTGATCGATCAGCATAACTACACCCGCATCGCATTCGTGCGCGGACCGCGGGGACAGGTGGAAGCCGAACAGCGCTTCCAAGCCTACAAGGCGGAACTGAAAGCGCACGATATCCCATTCAACGAACAATTCGTCGTCGACGGCGATTTCACGCCCGAGAGCGGACGCGCCGCCGTACGCGCCCTTTTTGATGAACGCAATCTGCGCATACAGGCGATCGCCGCAGCCAACGACCGCATGGCATTCGGCGTGCTGGAGGCGTTCCAGCAGCGGGGCATCCATGTGCCGGACAACATCGCCGTAACCGGTTTCGACAATGTGAGCGAAGCGCAATCGATGGGCGCGCCCTTGACGACCGTGCGCCAGTCCTTTTATGAAGGCGGAAAGAGCGCCTACGCTGGCTTGATGAAACGCATCAACGGCGAACCGGTGGACGATGTCAACCTGCTGCCTTCGGAACTGGTGGTGCGCTGGTCATGCGGATGTCTCCCTGAAAATATTCAACAAGCCATTGTGATGCCAAAGGAAGTGGCGCACACAGGCAGTTTGGGCAACAAACGCACTGCGGCGATCCGCGCTTTGCTCGGTGCGGCGGGAATTCCTGAAGAAGATCCGCTCCGGTCCGTTTATTCCGATGTCGTCGGGCGCACGTGGGATGTCTTCCTCGCCAGCCTGCGCGAATCCGATAAAAGCGACGCATTCCTGAAGATGGTGCAAGCTCTGGTGGAAGTGCTCCAGCGCAACGGCTACGATTTCAACACCTGGCAAAATGTCATGTCCACCTTCCGGCGTTATGCGCTGGGCGGCATCACAAGCACCACCACCATGCTCCGGGCGGAGAACCTCTTCCAGCAGGCGCGTATGTTGGTGGGCGAGCTTTCCCAGCGGGCACAGGCATATCGCCGTTTGCAGTTCGAAAAACAGGAAGAGATCCTGAACAACTTCAGCTTCTCGATGGCATCTGCCATGTCGTTCGGTGCCATCGGTGACGCGATCACGAAACACTTCCCTATCCTCGGGCTGGAACGCTGGTATGTGATGTTCTACGGTGACGTCAGCGCGCCGGAATCGATCTCCTCCCCTCCGCCGCGAGATTACCGGTTGCTGCTGCAATATGAGCAGAACCGCTTCGATATTCCAAAGGAAGAAGCCAAGCTCGCCACAGGACGGCTCGTCCCGCGCGGCAAGACTCCCGAAGACCGCCGCTACACCGCCGTGGTCATGCCGCTTTCGCTGGCAAGCAACCGCTTCGGCTTCATGTGGGCGGAAATGGGTCCCACCGATTGGGAGATCTACGTGCGCGTGAAGAACCTGCTCTCCAGTGCGCTTCTGCGCACCATGCTCGTTCAACAGCGCGAAAAAGCGCGCGAAATTGCCGAAAAGACTGCGGCTCAAAACGCGAATCTTTTCGAAGCGGAGCAGGAACGTCGGCGCGGGGCGGAAGCGCTTTCACGCTCGGCGCGACAGTTATCCTCGCTGACGACGATCGAGAACCTGTACAGCCAGATCCTCAACCAGTTCGCGCAGATCATCCCGTTCGAACGCGCCATTCTGTTCATGGAAGATGTGAACGGCGTACCGCAAGTCCACGCACACTACGGTCTGTCAGACAACGAAGAGTTGACGGAATGCAAGCTGAAGGTCAAGGGCGTGAATTTTTATACGACCGTTGCCCGCCAGGGAGAAGCGCTCATCGTCAACGATGTCCACACGGTGGAGGGATGGTCGCAGCCCAATTGGATGCCCCACGACAGGTCATGGTTGGGCGTGCCCGTGTATTCAAAAGATAATGTAGTGGGCTTGGTGGCTTTGGGGCGCGCAAATCGCACCTTCACCGAAGATGACGCATTGCTGGCGACCACTTTTGCATTGCAGGCAACGGTTGCGTTGGAAAATGCGCGTCTGTACAACGAAGTGACCGAAATGAATCAAATGATGGAGCGCATGGTCTCCGAACGTGTGGCAGAACTGAACAAAGCCTACACCACCCTCGAAAAACATGACAAAAACAAATCAGCGTTCATTCAGGTTGCAGCGCACGAACTGCGCACGCCGTTGACCGTCATCAAGGGCTATCTTGGAATTCTCAAGTCCGATGCGACCGTTCAAGGGAACGCCATGCTGACCGAAGCTGTCGGCGGCGTGATGCGCGGCACGAACCGCCTGCATCAGATCGTGGACAGCATGCTCGATGTGGCGCGCCTGGAGAATCAGGTCATCACGCCGCATATCGAATCGGTGAACCTGGGGCTGATCCTGCGGCTCATCCACAAAGATTACGTGGAAGACCTCGCGGCTCGCAAACTGACCTTTGACATTAACGACTCCATCCAGTATTTACCTCCGCTGTTAGCGGACCCGGAACTGCTCAAGAAGGCGCTGGACCATATCATTGTCAACGCCATCAAGTTCACGCCTGATGGCGGTTTGATCACCATCGCCTCGAAAGTGGTGGAAGACCCGCGCCGCGGCAAAATGGCGGAGATCAGCGTCAAGGACTCCGGCATCGGCATCGACCCGGAACATCACAAGATCATCTTCGAGAAGTTATATCAACTGGGGCAGGTACAGCTTCACTCGTCCAGCCGCACGAACTTCAAGGGCGGCGGCGCAGGCTTGGGGCTGGCGATCGCCTCCGGCATTATCAAAGCCCTGCAGGGCAGCATCTGGGTGGAAAGTGAAAAACGGGATGAGGAGAATTTCCCCGGCAGCACATTCTTCATCCGTTTGCCGCTGGTCAAATAACCATGAGGTCGCGCACCTTGGTACGCTACACAAAAATCCCGAAGGGATGACATTGGTCTCCTTTCGGGATTTTTTATATCTCTTTTTCAACTCGATGACTGGCGGGTTGAAAAACCGCCTCGCGAATACTTATCCCCCCGTATGATTGCCATTGCCGTTCCCATTTCCATTGGAATTGACGGCGAACGACTCGTCGAGCCGGTTTCGCAGCGGCGAGAGGATGCCGATGTGCATCAGCATCAACGCCGCAATGGAGATCATGACAAGGAAGATCGTAAAATCGCAGATGACCATCATGGTGTTGGCATCGGTAGTGAACACGTAGCGGAACACGATCACGAACAACTGAATGACACTGATAATGAGCAGCGGAATGGCAAAGGGGCGCAGGTCATGATCCTCCACCAGCAGGTGCAGGCAGATCAGCACGAACACACCGCCCAACAGGATGATGAGATATGCCCAGAAATGCAGGGCGTCATATTTCTGCATGAACAATTTTTGAATGACCTTGATATACAGAACACAGACTGCGATCAGGGCTGCCCAGGCATAAATGTTGACCACGATCGGGTACACCAGGTTCCCGAACGCGCGAATGCTGGAAAGCCCCACTCCCCATCCGAAGAAGAACGCCAGCCCCAACACCACCACCTTGACGAACAGCCCGTCAAGGCTGTTGACAAGCCCATCGTCGAACACGGCAAAGACCAATTTCCCTGCTCCCAGCATGGCGATCGTCAATGCCGCAAGACTGACAAGCATGGTGACAATGCTGAGCATTCCGCGGGTGTCCACGCCCTTCTTTCTGGGTTGGGTTTTCCCATTTCTGAACGGCGGGATGTGCGGAAGTTGTTGATTTGGTGTCGGCATGGTTTTCTCCCAACCTGATAAAACTACATCATCCTTTCACGAAAATCATAGATACCATCGACGACCGCCCAGCGGGCATTACAAGCCGGGCAAAACAGATGATCTTTCTTCTCAAGTAATGTTTCACCTCCGCAATCGGGACATTTGAACAGGTCAAGCACGCGGACAGGGCTCTCAGCCGCTTGCGGCACCCCGTTCACTTTTGCTTTCACAAAAACACTGGGTGTGAATTGGAACAGCGCCCCTGTCGGTTGGAAAAAGCCATCCAACGCCGCCAAAGCTTTCGCGGGGATGAGGCGCTTCAAAACGCCAAGCCGAAAGTGCGAGACGGTCAGCGTCTTCTCGATGGAAAAGCCCAGTCCACCCAGCCACTGACGGATGGCTTTGGGATGAAAATCGAAATTCAATTCCACGAACTCCACCGGCTCCAGCGTGAAGGGACTCCACGACTGTCTGCGGAGCAGATAGCGCAGAATGGCTTTGAAGTTAAGCTTATTGGCAAATTCAAGGATGAACACTGCGCCCGGCAGAAGCGCCGCTCTGATCTGCGCCAGTGCCTTGGGCGCATCCGCCATGTGGTGCAGAACGCGGATCATCGTGGCGGCATCGAACTTCTGCGCGCGGAACGGAAGACGGTACACATCCGCCGCAACGTAGATGTATTTGGGCACAGCCCCTTGCGTGTCGGAACTTCCCAGCCTTTGCTGGGCTTGTGTCAGTTGAGTAGTGGAATAATCCAGGACGACGATACGCTCGAAACCGGCATACCGCGAAGTGTTACGTCCGGCGCCTGCGCCCAGTTCGAGCATCAGTTTCCCACCTTGGGGAAGCATCCGTTTCAGGGCAATGGCTTCGGCGCGGTCTTCGTATTCGCGCCCACCCTGCTCCCAAAAGGATTGCTGGTAATCCGATCCTTCGTAATTACAAACGGGGGGGTTGGTCATGAGGATGGTTGTGATAACAAAGTCAAAGTCGGATAGCGGGACATTTTACCCAACTACCCGACTTTTTTAACTAACGATTAACCGACTATCGCCCTACGGCTCGGTAGGTGAATCCCATTTCTTTCATACGACCGGGCTCGTAGATGTTGCGACCGTCATAAATAATGGGGGATTTGAGCAGATTCTTGACTTTTTCGAGGTCGAGCTGTTTGAACTCGTTCCACTCGGTGATGACCATCAGCGCATCACAACCTGCTGCCATCTTGTACGGTTCCTCGAACATATCCACCGCCGGGAGGATCGGGCGAGCCACTTCCATCGCAACCGGGTCATACGCGCGGACCTTTGCGCCCGCTTTGACCAATTCCTCTGAGATGGTGATGGCCGGCGCATCGCGCATGTCGTCGGTGTTGGGTTTGAACGCCAATCCCAGCAAACCGATGGTCTTGCCTTTCAAACCGCCAAGCATTTTCTCGACGCTCTTGACCGCATCTTTGCGGCGGTCATAGTTGACTTCCATCACGCTGTTGAGGATGGCGGGCTCCAGACCTTTTTCCTTTGCCATGAAAGCCAGCGCTTCCACATCTTTGGGGAAGCATGAACCGCCCCAGCCCAGACCGGCATCCAAAAAGTGACGTCCGATGCGGGCGTCATAGCCCATGCCTGCCGCCACTTCCTTCACATCCGCGCCGACGAGTTCGCACAGGTCAGCCAGTTCGTTGATGAAAGAGATCTTGGTGGCGAGGAAGGCGTTGCTGGCATACTTGATCATTTCCGCTGTGCGCAGGTCGGTGATAACGATCGGCGCGCGCAGAGGCAAATGCAGTTGAGCGACCTTGTTCGCGGCGTCTTTGTCCAATGAACCGATCACGGTGCGATGCGGGCTCATGAAGTCAGTGATGGCGGAACCTTCACGCAGAAATTCCGGGCACGAGACCACAGCGAATTCGATTGGTTTCGGCTGGGCACCCTTCACAATGTCGGCGACCCAGTCCCCGGTCCCGATCGGAACCGTGGATTTGTTGATGAGTACCAGCGGCGCAGTCATATTTTCCGCAATGGATTTGGCGGCGGCGGCGACGTATTGCAAATCCGCCGAGCCATCTTCACCGGAGGGAGTTCCCACAGCGATGAAGGCATATTCGGCACCCTGCAGCGCCTCTTTGTACGAGGTGGTGAAGATGATGCGTCCCGCACCCATGTTGCGTTTGACCAGCTCATCCAGACCAGGCTCGTAGATCGGCATGATGCCTTTTTTGAGATTTTCCACTCTTTCGCGGTTCACATCCAGTGCGACGACCTTGTTGCCAAGGTCAGCAAAACATGCCGCAGTTACCAAGCCGACGTAACCAACGCCGACGACACAAATTTGTTTCATAGAGGTTCCTCTTGATTGAAAAATTTGGCTCTTCCCGTAGAATGAAAGATGCCAGGTATGAAAAAGCTCCCGTTTACGTTTTCTGCTTGCTGATCCAGCTATCCACGGTCTCGATCAGTTCGAGCAGGTCCATGGGTTTGGTGACGTATTCGTCGCAACCCGAATCGATGGCGCGTTGACGATCTCCAGGCAGGGCGTGCGCGGTCAGCGCGATCAATGGAATGGACGCAATCTGCGCGTTCTCTTTTATGAGGCGGATCGCCGTCCAGCCATCCATCTCAGGCATGGAAAGATCCATGATGATCAGGTCGGGGATTTGCTTTTTAGCGGCGTTTACTCCGTCCCGTCCGTTCATCGCCAGGAACGTATCATACCCGTTCTTTTCCAGGATGAAACGCACAAGCTCATAAGTATCCATATTATCCTCAACAATGAGGATGCGCCCTTTATTCATGGCTTAACTATACTACAAAGTGAAGCAGTTCAAAATCACTATTTTGGGGCTGAATTCTCTGATCGGTGGAATTAAATGTCGTGTAGGTTGCGCTGTATAATCGCTCCATGCGCCTGCTCTTTGTCACCGATGCCCGCTCCCCCATTTCCCGCAACTGGATACGCTATTTTTCCGAACGGGGCGACGAGGTTTTTATCGCCTCCACGTTCGAGTGTGAGGAGCCGGATTTTCCCATCAAGCGGATGGAATTTACTCCCGTTGCCTTTAGCGCTGCCAAAAAGCGGACCTCCGCCCCCTCCAGCGCCTCTTCACGGACCCTAAGCCTGCGCACCAAAATTAGACAGTGGCTCGGTCCCTTGACCATCCCCGCATCCGCGCGCAAGTTGCGTGCCTTCATAAAAGAGGTCCAGCCCGACCTTATCCATGCCATGCGCATTCCCTACGAAGGGATGCTAACCGCCGCGGCTCTCTCCCCTCTCCCCTCTCGTCCCTCGTTTCTCGTCTCCATTTGGGGCAACGATTTCACCCTGCACGCGCCGTCCACACCACTGATGAGGTGGCGCACCCGCCGCGTACTGCAAACCGTGAATGCGCTCCTTGCCGATGTCCAACGCGATGTGAGGCTGGCGCACGAATGGGGTCTCAGCGAAGATAAGCCTACATTGGTCGCACCGGGCAACGGCGGAATCAGAGGCGATGTTTTTTATCCGCCCGCTGAACTCGTAAAAGATCCCATCGTCATCAATCCTCGCGGAGTGCGTCCGTACGTGCGCAACGACTCGTTCTTCAAAGCCATTCCGCTGGTACTGGCGAAACGCCCGGAGACGAAATTCCTGTGTACGTCCATGCAGGGCGAGGCACAGGCGATGACCTGGGTGAAGGAATTGGGAATCGAACATGCGGTGGAATTATTGCCTTCGTTCCCGCATGAAAAAATGGGCGATGTATTTCGCGGCGCGCAAATTGTCGTTTCGCCGAGTATCCACGACGGCACGCCAAATTCATTGATCGAAGCGATGGCATGCGGCTGTTTCCCTGTGGCTGGTGACCTGGACTCCATCCGCGAATGGATCACGCCCGGTAAGAACGGCTTGCTCATGAACCCCGCCGACCCGCAGTCGATTGCGGATGCGATCCTGCTGGGTCTGGAACGAGAAGACCTGCGACACGAAGCCGCAGGTCTCAATGCAAACATGATCTCCGCGCGCGCGGAGTATGGGGGGACGATGAAGAGGGTGGAAGATTTCTATAAGTTGGTATATCGGTAGTGTGGTAATTTGTAAATTGGTCAGAATACCAATCTACAAATTTACCAATCTGCCAACTTGCCAACCTACATCTCTCTCGGCGCTCTCAAGGTATCCAGACGGCGGCGCAGCTCGATACGGCGCGCATCTGCCGAGTGGCGGATATCGTTGAGGAAGGTCTGACCACGGTCACGCAACTGTCCGCGCAACTGCTCACCGGATTCTGGCGCAAGCAGTAAAGCCATCACCGCACCGACCAGCCCGCCTGCAAAAACCCCGATCAAAAAGCCGAACATTCTACGCATGGATGATTCTCCTCGAAAGAATGGAAGTCATTGGAATAAACAAATTATACATCTGAATTCCGACATCTATCGGTCGTAATAAAATGCTGTCATTTCTCCCTGAGGTGTATTGCGAGAAACAAAAAGAGAAACAGGCGAAAGCGGAGGCAGCAGGGATGAGGAGGAAGAGGCAAGTGATGTCATCGCCAAAAAGCGGGCGAAAGTGAT
>CAYJPO010000005.1:0-26632 GCA_964372045.1 uncultured Anaerolinea sp.
CGGTCTATGTGACCGGTTCGCGCGACAAGGTGGTGTTGGAGACGAAAGCCACTGCGGAGAAGAAGACTCCCGCATCGGTCGAGCCGAAAACGACACCTATCCAGCAGCCGTCGGCTACCATGTGGCATGGGACCAAGAAACCGCGCCCCAAGGCGTTGACCGGGAAGACGTTCAACATCGATACGCCCGCTGGCAAGGCGTTCATTACCATCAACGAGAACGGCGGGACACAGCCCTTCGAGACCTTCGTCAACACGGCGAAGGCAGGCTCTGAAACTGCCGCGGTCTCAGAGGCGATCGGACGCTTGATCTCGTACATTCTGCGCATGGCGTCACCGATCGCCCCGCTCGAACGGATGCGCGAAGTCGTCATCCAACTCATCGGCATCGGCGGCGGACGCTCGCTCGGATTCGGTCCGAACCGCGTCAAATCCCTGCCCGATGGCATTGGTCAGGTACTCGATCAATATCTGCGTGAGAAGGAAGGCATCGTGATCGAAGAGGTCAAGTCGGACGGCAACGGACATGAACCCGCCGCCCCCGCCATGAAGATCGGTGACCTGTGCCCCGAGTGCGGAGAGGCAGCCGTGGTCAATGAAGAGGGATGTAGGAAGTGCTATGCGTGTGGGTATAGTGAGTGTTAGGTAGTTTGATAGTTGGGTAGTTGTAGGGGCGGACGCGTGTCCGCCCCTATCGAAAATTTGAGCATGTGGATTTCAAGGCAGTCGAAAGTATGTTGAAGACGAATGCCCAAGGACGGGTTTATTGATGGGAAATAACAGGTTTTAAAGGAGGATCAATAATGACGATTATTCGATTAGCTCAAAGTGAATGGAATGTAGATTTTAATAATCAACTTGGACCAACTGGTGGTTTTGGCGCGGTATTCACTGGTTCGAATAAATATCACTCAGATGTCGCAATAAAACGATTGCATATTACGTCTGAAGATTCTGCTAATCGAGAGCTTAGAGTAGCAGAAAAGTTGATGACTGAAAGTTTCGATCATGTAATCCCTGTTTATGATGCAGGTCAAGACGCTGAAACTAGCTACTATTATATTGTTATGGCTAGGGCGAGTCACAGTTTGCGCGATGAAATTGAAGCAAGAGGAGTAATTTCTGAAGAAGAGTCATTGCAAATATTATTGCAAATCACAGAAGGTCTTTTTGAGGTTAAAGACATAATCCATAGAGATATTAAGCCAGGAAATGTACTTTTTCATCAAGGAACTTGGAAACTTAGTGATTTTGGGATCGCGAAATTTGTAGAAGAATCCACATCGTTACAGACTTTGAAGGATTGCCTTAGTCCACAATATGCTGCTCCTGAGCAATGGAAATTAGAGACATCAAGCTCTGCAACGGACTTATATGCACTTGGTTGTATTGCTTATCAACTTTTAACAGGGGCTCCGCCATTTAGTGGGTCTAGTATTTCGGAATATCAGAATCAGCATCTTTACGTACAGCCAAATCCATTGAATGCTAAAGACTCTTTATTTCGTGGATTAGTTTCTATGTTGTTGAGGAAAAACCCAGAAGCTAGACCTACCCTTGAACGAGTGAAAGCCACACTGGAAAGAATTGTTGCATCGCAAAATACAATATCCTCTACTAATGGATTGAATGCAATTGCAAGTGCAGGCGCAATTGAGGCTGAAAAAATTTCAGCTATTGAGGCGAAAGCCTTGGAGGAAAAGGAGTCTCAAAAAAGAAGAGCCGATTTAGCTAATGAAGCTTTTAATATACTTGGAGGATATAGAGAGACATTTTTCCAAAAACTACAAGAATCTGCGCAGGTAATTAAGAGGATTTCGGAATCTAGAGTTATGCTTGGAACATCCTCTTTGGAAATTAGTTATATGAATAATAGTTTTGCATTTTCAAGATCTATCTTTTCAAGATCTGGGTGGGATGTGATCTGCGGTGCCTTGATAAAAGTTTATCAGGAGAAGCCTAGGTATATATGGAGCGCGTCTTTATGGTATACAAATCAAGGTGACAGCATCTCTTTTGAATGGGTTGAAGTTTCTTATTGGGCAATTAAGAGAATTATAAATACTCCATTTGCATTGGAAGACCCAAGTGCAATGGATATGGCACACGCAAAAATTGTCTCTGGAATAAATATTGCAACTAGACCGAAGATAGTTGACGAATTAACGATAGATGATTTTATTGTTAGATGGTCGTCTCTGTTTGCTAAAGCCCATTCAGGCGAGTTGCGTTTTCCTGAGCATTTACCATTGGATTAGAGAAAAAGCCGGGCTGTCAGCTATTTACAGTTGGGTTGCAAAATTGGCGGTTGTTGGAACGTGGGTGGTTCCCCTCCGTCCTTCGGACACCTCCTCAATTTGCAGAAGGGTGAGGCTGATCTACTTTTCGGGTAAACTTGCCTCAACCGATCAATCAGCTTTAGCAAGGAGAGACTCATGAAAGACGGCAAATGTCCCAAATGTAATTCGTCCACGGTGTTCATGAAGCGTCAGGGTATCGAACTCGCCGTGGATAAAGCCTTCTATGTCCGCATTTCCTCCGAGCGTATGTCCCGCTCGCTCACGGACGTGGATCACTACGTCTGCACGACCTGCGGCTATCTCGAAACCTACATCGAAGACAAAACGAAACTTACTGCCATTGCCGGGGATTGGAAGAAAGTCGGGTCATGATGAAGCCGTTGCCGTTGTGGTGGTCGCTGCCGGTGGGGCTGGTCTCGGTCATCTGGCAGGTCGTCGCGTATTACGTCCGCTTTGGGCAGGTCAACCCGTATGCCACCTTCAGAGAGTACGTCTGGTTCTTCATCGGCGGCTCACTGGGCGGGCTGATCCTGGTCATGTTCGTGAACGGGCAAACGTCCATGCGAGCACGCTGGTCTGTTTTCACAGCCTTCGCGCTGGCGACTCCCGTGGCGATGATCTTCATGGTCGGCGGCGGCTTGTTCGGCTTGGTCAGCGTGCTGATCTTCCCGCAGATCCCCTGGCTGATCTTTACATGGGTCGGTTCGCTGGTGGGAAAATTCCTTATGAGAGGTTGATATGCAAAGCGACGCAAAAACCGTGGACGAATACATGCTGGAAGTACCGGAAGATCGCCGCATCGCCCTGACCCGCATCCGCGAGCTGTGCCGGAAGCTTCTCAAAGGCTTTGAGGAGACCATGCAATACGGCGGTCCGGTGTACAGACGTAACGGTGTTGCCGAAGTCGGCTTCATGAGCCAAAAACATTTCATCGGCTTGTACATCCTCCGCACCGACGTGATGAACGCCCACGCCGACCAGTTGACAGGCAAGGGCATCTCGCACGGCAAGGGCTGCATCCGCTACTCGAAGCCCGCGCACATCGATTTCAACGTGGTGGAAAGTATGCTGAAGGCAACACTCAAGTCAAAAGGCGAAGTGTGCTAAATTAAGTTCAGACCTGACAGGTTTTTGCGAAGTCCCCGATAGGGGCAAACCTGTCAGGTCTTTTTTGTATATTGATTTTTTCACACGGGTTATTGGATCGTGAATTCCTGCTCCGTCACCTTCACGCCGTCCATGTAGATCTCCACTTTACATTTTGATGTAGAGAAACCATCCGGGTGGGAGCTTTGGATGTAGGAATGGATCGTCAAACTGCCGCCGTCGTAGGTGTAGTTATTGGTTGTGAAGGGCACAGTAGGGTCCATATTGGCGGCGTCCAGCACGTACCAGCGCGCTTCGAAATACGTTCCGACCTGCGCCTCGTTCGCATCGAAGAAAATATAGATCGGGTCTTTGGGCGCGAACACAGTCGTCTTGTTCAGTCCCTCCGGGTCGTTCGCCATATACACATTCGAAACCGGAGGTGCCGCTGTGGGCGTGGCGGTCGAAACCGGACTCCCGGTCAGGCGGCTGCATGCCAGCGAAGCGGCGGTCAAGATCAGGATTGCCAAAAGGATGGAATATTTACGTTTCATATTGCCTGCTCCTATCTTCTAAAGTTTGGGTATAAGGATTTTACAATAAAACACCCTGGAATTCTTCAAAAGAATCCAGAGTGTTTTTTGAGTCTTTCAATTCGGAACGACCCGACCTACCCGGCTTTTTTCTTGAACACCGCCTCCACCACGCCGACGATGAATAACTCGCGTTCCGAATAATCTCTGTTGAACTCCGGGAGTTGCTTGATATTTTCATCCGTCGTCTCTGGGATGAGTATCAACCGGTTGCCATTTTTTTGCAGCCGTTTTATCGTGGCCGCTGAATCTTCATTTCGGATCTCAACTACCACAATCTCATTGTTGTTCGCGTTGCTTTGCGCGCGAACGAATACGAAATCCCCGTTTTCGATGGGGACGGGATCGGCATCGTTCATGCTGTCCCCTTTTACATGCACTGTGTGGTATTTCACCCCGCGCTGAATAATCAACGGGTCAGACAGCATTTCTTCTTGAAGGTTTCGGATTTTAAAAGCCTTATGAGAAATGCCATCGATGACAACTTCGGAAATACCTAAATAGTTTTCAATCGGTTCGTATCCAACTGCTCCAAATCCACCGGCGGGCACTTCGTCATGGACTTCACAGTCCACCCATGTCAGCAGTGCAGGGTCTCCAATGTTCCGATAGGAAGGACTAGTATATTCAGGCAATTCATCGGTTTCGATGGCTAATTCGAGATAGCCGCCTAATTCTTTTACCTTTTTTGTGTACCAATCTGTTTTTGCTGTATCAACGCTCCAATTGCGCTGTTGAGTTTTGAAGATCTCGATTGTTTCCTGCCAGTTCGTAATTGCCTTGACATGTGAGTTGGCAATCCAATGAATGCACCCGATCATCCATAGAACGACGGCATGGGAGTGTGGGTAGGTCTTGAATTTCACCTCCACCTCATTGCATAAATACAAGGCTTCCTTTAAGTTCTCAAGGTCACAAGCCGTCTTTGCACAACGAAACAAGGTTTCTCCCCGATCGAGCGGGTCACACGCCCTGGTTAGTTCCTCCAACTCTTCGATGATTTTCCAAACCTGGCTGGATTGATTGGATTTGTATGCATCTTCCATTAATTTGAGCAGTTTTTGGTGAGAAAGTTGAAGTTCTTTATTGGAACCGTCCACATATAGCCATACTAACGCCTGTTCAAACCACACCTTCAACTTGCTGATTGAATTCTCTGAGTTTGCCATGTCCTTAATCCTATTCAGGTTCTAGCCTTGATGGTTTGATTTTTTTCTTCGAAATTTCGTCTTTCGTATTGTTCGTATTGAGTGCTTTGATCACCTGGGCGGTGCGCAACAGGATCAAGTTTTGCAGTGTCTGGACCTTATCCCGCCCAAACTTGATACCGTCCATAGCGTGAATGATGCTCATCAATAATTCCGCTTCAGCCTCTGCCCGCCCCAGTTCTTCATACGCCATTTTTTGCGCGTTTCCATATGCCTTGTTTATTTCTATGTCGCTGGTTACTTTGACGCTCCAGTCTGAAACGAATTGCTTTTCAATAGCAACCTGACTCTTGAACTCGCCAGGGTCCCACCAACGCAGAAGCGTACCGAAGGCACGCAGCTTTTCTTTGAAATCGTCTGTATATGCTTTCTGCTCGATCTCTTCCCGATGTTTGTTTTTTCCCTGGTCGCGCGGAGCGATCACTTCCTCGAGTTTGCAGTTGCTGATGTACCCTTTCAGGATTCCCTTGACCTGCCCTTGGACTGCGTCTTCCCAGCTCATTAATTCCGGCTTACCTTCCTTGTTCAACTTTACATCGCGTTTGTATGCATAGTCGTGGATCGCTTGCTTCGAGAAGGGATATGGGTTTCGGGTAATGTGTTGATCCTTATACATGCCATCCCAGCGGCTGTCCCAGATCCGATAATTGAATTTGACCTTATCAACGGTCACTTGGATGCCGTCTCGCGTGGTGGCAGTGACACTATCGATAAACCCTTCCTGTTCACGCAAGTCTACGATCTCGTGGATGCGTTCCCGGCGTGACATGAAAGTTTTCTTTCCTCGGTAGTAAATAATTCCCGGTGCGCTTAGCGTTTCGGTCAATACAACAAACCCAGGGTCTACTTCCAGTATGGCTGGACCACCGATCTTCTCGACCATTTCAAGCCAGACCAAATCTTCCTTTTTCCGGTTGACCCGGATACGCGGCGTAATGAGACCAAAAAAGCAAGCCATGAAATATTTGAATGGGATGCGGTCAAACTCGTACCCATAAATGTCCATGATGTAATAAACGGCTGTAGCAGTAGCACTGATTAATCCGAAAAAGTAAACAAGCAAAATTTTCCCAAGTAGAAATGAAAAATTGTAAATGAGACTTAGTGCGATATTGGTCAGTAAAATCCCTAGGGGAAGCAGCACAAGCAGGGAAAACCTTAGTATGCCCTCTAAAGTTTTATCCCCAAGAAATGGATCAAATGTTTTACGATTTTCCATTTTTGCCTTTATTGTTGCGGAGAGTCTGTCGAAGGGATGGATTTCGTGCCGCCAGACTCATCGCTATCCTTCTGGGTCGGCATTAGGAGTTGACCAATGCCCTGCATGATACTTAGCGTGTTTTCCGGCAGCAGACGGCGGGTTTCGGGGTTGGCTGCCGCCGCTTCGAGTTCCTGGAAGATCAAGATCGCCAGCGCCTCACGTGGATATTCTTGTTTTTCGAGCAATTTGGCAAGGTGATAGTTCATGCTTTGCTGGGCGCGGACCCGGGCATGGTTGATGACACGCGTTGCCTCGAGTTCATAATCGGCGCGTTTTATGTTCTCATCCTTTTTCTTCGCCTCGACCCATGATTCGATCATCTGTTCACGAATGCTTTTATCCATCGGCTCCAACTCGCCGCAACTGGCATTGATCACCTTGATCCCTCGGTCACGCAGCACGTCGTGGCGTCTCAAGGTTTGGGGTGGGAAAAGAACCAGCCCTTGTTCTTGAAATTCATCGCCTTCCTTAATTGTCCCATTTTTTAAAGGACGAACCAATCGATAAGCCAGCACGCCGGTATTTCTCACCGCAAGGAATATTTCACGTCTTAACTCTTTCATCGTATTAATGGTTGATTCGTCCGGAGCATACAGGTTCATGAATGGATATTGAGAAAGCAGGATACGGAATTTCTCTATAGCGACATCCTGGGGCCAGTCATGCCAGCGCTTCATGGCAGATTGGGTCGATTCGTTCAAGCGGGTGATCAGGTAAATCGCATTTTCCACACGCTTCGGATCAAAAGCGTAGGGTTGTTTTTCTGGCGGCAGATCGGATATGAGTGTTGAAACAAGATCGCTTGTTTGAGCGAATTGTAGTATCTCTTTTATATCCTCGGGATGAAGTTCCCGACTTAGTTTACTAATTCTTTTTGTGCCCGCCTCAGCTTTTTTGTCCCACTCGATGACGAATACTTCATCCTTATTTTTTCCCCCAACGCACACATCCAAAATATCGGGAGGTTGCCCCACGGTAAATACGGCAGACACAGAGGTCTTAACCCGGATTCCATCTCGGGTGTCTGCAATTACTTCTGCTCTCAATCTGTTTTGGGTGCGCAGGTCGACTGAACCGGTGATCTTTTCATGCTTATCGATAAAAGCCAACCCGGGTCCCACCACGCGGACCTGCGCCTTATATGCCTTCGTACCGAATAGGGAAAAATGCACCCGCTCTGGAGGCGCAGAGGGTTTGGAAAATTCCTCATCTTCCGGGTCTCGATATTTATCCAGTGCCATTGCACTGCGTAGATCAAGAAATGCCACCCCTGGTCGACTCTTCTTGAATTCCTCCCGCTCTCCATCCACGTCGCCATTGCGGACAAATACTGCCGGTCCATGCCATCTCCCTCCGCTGATGCCATGTATAAAAATCCGATGAAATGCCGGGAGTAATTGTCTCGCTGATGTGATGGGCAGTACGAAGAGAACCAACCAGAAAATAAAGAATAGATATACAAGAAAAGTTGCCACCAGAGTCAATAATATTTCCTTCAGGGCAAATTGGGCATCCTCTGGAAATGGCGCTTTGAAGATAAGGAGATGCCAGAGCGCTGAAAGGACGGCTCCGATCTCATCCCAGGCAAATATAATGCCGATGATCGCGATCATACCCCGCAGTAACCATTGCCAGGTTGTGAAACTTTTCAGGCTGACACCTCCAGACGTCATGGCAGCCCCACCTCGCGCAGCCAAACCATACCTTCGGCGAGAATCCGGCTAAACTCTTTGCTCTGTCCTTTGATAAAACAATAGTTGATATAGTGAGCAAGAGAGCGGTCATCAAGAAACTTTTGCGGCAATGGGATCAAGGTGTGATTATTTGGTATTGTCGCTTTGTAATTTTCGAGAATCCCCTCCACGTGCTCTGCCGACTCTGAAGAAAACCGTTCGTAAAAAGCGGGCCATGAATTGTAAAGCAAGATCAGGGCAAAGATCGTATCGGGAGATGCTTGTGTTCCCCGCACTGAAGGAGTGGAATATGCCCTGTAGAATCGGTGTGCGGTTTTCAACAAACGGCGCGGAACCAAAACCTCAGGGAAATGCGGAATCTTCGATAGGTTTATGCTGGGAAGGTCTCCAAATTTTTTAGGTATTGCAATGGAAAGAAATTTTTCCATCCTTGCCATGTCAACCATAGACACTGGCGGAATGTGATATTGCTCTGGAATGATCTTATCGAGGTAACTGTTTCCATCCATTTTTGTGTCTTCGTACTTCTTGTCAATGTAGCTGGCGATCACCCCGGAGTCCATGGCAAATACCCATGTGCAGTCAGGGACACTCAGGAAATTCTTTATTGACTCCAGCAACCGCACAACATTTTCTGGGGAGCAACGGTCCAGGTTATCGATCAGGAAAACGATACGACGGTCTTGATGCGCATTGCGGACGAGTTGGATCAATTCTTTAAAGGCATCTTGTGCGCCTTGAATGTCATCGACCAGTTTTTCAAGATCGCGGATATTCTTTTCAACGGGAGCAACGTCTTCAAGGTTATCACCATACCCTTTCACATCCTCCAGGGTGATCTGACTTTTAAAGATATATCGTAAAGACAGATCTGCCCCGGCTTGGGCAAGCACTCCCAGTATGCGCCGCCAACTCTTAGCGTAATTGGTTGGCGGTATTCCCCCAATGAGTTTGCGCGTTCGCACGAGCAGAGGAATTGTCAGGTCACCGGAGACCTCATAGGGCCAGACATCAATATATTCGATGAGTGACTGTCGATTGCCTTCATCTTCATACTTTTTGTTAAGCGTCAAAATAAGGTTTAGTATGGAAGTCTTGCCTACCCCCCAGCCCCCGTAAAGCCCTAGCGTGGGGGAACAGTCCGGCTCGGAAAGCCTGTCCAACAACTGGCGGGCAAAATTAAGCCTGCCGAGAAGGTCGTGTTCCAATTCCCGGATCGGTTCGAAAATGCTTGCTGGTTTTTCTGAGTGTTCCATACCCTTAAGCATGCTTGTTTTCCCTTTTAAAAAGTATAAGCCAACATAATGTGATGTGTCAACCGAAAATTGGCTCACTCTCTCCTTTATTCAGACCAGTTAGATGATTATAATTATCAATAAAACACAATAAATAGAACACAGAGGCATGGATTCAATTCCGTGCCTCTGTGTTCGTTTGTGTAGGCATCAAAACCGGCGTTTGATTTCCTTGGCGGTCTCTTCCCCGGCTGTTTGCATCAGTTTGACGACCAGTGGATCCGCGATCAACTTTGTCACCGCCTCGCTAAGCGCAGGGATGTTTTCCGCGAACCAATCCCGAACCTGCGCCATCATCGCCACGTTCGGTGTAGGGAGTGTAATGGACGCCGCCAGCACGGATAATTTCTCTAACGCCTCCGCCTGCAAATCGGGCGGCGCTTCATTCTGGACCTGAGCCTTGAGCGCCTCCATTAGCATTGGCAACGCCTCAGCCAGATCCCCCCGCACCGACTTCCTCATGCTGATATTCGACCCGACAGCGATCTGACCCTCGACGACATTCCCGCCGATGGTCAGGTTGACGCTTTGATCTATCTGCTTTTTTCTGGTGGTCATGGAATCCGCCGCCATTTAATCGATTGGATCGATGCAGGTTTTTATACCTGAAACCAATCCCGGTCCATTGGTCGGCTCGGGTTTGCCTTCTTTTAGCCAGCAACGACCATCTGAAGGCCGGAAGGTGTACGCCTGACATCGGTCATCGTTGATACATGCATCCATGCATTCATCAACTGTGTAATAGGTGCGTACATCGTAATCCATGCCAACCCGGTCGAAGTCATAATCGGTTGTAACGCCAAGGACTTTGTTCTGGCTTTCGCAGCTCAGGGTGACAACGTATATCGTCGGGATCAACACTTCCGGGGTGACTGGTATGGGCTCTTCATTCCCTGCCCCGCTCACTTCGATGTTGTCTACCTGCGCGATGGAATTATCCAGCGTCTCGAAAGCGATGGAACCGCTGGGGATGTATCCGTCGTCCACGTAGTTCAGGAAGGTAATGCCATCCATGATGAAGACCAGATGCCCGCCCCAGCCGGCGATGTCCACGTGATGCCATTCGCCTGTTCGGAATTGGTAGTCATGGTTGATCCAGGAGTCATAGGTCAGCTCGTAGGGAGTCGGACCATCCTGCCGTTGCAGATAGAATGTCTTTTCGTTAACGCCGATGAAGTAGCGGCGGAGACCGTTGGAGGCGTCTGAAATCCGATAGTTCAAATGGATCGTCCCAACCCCGAGGTTGAAGTCGAATTGCAGGCGGTAGTCTTCCCAACTGAGATCGTTCAACCGTGCGAATTCATGCCCCCTACCAAGCAGCATGTAATTCTGTATCTGCCAGTTGGGAGACAGTCCCCAGAATTGCGCCAGTTTATCGTCGAAGTTTTCGCAATACCATACACCGGGGTTGCAGACCATCGGCGGCTCGGTGGGCGTTTTTGTGCGCGTTTTGGTCGGGACAATGGTCGGTGGTTTGCTGGTCGGCGGCTTTTGCGTGGTTGCCTTGGGAGCAGGTTGCGGGGCTTTCGTCGTGGCGATTGGAGGAGGTTCCGCTGTCGGTGGAGGAAAGATCGGCGGGTCCCATATCAATATGAGGATAATGATCACCGCTACTGCCGTAAGCCCAAAGAAAACTTTCAGCGGCGAGATGCCTCCGGGTTTCGTTCCAGTTTTCGGTCCCGACCGAGGCGGTTCACGCGGTGGGGCAGGCGGCGCAAGCAGTAGATTTAAATTATGCCGGGTGACGGCGGCGGCTGTTTTGTCCCCAAGCGTCTCCCGCAGCTTCAATGCCTGTGTCAGCATTTGCCGCGCCGGTTCGTGATTGCCCAGGCAGAGGTCGCGCGTGCCGAGTTGGTGCATTGCCCAGCCCTGTGTGGCGCGATTGCCGAGCGCCTGCGCTGCCTTCAAGATCATCTCCAGAACGCGCATCCATTCCGACCAGCGTTTGACGTGGGTCAGCGCCTTCTCGATGCCCCTGCCCAATTTGATGACATCATCCCAGCGATGTTCGCGGTTGCATTTTTCGAGCAGGGTCAGGGTCAGATCGAGCGCATCCAGAATATCGGGCAGCGGCGGATTTTCGCTGATCCATTGCACAAGATGATCGCGCAGGATGTTCTCCCAACCGCCGACGTCCGCCATGTGCCCAACCAATTGACCCAGTGATCCAGCCGTACTGTAGGCTGGGCTATGCGCCTGCGCCAATCTGAGGTCGAGCAGGGATTTCAAGACATCTCCCAAGTTTGGAATGTGACTCACGGCTTCCAAATGTTTGAGCGGGACAGATGAGCCGCCTGCCGCCGCCAGCAATGCTAAAACCTTCCGCTGTGGAGTGGTCAGCTTTTCAAGTGTGTTCCGAGTGAGTATGTCAGACGGCTGGCGGAATCGCTCCGCTGCCTCGTGCATCGTCATTCCGTGCTGGATCATGGCCGCCCCTTGAATGATGTTCAGGGGAATCCAACCCGCGGCGCGGCAGAAGTCTTCAGCTGAAGAACGGTCTTTCGGATCGATGGCATGTTTTAATTCACGTTCGAGCAGGGCAAGCGCTTCGACGGGGGGCAAGCCCTGCATTTCGAGACAATATCCTTCACCCCACAAACAACGTTCGACTGATGCGAAAATGAACGTGCATTGCGGCGCGAGGTTAAGCAGGCGGGAGGTATCTGTGGATTCGATTTTTAGTTCGTCCAGCAGGATCAGCGCCTTCAAGTTTTGAAGGAAATGTTGCAGTTCCGGGGTTGTAGGTTTGGCGGGTTTGTCGCACTCGTAAAACGATTCGAAGATGGCTTGGGCAATATCATCGGCGGGCTGACCGCGCGCGGAAAGGTAGATGATGCCATCCGGGAAATGGTCACCCGGAATATTGTAGGCAAGGTGACGCAGGAAGGCGGTCTTCCCGATGCCCTCTTCGCCGCTGATGGATAAAGAATCGGGGATCTGCAGCACGCCGACCGCCGACTTGACCTCCGCCGCCCGATCCAGCAGACCGGGGAAGGCGCGCGGTCTCAAGTAGACCGGTATCTTCCGGCGCGTGTAGTTCGGCTTTTGGTCGGGCTGAATGATGTTGACAATGCCGCCATGAATATCCCCGATCTGCAAAATATTATTGCCAATGGCAAGCTGTCCGCTGACATCGCCCCCGATGTTGACGTTGATCTTGGATGTGCTTTTCTGCTTCATGGCAGCCTCCCGCTGGCTGTTTCAAAGAATCAAGACACGAAACATGGGGTACCAATAAGCGGTTGCTGTTCCACCTCAGACACATTCATTGTATTCCTCAAAAGTTCGGATTTCAATCCGTGAATTTCCCCTGTATCTGTTCGATCAACTCACTCATCCTGTCGTAGTGCGAGCCTTGCCAATATGCCCAAACAAAGAAACGCCCCGATGAATCCCATCGGGGCGGGGAAGTGAAGGGAAGAGGAAAGCCTACGGGTTATCGCCGCCATTCCCTCCGTTGCCATGCGGACCAGGTTCCAAATTCGGGACGCAATCGTCGCAGGTGCCATCACCCGAACCGTCCCCGCTGTTGGGGTAGAGGTGTTGCGGATCGGTTTCGGACTGATGGAGTTGATCCTGATCCTGCAATTGCAGCTGATCCTGGATCGGCTCACAGGTCAGGTCCAAAAGCGGATCGCAGGTTTGATCACGTAATTGCAGCTGGGTCTGGTCCTGTGTCTGCAAGAGCACAGCTTCTTCGGCTGACACCTGAGTCTGGATGACCTCTCCCGCCTGCAAGCTCCATTGTTCCATAGCTTGCAAAGGCTCATTGGTCTGCCCCTTCTGCACTGCGTCCACGGTCTTCGCCCCGCCGAATATCAATCCGAAAGCGGCGGCGGCACTGAGCATAAGTTTGAACATTATTATTCTCCTTTCAAGAGTTTGAATGTGTTCATCCTTAATGTCGCTTTGAAAGAGAATTAGTGACGCCCTTTACAGAACCTTTAAAAACTCAGGCATGAGAAATGGGGGATTGGATTTTATTTATCTGAATTGGGCAGATACTTATATAATCTGTCTACCTTTAATTTTTATAGGAGATACTTGTGAGACGATATATTTTTCCCGTAATAATATTGTTCCTCGCGGCTGTTGCCTGTCAGTCTGTGACGACGCCCGCGCCTCCCTCCGAACCGGGAGCGGTTCAAGGTACTCAAACCGTTTCCGCCCCGCAAGAGACGGATGTTCCAACGGGTACATCCACGCCCACAGCGGTTGCGAAAGGTATCATCCACGTGGACACGCTGGAGCAGGAGGTTTATCCGTTCGTTGAGAATGGGAAATGCTCGCTCGCGGAAGCCATCATCGCTGCCAACACAGCCGCGCCAAAGGATTCCTGTGCGGCAGGCGTGCAAGGCGGCTCGGTGATCGAATTGATGCCCGGCGAATATCATTTCACCCAGCGCGATCAGACCCCGCCGCAGTTTGAGTGGCTTGTCAGCATCGCCGAGGTTGGCAGCGCGCTTCCCGCCCTGGTCTTCCCACTGACCATCCACGGTAACGGCGCGACGCTTATCCGGGATGAAAGTGCGGAGCCGTTCCGCTTTTTTGAGTTGATGATTAATTCCGCGCTCACAATGGATAACGTCACTTTGCAGAACGGCGATGTTGGCGAGGAGGGTTGGGGCGGCGCGATCTTTGCTTCGAACGCATCCCTGCATCTGACCGGAGTCCGTTTCGTGAACAACCGCGCTGACAACGGCGGCGGCATCTACTTTACCTTCGCCGCGCTCACGATTCAAGATTGTGAATTCACCGGGAACCATGCCTACTTTAGAGGCGGCGGGATCTTCTTCGATTCTGCGAGGTCTTCTTTCAATAATACAGAGTTCATCGGCAACACCGCGGGATCGCAAGGCGCAGCCATTTCTTCTGAGAGCGCCACAATTGTGATCGAAGAAAGCCTATTCCTCAAGAACGTTGTTAAGGGTACCCGCGGCGGCGCGCTGTATTTGGAGCATGTCAACGTTACGATCGCGCGCAGTGAGTTCTATCAGAACCAGTCTGATTGGGTCGGCGGCGCGATCTACATCAACAACCCGGTCACGAGCGGGACCAGTGATGATGAAGGCAATCCGCTCGACCAGGTCGATCAAAGCCCGATGTACATTCAACTTGCAACGATGATCCCCGGGTATCAGGCTACACTTGAAGCCCATCCCAGCGGCGTGTTCCAGGATTTTCATGAGGATATGCAGATCCATGATTCCTGTTTTGCCAACAACATCATCGTCGATGAGTACGAGCAAAATTATACAAGTGCGATCCTGGCAAAGGCGGCGAATGCCGAGAATAATTATTTTGGCAATGCCAGTGGACCTTCCGGTGGTGGACCCGGCACCGGGGATGGGGTCAGCAGGAGTGTCCTATTTGCGCCGTTCCTGACCGAAGCACCCTCTCACTGCGACCCGGAACTCTCGGTGCAGGTGAAGGAAAATCATAACCAGTGATATAGTTCTCAAGGTATCATCTAAAGAACATAGGAGAATCATCCACATGGCAAAACTCATTCCCGCTGCAGAGCGCATCGTCCGCGCCCGGAAATTCATTCAGCAAGCCCGCGACCTGCCCGTTCCTCAAAGTGGGCTTGGCAGAAGCGACCTCTCCTACGTGGCGGAGGTCAAGGACTTTCTGCGTCAGGCGCGGGATATGGTCAAGTTCATCCCGCAGACGGCGGGAGTCTCGGCTGAGATGAAGGCGGAAGTGAGATCGATCTACGAAGAGATCGAGCAGGCTGACCGGGAGATACTCTATTGATTTTTGAGTTCTCTGAAAATGGGTTTGGTTGTAAAATGAAGGTGAGAGCCAGTCCCGAAAGGAGTTACGACCATGGACGATAAACATCTCGACTCGCTGCTGGAAAAAGTCCACGCCGAGCTTCAGAGCGTGGACCGTGTGGACGAAGAAGAACGGAAATTGCTGCTCGACCTCGAACAGGATATTCAAGACCTGCTAGACCGGGCGGGCAAAACGCCCTCCATCCTCGAACGGATGCAGCGGGCTGTGGATCAGTTCGAAGTGAAATATCCCACGCTCACGACACTACTCTCTGAGATCTCCACCATCTTGAACAACGCTGGGATTTGATCGATAGCCACGAGAAGGTGACAGTCACTTCCAAAGTGACTGTCACCTTTTTACTTCGATTGGTCTGCAAACTGCCACCACCAAAACGTAATGAATGATCCAATTCCGCTGGCAGCAAGCACAACGATATAGCTGTGCATCCCCAGCATCTCCGCGCGCGGACCTGCCGCTCCGCTAAAGAGTGCCGGGACAGACCACGGCAGCCAGTCGCCCCAGCCCGTTATCGCCGCGATCTGCGCGATGGCGACCGTAAACACCGCCCACCCGAACGCGGACATGTATCCTCTGCCGAAACTTGACACGAATGCAACGAATGGCAGGAGCAGGATCGTCAACACGGCGGTGCCAAGCACATCCACGGTGGCAGAAACCAATAATTCATTGGAATAGCCGGGGATATCCACCAAATACCCAACCAACAAACCGAGCATATAGACCCATAAACTCATAGCAAAAGTGATGGCGGCAAGGGCAATGAACTTTGCCGTGATGATCGCAGTCCGCGAGACGGGGAGCGCCAGAAGCTCCTTGGCGGTTCGGTCGGAAAATTCCCGTCCGAAGACCCAGCCGGTAAGGATTGCAAACAAGATCGCGCCGCCGATCGCAACCGCCTGCCCGAGGATGTTAAAGAATGTCACCCAATCTGCGGTGCCTGCCGTCAATTGAGCTTTCGCGCTGATCAACCCCATGTCCTTTGCAGCGACAGGGTCTTTCAGGATGATCATGAACAACCCGCCCATAAGCGGCGCGATGGAAAATCCCAGCGCGATAAAGTACGGCACGCGCGACCGCCGCATTTTCAATGCCTCTGCCCAGAGGGTGGATGTAAAGTTTTTCATTTCGTCAACCTCAAAAAATACTCTTCCAAATTTTCCTGCTCCACGGTCAGGTGGGTGGGTGGCGTTCCGGCGTTGACCAAAAGTGTTGCGATCATCTCCGGTTCCTTCACAGCGCGCGCGTCCTTGAGCGTGATGCGTCCATTCGAGGAAGCCAGCTCAAAACCAGCCAGCGCCTCGCGCGCCTTTGCCATATCGCGCGCTTCGATGACAAGCTGCGTTGACCGCAATTCCTCCAGCCGCACCGCATCCAGTTCTTCGATCATCTCGCCTTTGTGGATGATCCCGATGCGGTCTGCCAGCAGATCTACTTCCGCGAGAATATGGCTGGACATGAACACCGTTGTCCCATGTTCGCGTGCCAGCGATAAAAGCAGATTTCGAATTTCCACGATCCCCGCCGGGTCGAGGGCATTGGCGGGTTCATCGAGAATGAGCAATTCAGGTTTATGCAGGAGCGCCCGCGCAAGCCCAAGGCGTTGGAAATTTCCGCTTGAAAGCGTACCCGCTTTCCGGTCCGCGTAAGAAGCGAGGGAAAGTTTTTCGATGACCTCATCCACTGCGTGAGGATCTTGAATTCCATGCAGGCGCCTTGCCATATCCAGATTTTCTTTGACGGTGAGTTCGGGATACGCAGCCGGACTCTCCACCATGTGCCCGACCTTCGCCCACGGTCCGCCTCCACCCTGACCGATGACCTGATCGAGCACCCGGACATTTCCCTCGCTCGGGCGGATCATCCCCAACATCGTGCGGATGGCGGTGGTCTTGCCCGCGCCGTTCAGCCCGAGAAAACCGTAGATCTCGCCATATTTCACGCGCAGGTTCACCTTATGCAATGCGCGGACGTTGCCATAGTTTTTCGATAAATTGTTTGTTTCGATAGCGTAGTTCATTTTCTTTCCTTCATTTATTGAAGATCGGTCCAAGGCTTTTTCGATATTGGTCGAAAGCCGATTTTCCTTTTGAAGTCAGTTGATATTCCGTATGCGGGATCTTCCCGCGAAATGTTTTTTCCACTTGTATATAACCTGCTTCTTCCAGCCGCGACAAATGCACAGATAAGTTACCTTTGGTTAATCCGCTTTCCTTGAGAAGAAAAAGGAAGTCGGCAGATTTGACCGAAGAGAGCAGGGCGACGATCGTCAGGCGCGCCGGTTCGTGAATGACGCGGTCCAGCCCGGAGATGTTTTGAAGCGATCCGCTCATACATCCTCCCTGTAGGGTTGTGGGTTTTCTTTGTGATAGCGCATAAAAGTTAGTATGCCGGAGACGACAAATGGCACGCCGGAGATCAGGAGGACCCAACCGAGGCTGGTCAGGCTGCGCTGGATGCTTTCCAACACCGGAGGTTGTAACAGCTCTGGTTGTACATCTGACGGAATATTGGGCAGTCCCAGTGTCAGTTGCCAGAACCCAACAGCGAGTCCCGCAAGGAGGATCACACCGCCGAGCAACCGAAACCGGTGCAACCCCATCCATTCTCCCGCCAGCAGGATCAGGATTGCCCATATGAGTCCCAACCCAACTGGGAACCATATCGGCATGGAAGCCAAGACACTGCCAGTGGAGGCGATCAACAAGGATGCGATCAACAACCCGCCAATGGGGAGCAGCAGGAAAAGTATCATGTTCCGTATGATGATGAGGATCTGGATCCCTGTGATCTGTCCTCTGACAAATCCGGTGCGCGGGTAGGTGAAGTTGTCTTTCAACCACCATAGGGCAAGAATGACAACCAGGAAACTTACGATCTTTACGATGACGATTTCACCTGTGACCGATAGAAACCAGGAAAGGAATGGCGTTTGCGACGTGTTTTGACTTAAGAGGAGAAATCCGGCAAGGATGACGAACATCCCGCCTGTCGCGATTTCGGTGAACCCATCCACGAACCAGTATCCACGGGCGCGTTTCACCACAGCGTCAATTTGTGTATTCATGTTGCTCCTTCTATAAACAGGTTTGCATTGTAAACTAGTTTGTTTAAAATGTCAACTGAAGAATGAACCTGACGCAGTGTGCCAGAGCAGTGGATTCTTTGCCTGATCGCTACGATTCCTTTACAAATCCTTTAAATACGGGTTGTACACTGGGGCTGTAAGATCGAAAAGGAGATAATATGAAAAAGACAATTTTGATCGTTGCGCTGGTTTTGGCGGCGCTCGCCGCAGTAGGGGTGGGAGTCGCTTTTGCTCAGGATGAAACCCCGCCGTATGCCGGTCGCAGAATGATGGCCGGACAGGGCGCGATGCACACTTTTATGGTGGTTGAATTCGCCAAAGAACTCGACCTGAATGTGAACGACATCAACACCCGCCTAGCGGCTGGCGAGAGCATGTACGACATCGCACTCTCTGCCGGTGTGACCGCTGAAGAATTCCCCGCTGTGATGACGGAAGTCCGCGCGGCGGCGTTGGATGCGGCGGTGGCGGCGAACGTCATCACGCAGGAGCAGGCGGATTGGATGAAGTCGCGTGGTCAGGGTGGCATGGGTTCGGGCAACTGCACCGGAACCGGTCCGCAGGGACAGGCTGGTGGCTACGGACACGGTGGAATGATGGGCGGTGGCGGCTGGCAGAATCAGCAAGTCAACCCGTAATTTGATCAATGAAAAACAGGAGCCGGTCAAACCGGCTCCTGTTTTCGTTTAAATTGGATTATTGTCTATTTCCGGTCTGCCACGAGGATGGCTTCGGCAACCGTTCCATCCAACAGTGTGACTGTATATTTCGCGTCGATGTGACCGTTGCCAACCACGCCAGTGTAGGTGACCTTCGGAACCATTCCACCAGCGACATTTATGAATTCGCCATTGATATTGCCGTCGCCGTCAACGGTTACATCCATTTCGCCGAAGTGGGGATCGGTGCCTTGGATGCGGGCGAAGTAATCATCATACGTGGCGGTGATCTCGTGCGGCGGCGGGTCTTCCAGCCCTAGATAGTTGCCGCCCATGTCCATCACCAGGGTGACGGTCTTTTCTTCTTCATTCACGATGAAATCAAAGACCGCCGGACCCGTGGCTCCGGTCTTGCTATTCGTCCAGGAGCCTTCGTAATGTCCCGCGAATTCGTAGACGTCCAACGGAGTGGCGTTTTCGGGCGGCGGTGTGGCGGTTGGGTCTGCCTGTCCGCAGGCGGATAAGATGAACGCGAACAGGATCGTAAATGCTAAAGTGAAACGGGTTCTCATTTCTTCCTCCACAAAACAATAAATAGGATACGTAGGTTTTATTGTAGGAAGAGGATATGTGAGAGTCAACTAACTTTGGTTAGGAATACAACCTAACTTCGTAAATGGCGTTACGGTTCTCTTCCGCTTGCAAGGAATGGCTGGATATCGCCGCTTGAAAACATCCCAGTTATGACGATGTCATATCCGCCCATGTTTTTGATCTCATCGTACATTGCAGCGGATTTCGCCAACAATGAGCGGAAGATATACGGACCAAAGCTGACGCGGTTAATGCCAAGTTCCTGAAGTTCTTTCAGGCTGGCGGTCTTTGCCGTGGCTAGCACATTGATCGGTGCGCTGATTCGTTTTCGCAAAATGACAAGTGTCTCTTTATCCCCGCGCCCAATGGGATAGACACAATCCGCCCCGGCTTTGAGGTAGGCATTCGAGCGAGTGATGACATCTTCGACCCTATCTTCATCGGATGCAAACCCATCTGCAAAGAAACTGTCCGCGCGGGCGTTAATGACGAGGTGAACGCCACGCCGTTCTGCTGCCTCGCGCGCCGCCTGAATACGCTCGATCTGTTCAGCGATGGGACGCAGGCGGGAACTGTCATCCAGCCCATCTTCAAAATTGATACCGACTGCTCCGGTATCCAAAAATCTTGAGATATTTTCCTGCAAACCTTCCGGGGTGTCGGAATAGCCCGCTTCAAAATCTGCAGTCACGGGCACATTCACACTTCGAACGATCCTTGCAACCAACTCCAGCATCGTTTCCAACTTGATCTGTTCGCCGTCACTGTATCCCATCGATTCGGCGATGGCGGCGCTGGCAGTGGCAACTGCGCTGAAACCTTTTCCTTCCAGCATCCGCGCGCCAATGGGATTCCAGACATTCGGGAGGATCAATAATTTTCCGTTGTTGTGAAAGTTGAGCAGAGCTTGTGCTTTGGCAGATTGGGTCATGAAATAGCCTCTTTAGACAAAAAATGGTTTTACTGAAACCGGCAAGCTGCCTTTGCTTATCTTAATGATGGGCGTGTTGATGAGGTTCCGCGATCTTACAATAAAGTTCTCTGGAAGAGCAGCCTTCACATTCCATCTGCAAGGTGGCATGTTGAATGTTGTAGTTGTGGGCAAGAAGTTCGTTGATATTGTGTTGAATAGAGACGCCTTCGCCGACGGAGACATTATCAACAACGACGTGGGCGGAGAGCATTCTTAGATTTTCACTGATGCTCCACACGTGCAGGTCATGCACGCCGAGCACGCCATCCACTTTTTGCAGCTCGTTTACCATGCTGTCCATGTTGATGTTTTCGGGCGTGCTTTCGAGCAGGATGTGAATGGTCTGTTTGAGGATGCCCCAGGCGTTGTAGAGGATGAATCCGCCAATGAGGACGCTGACGAGCGGGTCGAGCCAGTTCCAATTCGTGAAAGCAATCAGGATGCCCGCAATGACCGCACCGAGCGAGGACATGACGTCTCCCATGAGGTGGAGGAAGGCACTGCGCATGTTGAGGTCGTGTTCGCTGCCTTCCTTGACCATCAAAGCGGTGACGAGGTTGATGATAAAAGCCAGAGCACCGACTCCTATCAGAAGGGTCGAATCAACTTCAGGCGGGGCATTGAAGCGTTTGTAGGCTTCGACGAAGATCCCGAACGCGATCAGGATCAATGTCGTGGAATTGATCAACGCGACGAGGATTCCAACCCGATGGTAGCCGAAGGTCTTGCCAGCGTGGGCGGGCTTGAGCGCAATTTTGAGTGCGTACCAGCTCAGTCCCAGCGCGATGACGTCGGTGAAATTGTGCGCCGCGTCGGTGAGCAGGGCAAGGCTGTTGCCGAAGATGCCTGCAACGATCTCAACGATGACGAAGGCGGCGGTGAGGATTAGTGAGAGCGTCAGCCGTTTTGTTGTTTGCTGGGTGAGATCGCCAATGTGAGAATGGCTGTGAGAATGATTGTGCATGGCTACCCGTGTTGGACGTGATCCAGCCCGAGGGTAAATAAACGCGAGACGTGGTCATCGTCGATCGAATAGAAAACTTGCCTGCCCGATTTGCGCGCACGTACGAGGTGCATTTGGCGCAGTCCGCGCAGTTGGTGGGAGACGGCGGACTCGGTCATGCCAAGTCCATCGGCGAGAGCGCGGACGCTCATTTCGCCGTCCATGAGTAGTGCGATCAGCCGGATACGGCTCGCGTCGCTCAGGGCGCTGAAGAGTTCAGCTAGTTTGATGGCTTTGAGTTCGGTAAGTTTCATAGTTGAATATATGAACAAGTATTCATATATTACTCTGTAAAATAACCCCTGTCAATATGATGTTTGACAGGGGTTACCGTGGTTATGGCTCGCAGGTAAAACTGCTCAGATATGCGCTGTCAACTCCGTCGCGGACCGCACACAGTTCCTGAATGTTGCCTTTGCTGGTCATAAATTGAAAACCCGTTTCCGAGGCATTCATCCACAGGGATATTTCACCGCGTTCGGTCGTGGCACCGATCGCGCGCCAGCCTTTGCCCCATTCCACCGTGCCGGTGAACGAGTCATATACTTCGTCGTTCCCATTATACAAGTCGCCGGTGACGGTTGCGCCAACCTGCTTGAGGATCATATAACTGCCATCCAGGAAAACTGACTTGGATGGAACGATCCATTTTCCGCTGAAGCCGCAATCTGCAGGGAGTTCCATGTCTGCGCCGCGAATGCCGCAAAAGGATAGATCTTCAGACGCGGATTCGAAGGTGTTTTCGCTATTCATGACCAATGTAAAACTACCTAATACTTCCGTGTCGAAAACCGCTTCACCACTCTCGTTGAAGTTGCCTGTGAATGTTTCATTCCAAAATCCGCCATAGCCCTCGATATTTGCTGTGATCTCATCGCCCTTTTCGACAATATTCACAGTGCCTAGGTTGGTTGTCCATGTGCCAGCAAATGTATCCAGCGTGGCTGGTCCGCAACCGATGAGGGATGCGCCTAGCGCTAAGATCAATATCCCAGCCCAAAGAATATTTTTCATGTTGTAAGTTCTCCTTTAGGCAACTTTACTGGTATTCCCAGGGCTGGGCAATCCGCCAAAGAGGGGATGCGGAATTTATTTTATGAAAATACCCGTGACCCACAGCATCAACATCCCAGCCAGCACACCGCTGAAGATATAGCCGGGCATGGGCTGTTTGACCGTATCCTTTTGGATGAGTTTGGCGATCTCCACAGCAACCTGGAAAATGGCACCCGTTCCGATGGCGAGGAAGAGGACGGCGAGGAAGGGTGACGGAGTGTAGCCGCCGATCCATGCGCCGACGATGGCAGGCGCACCGCCAACGAGACCAAGCAGGGCGAGTTGACCGATGGTGGGACGGTCTTTCAGAATCGGCGCGATGATGCCCAAACCTTCGGTGATGTTCTGGATGATGAAGCCGACGACGAGGAAGGTGCCCAGCGCGATCTCACCGACGTTATACGCCGCACCGATGGCAAGCCCTTCACCAAGGTTGTGAATGCCGATGCCGAGCGCGATCCTCCAGGCGATGTTCATACGCTGGGATGTTTCGCTTCGGTCCGAGGATTTGGGATTGTCTATCAGTTCAAGCAGCATGTAGGTGGCGACAGCGCCGATGCCGATCAACCCGATTCCCTGATAAGTGGCGGGAAGTTCCGCGGCTTGTTCGAGCGCTTCGTTCAACGTGTCGAGCCCGAGATAGATGAGCAAACCGGTGGTCAACGCCATCAGAAAGGTCATCCATTTTTTGCCGAGGGTGCGCAACGCAGGCAGCCAGAAGATTCCCAAGAAGATGGGGATCACACCGACGTACAAGCCGATCAGCGTGAAACTCCAAAATGTCTTTGCTTCTGGAGCAGGGGTTTCAAACGCAACGGGAATTTCCACATCGAATGGCACGGCGTTGCTGGTGAAGACGCGCACGCCGTAGGCTTCACCTTCCGTCCATGCGTAGTTGACGGTGATGGTTGCCCTGCCCAGCCGCGGGATGGTCACACCGGGCGAAACCTCGAACGGCATGACCGCGTCGTTGATGATGACCGAGGCGATGGTTAGCGCTTCGGGTCCGGTGTTTTGAACGTGCAATTCGATGAGGTCGTGTTCGAGGTGATAGCGTTCGATATTCAGGTTTTCGATGGGAGCAGGGGAATCGAGGTCGAGCCCACCGCCGGTATTGAGGAAGAGGAAAATAACTCCGGCGAGGAGCAGGATTGGGAGGAGAAGCAGGATAAAGGTCCCGAAGGTGAAGCGATTCTCTGTCGTGGGGGAAGTTGGTTCAGTCATCTTATCCTCTTTCTACGCTGTGACTTCGAACATGCCGTTCCAGCCAAGTTCTGCGAATTCGGTGACGTGCGCATGGAACATGTACATGCCCGGATACTTGTAAGTGAATTCCAATATGCCGCGCTGCGCCTGCCCTTGAATGATGGTGTCGGTAAATTCGGACGGCGTGAGGCTGGTGCCGGTGGGATAGTAGTGAAAGAAATTGGCGTGCAAATGGAACGAGTTGACAAAGTCGAACTCGAGGATATTGACAAGATAGATGCGGATCTTTTCGCCGACTTTTATTTGAATGGGATGATTTTGATAATAGAAGGGAATGCCGTTGACGGCGTAAAAGTCGTTGCCGTTGTCGAAGTCAATGTCGATGCCGTGCATGACCATGACCATCTCTTTATCAACGGGCGGGCGACCTTCCTTCGGATCGACGATGAACGCGCCGTAGAGTCCCTTGGCGATGTGACGCGCGAGCGGGAAGACGTGACAGTGATACAGATGCAATCCGAACGGCTCGGCGTCGAACTCGTAGATGAACTCGCTGCCGGGTTCAACCATCCCACCAGGACCCGTGCCGGGCACGCCGTCCATCTCGCTGGGGTGAAAACCGTGGAAGTGCATCGAGTGCGGATGCCCGCTGCCGTTTTGGAATCGGATGCGAATGCGGTCGCCTTCGGTGGCGCGAAGTGTGGGACCGGGGATGCGTCCGTTGTACGTCCATGCGGGGAATTCGATGCCGGGGACGACTTCGATGCTTTTATCGAGCGCGATGATTTCGTACTCGCGCAAGGTCTGTCCGTTGGGGAGTTTCGAGACTTTGCCGTAGTCGAAGTCGTAAAGGACCTCGCCCGGGTCGAAGCCGTTCTTCTCGTGGTCAACGTCACCTGCGCCGGGAAGTCCCTCGCCATGATCCGTGCCCATTTGCGCCTGCGGGATTCCGCAGATCTCATCAAACGGTTTGCCGGATTCGTTGGGTGTGTTTGCCTTCGCAAGCACAGTTCCGCTCGCTGTACCTGCGATGGCTGCCAGTCCCCCTATTTTTAGAAAATCTCTTCGTGAAAAGCTTTTGTTCATGTTCACCTCTAAAGTTGATAGATTGGTAGATCAGTAAATTGGTAAAGTGGTGATTTGGGAAGTGACAGCCGCTTCGTTGGACGGCTGTCACTTGTATTGCTACGCCCAGCCAAACAATCTGGCGATGCTGGCGGTTAAGAACGTCACTAAAAATGCAGTACCCAGCGTGATGACCACGCTGACAGTTGCCCACTTCCACGATTTGGTTTCTTTGTAGATCGTAATGATGGTCGTGGCGCATGGGTTGTGTAGCAGCGCGAACAACATCAGGTTGATGGCGGTCAGCATCGTCCAACCGTTGCCGTTGACGAGCAGGTCAAAGATCGCGCCGCTCGATGAAGGTCCGTCGATCATCATGCCCGCGCCCATGTAGACCATCATCATGGTCGGGACAACGATCTCGTTAGCGGGTATGGCGATGATGTACGCCAGCAGGATCACACCGTCGAGACCAAGCAACAAGCCGAACGGGTTTAACCAGTCCGCGATGGCGCGCGCGAGGTTGATGTCACCGACGGGGATGTTCGCCAAAATCCAGATGAGCGCGCCCGCGGGAGCAGCGGTCTGCATGGCTCGCCAGAGGACGAAGACCGTGCGGTCGATGATGGATGTGTAAAGGATGCGCCCAACGTTCGGCTTACGGTAGGGCGGAAGTTCCAACGTAAAAGCGGATGCTTCACCTTTGAGAACGGTGCGGGATAAAAGCCACGACATCAGGAACGTAAACGCGACCCCGATCAAGACCACGCCGACAACGGTCCCTGCGGCGACGAAAGAGGTCAACGCTGCGGGGAAGGCGGACGCCACGAATACCGTTGCAAGCATAATTAAGGTCGGGAAGCGTCCGTTGCATGGGACGAAGTTGTTGGTCAGGATGGCGATCAATCTCTCGCGCGGCGAGTCGATGACACGGGTCGCTACTACGCCTGCTGCGTTACAACCGAATCCCATTGCCATGGTCAGCGATTGTTTGCCGTGCGCGCCGGTCTTCTTGAATAGCCAATCCATGTTGAATGCCACACGCGGCAGGTAACCGAGGTCTTCGAGGAAGGTGAATGCGGGGAAGAAGATCATCATTGGCGGCAGCATGACGCTGATGACCCAGGCGAGACCGAGATACACACCGTCCCAAATGAAGCCGGTGATCCACCACGGAATAAAGCCGAGTGAGTTGAAGAAATTCCGTCCGAGGTCGCCAAACCCGAAGAGCACTGTGGCGATGGCTTCCGAGGCGACGTTCGCGCCGGAGACCGTCAGCCAGATGATGATTCCCAGCAGTGCCAGCATGATCGGCAGACCCGTCCACGGCGAGGTGACGAGGCGGTCCACTTTCTGGTCGAAGTCATATTTTTTATCCGAAGCAGTTTTGACGGCGCGATTCGCCACCTTCTCCGCTTCGCTGTAAATAGATTTGACGATCTCATCGCGGAAGCCGGTCGATAAATTATTGCGCAGTGATTCGGCTTTGGCGATGATGTCGTAGGGTGTGATGTTTGTGTTTGTCATAAATTCTCCAAAATCAGTACACAAGTACAAAGGTAAACAAGTAATTTGCACTGTCTTGTCTACTTGTTTCCTTGTCTACTTTTTTACTGCCGCCCTTCCACCGACATCTTCCGACTGAACTGCACATCGGCTTGCTGTTGCCTTTGAACGATGTCGCCAAGCTCTCCGCTCGTGATGGCTTTCTGCACGCGGGCATCGCCGTCCAGTAAGCGGATCGCCAGCCAGC
>CAYJPO010000005.1:26732-30647 GCA_964372045.1 uncultured Anaerolinea sp.
GTGATGGCTTTCTGCACGCGGGCATCGCCGTCCAGTAAGCGGATCGCCAGCCAGCGCGCATTTGGGATTCCGGGAGCCATGCTCTCGATCATCGGCACAAGTTCGTTAACAGCTTTCTGGAATTCGGGCGTGCCTTCCACTCGTTTAGGTTTGACCACGATATTCCCTTCGATCACATCCGAGATGGTGGCGAGCAGCGTGGCAACGCCTTCGCCACTGCGGGCGGTGATGGGAATGGCAGGCACGCCCAGGTCACGCGCGAGACTGCGTGCGTCCACTTCCAATCCTTTGCGGCGGGCTTCATCCATGAGATTCACTGCCACGACGACCTTGTCCGTGATCTCCATGACTTGCATGACCAGATTCAAATTACGTTCGAGCGCGGTTGCGTCGGTCACTACGATGGTGCAGTTGGGCTGACCGAACAAAATAAAATCGCGCGCCACTTCTTCATCCTGACTTGCGGATAATAGCGAATACGTTCCGGGTAGATCCACCAGCTTATATTTCACATTATTGAATTGATACCCGCCTTCTGCGCGGGTGACGGTTTTTCCGGGCCAGTTGCCCGTGTGTTGTTTGAGACCGGTTAATGCGTTGAATAGCGTGGATTTGCCCGTATTCGGGTTGCCAGCCAGCGCCACGACGCGGTCGAAATCGCCGACCTTGATTCCCATCTGCTCCAGTTGTGTGAAGGCGGGACAGGTCTCGCAATGCTCGGTGGGGAGGTTGATCTTTGTGTTTGTCATGTATGTGTTCCTGTGTTGTGTGTTTCTATGTCGGGTGCTCCAGTTTCAAGTTTTCCGGTGTCACGTGACACTGAAGCACCGATATACGTCAAATTGGTTTCACCCAGATCTGGGATGCCTGGTCGTTTCGCAGCGCGATCATCGTACCGCGCACGCGATAGGCTCGCGGCTCGCCGAAGAAATTCGTCAGCTCGGGATAAATTGTCGTGCCAGGAGTCAGCCCCAAGTCCAGAAAGCGGCGGCGGGTAAATCCCTGCACCGAGTCATCCAGCGCGATGATCCGCGCGCGTTGATCCTGCACCAGTTCCACTAAAGGAATCGCTTCGCGTTTCAGCATCTCGCTTTCGGGGATCGCCGAGACAAAGATGTTCGACGCCACCGCAGGGGCGAGTTTGTATTCGCTTTCGCCATCACTCAAGATGTAACGGTTATGGTTCTTTTCGATAATGCGGATGTCTTGCCCGAGGCGGAGCCCTGCCGCCAAAATTTGTTGATACGCCAGCGCCGGTTCATCCTCCAAGTGAACGATCCGGGCGGGACGATCAGCCTGCCACGCCGTAATGGACATGCCTTCCGCTCGATTCAGTTTGCCCTCGCGCGAAGGGATCGGGTCACCGTGCGGGTCACGGGTGGGATGCCCGAGCGCCGCATCCAATTCGTTGAGCTGGGCTTCGGTCAGTGAGTGTTCGCGTTTCTGAGCCTCGCTGTGGATCTTGTTCAACGGCATGCGCGCTTCATCGGCGAGATAGCGTTCCCACAAGCGGTGCGCGCGGACAACGTGCAGTGCCCAGCGTTCACCTTCTGTTGTCAGGCGAAGCTCACTGCCTTGCGATTCGAGCAGACCCTGCGTCTCCATGTGTTCGATGAGACGCGTCACTTTGTCGCGCGAGAGGTCCAACGTTCCCGCGATGGATTCAGGCGTGGCATGCCTGCCCTGATTTTCACGGTCGAGCAGATGTTTGAGCGCATCTTCCACTTGTTCGCGTTCCTTCGCCGCGCGCCATGCAATGAAGATCGCAATGGCTCCCACGCGGGGAGTGAAGACCGCGAACAATAAAACGATACCAGTGATGATCCAGAAAGTTGTATTCATAGACTTCTCTTGTTACAGGATTTTGGGCAGAAAACGCCCCGTTCTCTTCATGTATTCTCGATACTCATCGCCAAATTTCTCGATGAGATTCGCTTCTTCTTTCGGTGTGCGGATCGCCATGACAATGAAAGCCACGCCCCCCATCGCCACGATGAACCAGTTGTCCGCTATCATGCCAAATGCCAGGAACATGGATGAGCCGAAGGTGTAAAGCGGATGCCGAATGTAGCGATAGATTCCGTTCGTGACCAGTTTGTGTTCCTTGCGTGTTGCACTGACGGGGGTAATGCCGCTCCCGATGCTGCTGAATAGCCAGTAGATTCCGAAGACGCAGATCACCCCGACCCCAACTCCGAGCCAGCGCGCCCATTCAGGAAGTCCGATCTTCGACCACGCCATCCATATCGGGTTGACTAAATAAAAAAGCGGGCTCAGCCAAAGGATCAATCCACCAATGCGGATGACGGTCATCATCGGTGTGCCGTCCGCTTTTCGGGAAAGTTTCTCGCCTGCATCACGGTCAGCTTTGCGGCGGAAGTAGGTGGAGATGCCGATACCCGTAAAGAAGATCACGGCGGCTAAAATACGGAATAAGTTTTCGTTCATTATTTTTACCTCTAATTTGATTTTTACTCTGGTGGTTGAGTAGACGGCGTTCATCCGCCAGATCGAAACCACCAAATTGCTTATAAAACTTTCGGGAATAATCTTCCCGTCCTCTTCATATACTCCTGGTATTGATCGCCGAAGAATTCGAGCATGAGCGATTCTTCGAAGCGGATCCGCGATGTGACTTCGAGCGCATTCATTCCGATCCAAGCGAGACCGATCAACCAATTGGCTGAAAGCAAAAACGTGGAACCCAGAATGAGATAAACAGCCGCGTAAATGGGATGCCTAATGAAACGGTAAGGACCATTGGTGACAAGCCCCTGTCCCTTGATCATGCGCGGGTTGTCGCTCCAGTTTTGACCGAGCGTGTTCTGCGACCATTGGAGCAGGGCAAAACCCGCAAGCGCGAAACCGAGTCCAGACCACCTTAGCCAGAGCGGAAAAGGGAGTGAAGCCCAGGATGTCCAGGTAGGTTGAATGATGTACGCAAGTGTCGAGACGAGTCCTACAAAACCGATCAGCCCGGCGATATTGGATGCCAATCCTTCTGTGCGCTTCTTGACAGTGCTTTCTGTGGTCTCTTTGTGCTTACTGGCGTAATATCCGCGATGGAAGACGAAGGTTAAAATGAGGACCGGCAATAAAATTCTAAAAATGGTTTCTGTTTCCATGAATGCCTTTCTTTTGCCAGTCGATTTAAGACTGCTTTCGTTCCACGAAGATCTTTGTGGTGATGTTCAACCCAAGCACATTCGATCTGTTGCCAGCCTTCACCGTCAAATTGTTGTCGAACGTCGAATACTCAGTTACCTCGACCTGACTGCCCGGGGTGAGTCCCAAACTTTCAAGATGGCGCAGTAACTTCGGGTCCTGTGATGCGACGCGCAGAATCGTTGCGATCTGATTCGGGCGCAGTGATGAGAGGGGGGCGGAGTCATCCACGGGCATCTTCAAGTCTTCGGTGGGGATTAACTCTCCGTGCGGATCACGTGTCGGGTTGCCAAGCGCCGCAGCGATGCGCCGCTCGAAACCCTCCGAGATGACATGCTCCAGCCGCTCCGCCTCTTCATGCACTTCATCCCACGAATAGCCAAGCGTTTGCACCAGCCAGGTCTCGAGCAGGCGATGATGACGGATGACTTCGAGCGCTGCTTTTTTTCCCGTTGGCGTCAATGTCACGCCCTGATGTTTTTGATACTCCACCAGCGCCGGTTGTTCGGCGGCAAGTTTTTGGATCATGCCTGTCACGGAGGCAGGCTTGATGTTCAACTCGCGCGCCAGGTCGTTTGTGCTGGCAGCTTCGCCGCATTCGGTCAACTCGTAAATGCGTTTGAGGTAGTCTTGAATGGAGGTGGATTGTTTGAGCATTGGTTATTTCCAGAGTGTGATGGTCGTGCAAATGAAGAAGGCGGTGTAAGCGATGTTGAACCCGGCGCCTTCTGTCCAATCGCGGATGAATTG
>CAYJPO010000005.1:30747-86470 GCA_964372045.1 uncultured Anaerolinea sp.
ATTGCGGCAGGATGCGTTTGCCAAGCAGCCAAATGATGGTGATTGTGAGCGGGTTCACTCCTACCATCCACATCGGGAAGGCGGTTTTCCCAGACGCAACCAAAACCGAAAATAGAATTGAAGCGGTGATGATGAAGAGCATGAGCGGCGCATACGTGATGATCAGAATTTTCTTATGCCGTTCCATCATCCCAGCGATAACCGGTTGCGACTCTTCTTTGACATCGTTGAGCGCATGGACGTACTCGCCCATGTAAAAGAACGAGCCATGCACAAATGCTCCGATGACGGTGGCGAATCCGAACAACCCGAAAACTGCCAGCGCTGCCCAGGCATTGACTCCGCTCAAGCCTTGGGTGGCGTGCCAGAACCCGAACAGGATCAGCGGTGTGGTGAACACGCCGATCAGCGCGCCCCACATCAAACGGGTGGGGGAGAGCACGATCATTTTTTCCGCGTCTGAAAGCAGCTTTGCGAACGGCTTGAGTTTGGGGTAATCGTCCAGTGAAGCTTTGGATGCCAGCAGGAGCACGTCGCCAACGGCATAGATGATCGCGCCAAAGATTGCCAGCAAACCAAGAATGTTGAGGGGAATGAGTTCCATAAGTGTCCCTATAAAGTGTCGGTTTAAATTTAGTCTCACCTAAATTATTTTATGTCCTAACCTAAAATTTGTCAAGGAATTGGGGACTTGACTTATGCTGGGGAAGTTTGTAAAATGGCTTTGTTAGTACAGTGAATTTACAAAGTATTGCGAGTGGTTCAAATCTTTGCGTGTAGACAATTAGACAGAAAACCATGAAAAAGGCTACTCACCAGCAGACCAAGCAACACAACCGTGACCTCGTACTGCGCACCATCTTTGCGAACGAGTCCATCAGCCGCGCCGAAGTAGCGCGGGTGACGAATCTGACGCGCACGACGGTTTCGGATGTGGTCAGCGGGCTGCTCTCCGAAGGCTTGGTGCAGGAAGTCGGCAGAGGCGAATCCATCGGGGGAAAATCGCCCATCCTGTTGAGCGTGGTCGCCGATTCGCGTTATTTGATCGGTCTCGATCTCGGACAGGAGAAATTCATCGGTGCGATCTTGAATCTACGCGGGGAGATCAAAGAGATGGTGGAAGAACCTGTCCACGATGACAATGGCAAGACCGCCCTCGAACTTGTGTATCAGATCGTTGACCAGTTGATGAAGAAGAAGATCAAACCTATTGTGGGGATTGGCGTCGGTACGCCCGGTTTGGTCAATACCCGCGAAGGGGTGGTGGTGAACGCCGTCAACCTCGAATGGCAGGATTTGCCGCTGGGTCAATTGCTGGAAAAGAAATATAAGATCCCCGTTTCCATTTTGAATGACAGCCAGGCAACCGCCATCGGTGAATACGTCTACGGCGGCGAACATGCCAGTGACACGAATTTGATCGTGGTCAATATTCGGCAGGGGCTGGGTTCAGGCATTCTGGTCAACGGACGTTTGTTTCAGGGCGATG
This sequence comes from uncultured Anaerolinea sp., assembly GCA_964372045.1. Classification (GTDB taxonomy): domain Bacteria; phylum Chloroflexota; class Anaerolineae; order Anaerolineales; family Villigracilaceae; genus Villigracilis. Next base: position 32,237 of record CAYJPO010000005.1, read on the forward strand.
GCGGCGGCGCGGGGGAGATCGGTCATGTGGTGGTGCAGGAGAACGGCGAGCTATGCCGCTGTGGAAAATACGGTTGTCTCGAAACCGTTTCGAGCGCGCGCGCAGTGGTCAATCAATTGAATTTCAATTCTTTGGATCAGGCACAGGCGGCTTTTGATTCAGGCGATGCGAAAGCGACCCAGGTCGTTGAAAACGCGGCGCATTTTCTGGGCATCTCGCTCGCCAATTTGATCGGCTCGCTCAATATTCAAAAGATCGTTCTAACGGGGGATATGACCCGCTTCGGCACAAGGTGGCTGGATGCGGTCAACGCGTCCATGCGGAATGCGGCGCTGGCGAGGCTTTCGGAAAACACAGAGCTGGAACTGGGCAGGCTCGATTATCGCGCCTGTATTCTCGGCGCGTCGGCTTTTCTTTTGCTCGACGATTATTCGCTTTTGTTTAAACAGGACAACTAATTCATGCAATTGATCGAACCCAAAGTCATGCCGTGGATCTGTCCGCAACTGCTACCGATGCGATCTCCGGGCTCTCGATCTTGAATGGAAGTCTGGATGGTGGAACAACCTGGGTAACCTTTCCGGTTCACTTTATGGATGGAGATCATCTGGCGCGGATCCATGCCAGGGACGTGACTGGCAATGAGGTGATGGTATCCAGAAGTATCCGAGTGGATACAGTTTCGCCAATTGTACAAATTACTTCCCATTCCAATGGTGATATGGTGCAAGGCGATGTGCGGTTCTTTGGAAGCTTGGAAGACCTGACTTCAGGTCCGGAAGGTGGCGAGATTTCCATTGATGGAGGGAATACCTGGCAGCCTGTTTTGCTGGAGGCAGGGAATTGGTCTTTCGTTTGGCGTTCCGGTGAAGTACCTAACGGAGAGTACACCATCCAGGTGCGTGGGATGGATCGTGCCGGCAATGTCAGTGATACTTCCTTCATCTCATTAACTGCGGATAATGCCCCGCCGACTGTGTCCATTACCGAACGGTGGTGGATTTGGGAAACTGGAACATTGAAGGTGTCCTCCAATCACTTTCCGATTGCCCGCATTCATGTCACGATTCAGGATCCACAAAAGCGTTGGAAGAAAGTGGAGTTGGGCTTTGATCCAGGCAAAAATTCCTACCTTGTGAAATGGGATCGACGGTTTGGTGATGGAACATTGGCGCCCTCAGGAGAATATCCGGATCTGGCAGAAGCTTGTGATGTAAATGGGTTATGCGGACAGGATGCGGGCAGGAACGTGATCCCGGAGATGGTGACCTCGACCGCCACTCTGACTCCATCTCCGGCCGCGACCAGCAATTTGATGTCTTTGGTGACGCAAACTGCAACACAAATACCGCCAACGCCGACTTTGGTCGCGATTACTCCTGTACCAGAAGAACCACCTGCATCAGCTCGGTACTCCCTACCGCTTTCGCAGATCATCGGCTTATTGGGATTATTCATGGTGATCGCATCTGCTAGTGTGGTGGGTCCGCGCCCCAAGGCGCTGGAACGATTGGGTGAGACATTCAATATGATGTCCGAACGGACAAAAGACAACACTATTAAAAATAAATAATAAAAAGGAAAACGAAAATGGAAATAATTCTTGCAATAGTTGTAGCAGCTGCTGTAATCTTCTTTGGGGCGTTAATTAGCATGGGGAATGACCGCCAGAGGAAGGCGATTGATGGGTTAAGGGAACAGGTGGTGCTATGGGCGGTACAGGATTTAAAAATCAAGCGCGAACACTTGGTACAAACTGTGCAGGTTCCAGATCCTTTGGGATGGCTTAATAAGACTGCCTCAAAAGTATGTGGCTATGATTTGAAATTGCAGGTTCCTGAGATATTTGAAGAACCACAAGCCTTAGTGTGCTCTTCTGGTAACGGCAGTGTACGGGTTATCTTTTCGCCGCTCTCGCCAATGGATATTCGAAGAATTAAGAAAAAAAAACAAAATCGATTGTTGCAATTCGCAGAGAATAATCTTTTGATGTCTTTTAGCAAAAGGGTACATGTTCATGAATTATCCATTTTAAATGAAGGGCGCTTGTTTGATTTGGAATTGATACTGGTATGGAAGGGATTGACGAGTCAAGATATAAAGATAGCTAATAGTTTCTGGATGTATGAATTCACATACATATAATTTTATTCCTGTACCCTGAATTTTGTGTTACTTTCTTATCGTGGTGTACTAAAAGTTTGCAGATGATTTTTCTCCCATCGCCTTCCTTGTGAAAGATTTATTCGCAAGAAGATACCGGGGACGGCGGCTTTGAGCTTTTTTCTAACAACCTCTGAATGCTCCGGTAAGCCTCCCCTAAAATAGTACCAGTGAGAAGTAGAAAACTTCTGGCAAAATAGACACAGGAGAGATCTACATGAAGAAATCGAGGTTCACCGAAAGCCAGATCGTAAACATCTTGAAAGAAGCAGAAGCCGGGATATCCCTGGAAGACCTGAGCCGCCAACATGGGTTTAGCAAAGCGACCTACTATAAGTGGAAAGCCCAATATGGCGGCATGGAAGTAAGTGCCTTGAAGCGCCTCAAGGAACTGGAAGAAGAAAACCGTCGCTTGAAGCAAATGTATGCCGACTTGAGTCTGGAACACAAAGCTTTGAAGGATATTGTCGAAAAAAAGCTGTAGAGCCGGATGAGCGGCGTGAACTGGCAAGATATATCATGCAGACATACGAAATGAGTGAACGCCGAGCTTGTCGACTACTGTCCATAAGCCGTACCGTATTTCGCCATGAAGCCAACCTCACTGACGATCACGAAATTGCCCAGGAACTACTTCGACTGGCAGAGTATCAGCCGCGTTGGGGTTGTAGCAAGATGGTGGATTACTTGAGAAATCAGGGCTATGGCTGGAACCACAAGCGGATTCGGCGTGTGTACCGCGAATTGCAACTCAATCTGCGTCGAAAACCAAAGAAGCGATTGCCTGCCCGGACTGCCCAGGCACTGGCGGTGCCTGAGCAGTCCAATCAGAGTTGGTCACTGGATTTCATGAGTGACAGCTTGTCCAATGGACGTGCTTTTCGCACCTTGAACATCTTGGATGACTACAATCGGGAAGCTTTATGGATTGAAGTGGATACTTCCATACCAGCGGAACGGGTCATTCGGGTTTTGGATGTGCTCCTGCTTTGGCGAGGAACCCCACGACAGATCCGCATGGATAATGGTCCTGAATTGATCTCACAACGACTGGCTGAATGGGCACGGGAACATCATGTCGAACTGGCTCACATTCAACCCGGAAAACCAGCTCAAAATGCCTACATCGAACGCTTCAATCGGACCTTCCGCGAAGAAGTATTGGATGCTTATTTGTTTGACGACTTACAGGAGGTGCGTGTCATCACAGAAGACTGGTTGTATATATACAATACCATCCGCCCACATGAGGCACTACAAGGCTTGACGCCCCATCAATATGCTATCCAATATGCCTGATTTTTCTACTTTCAATTGGTACTAAAATTGGGAGGTTGACACTCCTCTTAGCGATGTATGCTATATGTATGAAATGAGTTTTCAGTTTCTGAATAAAATCATGGGATATGATATTGTCTAAGTCTATTTGACACAATGCTTTTATATAACCTCTAGTGCTTATTTTAGAGAGAAAATTAGGCGATGCTCAACTGATAAGGAATGGCATCAGGATGAAAGGCATGAAACAAGTTTTGTAGTACATTGAACATGGCAAAGACATAGGATGACCGTATCTGAATGTAGGTAGCCAGTCGATGTCGAATTCGTTTCAGGTCACAGATCACCAATGACAATGCTGTTTCAATGCACATCCGCTCATTCCACGCTCCTAGTTTGCAAATCTTTATGTTTTCTGGGCGCTGTTTTTGTCTCGAAAGCCATAATCAGCCGCCAAAACGATCGTCTATTTTATAAATGGTTTTACTAATTGATTGAAGTGTTGGTCTATGACGTTCATGGTTGCCCAATCCCAAGCCACTACACGACAAAACGAATTGAATAGCCAACAAATCTTGATCCCCACACTCTAATGCCCCTTGTCTACTCCTTATGTTAGAATATACTAGATTAGTTTTGTTAGGGATCGCGTTTGCATTACTTCGCTATACCCCCTAAAGTTCTAGAGGTTAAATAGAGATAGATCATTTACTTTCGAAGCAAAGTTGCGGGCGTCTTTATAGTTGTTTTTATCTATAAGGAAAAATTCTATAGGCGGTATAGATATGAATAATAAAAAAATGGTTATTTTAACTCCTAAGGAAAATTCGCCTTACATGGGTGATAGAGGCGAAGATTGTTCTAGTGATTGTGACTGTGGGTCTTATTACGCATGTAGCTCACCAGAGAGGGTTATTGATTGTATGGAAAATAACGATTTAGAAAGAATAAATTTAAATGAATATTGCATCACCCCTGCAACTCAAGAAATCACTTTAAATGATAGCTATAAAATGTTTTTTGGCCCTCACCATAAACCTGTTGTGGTGAATGATGCTGGGGGGGATATCATAGATCTGTTGAAGGTAGGGGGAGATGCTAGTTTGATTATTGATGATCCTGAGTTGTATACGGTTTTCTTAAGATTAATAAATTGTGGACTCCTGATCAATAAAAATAAAAATTCATCGCATTCTGAAGAAATGATATCCCTCACTGCTTGGATGCATATGACCGATCGATGTAATCTGAGGTGTCATTATTGTTATTTGCCACATGTGCGTGAAGATATGTCGTATGAGATTGGAGTTCAATGTGTAGATGCAATATTTCGCTCTGCTAAATCAAATAATCTCAATCACATCAAGCTTAAGTATGCTGGGGGAGAGCCATTGCTAAATTTCCCAATAATAAATAAGGTGCATAGATACGCAAAAATGGTTGCGCAAAATAATAATATTTCCCTCAATGGGGTTGTGTTGAGTAATGGGACGCTCTTAACAGAAATTATTATTGAGCAGATGAAAGAATTGCAACTTCGATTGATGATTTCTGTTGATGGGATTGGTGAGGTTCATGATCTTCACCGGCCTTATGCGGGCAACAAGGGCTCGTTTACAGATGTGAAAAAGGCAATTCAAATGGCGTTGAACCTTGATTTGAAACCACATTTATCAGTAACAATTAGTAGTAGGACCGTCGAATACCTTGATGAATTATTGTCTTGGATTGTTAGTATGGATTTACCATTTAACTTAAATTTCTATAGGGAGAATGAACTATCGGCTTCTTTTACGGACATGCAAATGGATGAAGAGAAAATAATTCAAGGTATGCTTTCAGCTTATGAAATTATTAAATCTAATCTTCCTAAAAGAAGTCTGTTATCCTCTTTAGTGGATAAAGGAGACTTGTCTCATTCTCACCTTCGCACTTGTGGAGTAGGGCAGAACTATTTAGTTTTTGATCAGAATGGGATGGTTTCTAAATGCCAAATGCTAATCAGCAAGCCAATTACTAATAATAAAGTTTTTGATCCATTGAAAGTTGTTCGTGAAGATAAAAGTAACTTGCAAAACTTACCAGTTTTGGAAAAGGATGTATGCAAGTCTTGCGAATGGAAGTTTTGGTGCGCTGGTGGTTGTTCGCTGTCTACTTACCGTGCTACAAAAAGTTATAATTTAAATTCTCCTAACTGTAAAATTTATAAAGCTATATACCCAGAGGCAGTCAAATTGGAGGGGTTTCGCATAATATACTACGCGAACGATCTTGATGTTGTCGATAGTTGATAGCCTTAATCTGTAAAAATTCTGTCGTTTGAAGGAAAATAATCACATTTATTTTGGTATATTTCCTAAAATCCCTAACGTTTTTCTGAACTTTATTTCTCTAGTGCATATAGGTTTGCACTCCTTGATTGTACGATAAGTATTTGGCAATCATTTCATAAAAAAGTAATGATATAATTACTGTGTAAGGGTAATTGAATATTTCAGAATTCAATGTTCCTAATTAATTTATGGTGGAGTTTTCAATGGCTTACCCAAGGGTATTAAGTAATCTGGTTAATATATTAAGAATACGCCATGGTGATAATCATCCATACAATTTGCTGTTGACATCATACGTTTCATTGCCAGAGGAGGCGTTGCAAAAGATTTCGAATGCGTCAAATTGGGATCAATTTTGTTCAAATTTAAGAGATATATCTACTACAGATAGAATTGCCATATTAAAACATTATTTTGATATAGAAAAAAAACTGTCTGATTATAAACCGTTAGCATTACTTATTAAATCTGGCTATTTTCGTACTATCATTACTGCCAATTTAGACTCGAATCTAGAAGATGCGCTCTTTGAAGTTGGTGTGCATCCTGGTTCAATAAGTGTTTTGGTGGTAAATCGAGACAATCCGGAACATATCCTCGCCGCACTCGAAAATCGGAATAATGAAATAAAAATAATAAAACTTCGGGGCAGCCTGAAAGATAATGCAATACATGAATCCTACCCCGTTTTTTTTGAAATACCAACTGCTATTCGCTCTGCATTGGAGAGATTTATAAATGGCGATATTATTGTTATTGGATCATTACAACGTGAGGATGATATTCGTAGAGCGCTGAAACAGACAGGTGGAAGTATTTATTATGTGACCCAAGAGTTACCCAAGAAAACGGATGATATTATTAGGGTAATTGAAGCAAGAGGGGGGAAGCCAGAATCTTACTCGATATCAGGTCAATACGGTGATGTTAATAATTTCTTCGTCGCGCTAGGTAAGGGTTTAGCTTCAGAAAAAAAAATGATTTTTAGTAATAGACTCAATAAAACAAATGATAGCTACCTTCCAGTGGAGCTAGATAAAAGCGATGAATATGTTTCACAAAAAAAAGAGAATAAGGACGATACTGGACGAGACAGAATCTTGGATCTTATTGTGAAGGGTGTTAGTATATTTTTGATTGTATCTGCGGTGCTTGCAACGCTTTGGGGAATTTCCATTTTTGTTTCAAATACTCCTGCATTTACTCCAATGTACTTGTTATCCCTTTTGGTAATAGTTGCTGCAATAATATTAGGTGCTGCTGGGATAATAAATGCAAAAGAAATAGTATCGCTAATCAAAATTGCGCTTTTTCAGAATGAAGACGAATCAAACATAGATCGAATAAAAAAAGGGTAAAAGATGTTTGACAGTAATGCCAAGGAAGGTACAGTTGAGGGTATAGCCACCCTGTTAAAAAACAGGCTTGGCAATAATACATCAACAGTTCTTTTTTTGGGTTCGAGGTCTGGTGGGATGTATAGAAGTCAAAGTTTCCGTGACATTTCAAAAGGTTTTGCCGAGTTTGGTCTTAAGAAAAAGAGCAAAAAAGATGTGTTTCGTGAGTGTTTCGATATAATAAGAACTACTGAACTTTCTGAAAATGATTGGCATAGCATTTTAGTTAGTAGTTTGAAAGACATAGAAGTAAACGAAGCGGATACTTGTTTGGCTGAATTAATATCAGCTGGGTATTTTAATGTAGTTGTTACATTAAATATTGATAGTCTCATTGAGAAATCTTTAGACAGAATTGGTAAAAAAGAAACACAAGATTACTTGATTGCTTCGGGTGAAAAACTAAGAAAGCTGGTGCCAGGATATTCCGGGGAGGCTAACGTTCGTAATATTATTGTTAAGGTGTTTGGGGATTTAGATGCTAGAGATTACCAACTGGTGAAGCCGGAATTTAATTTAGATCGAGATGGAAATCTGAAACAGTATTTAGAGGAAGTGCTTAGTAGAGATGTGATAGTTATTGGTTTTGATTCTTTGTGGGATAAACCATTGATACGTGCGTTTCCCACGAGAGGTAGTTCTGTTTGGTTTGTTAATGAAGAAGAACTTGATAAAGAATCGCTTTTGTTGGATGTAATCGAAAGGCGGAATGGCAGCAGATACATCGTTGGTGATAACGGGGATTACATATCATTTATAAAAGAATTGCATTGGGCATTGTTTAAACGTCCTCCAGATGTGTATTATACAACCAGAGATATATTGAATCAATTACATAGTATGAAATCACAATTAGACTTTATTCAGAGTGAAGTGGCTGTCATTGTTAATAAGCTGAAAGATCAGTAGGAGTTATTATAATGAATACTATGATTAATAGAGAAAGCGAAATAAGGGTTTTAGAAGGCGCTATTACAGCACTTCTTGATCCAAACGTGTTGTTGCGAATGCCCATAGTTGAATTTTATGGTATTGATGGCATTGGCAAAACGACTTTGTTGAGTAATGCATTTGAGATGTGTAAAAATAATAACATTTCCTGTGTTTGGGTTGAACCTGATTTGAATACTCCCGGGTTAAACGTAAAAATAGGTCAGGAATCCTCATTGTTTAGCAATATAGAATTTCAGGAATTTATAGAGAAGCGTTCCAAGCGTGAGCGATTTGTTACTTTTGTCGATTTGCTTGATAATTCTAATGAAAGGCAATATCAGCAGATCGAAAATTTCTTAACTGAATTAACTGATAGTGGCAATACATTTGTTGGTTTGGCAAGTAAGCGATTAATAAGTTTTGACGACTCTCGCCCAATTTCTAGAAAACTTACGACCATACATCTCAATCCTTTTACGCGCGAAAATAGCTATAGGTTTATTCAATCTTCGAACTCTAATATTCCATTGGGAGTACAGGAATTTATTTATGATTGGACTAGGGGATATCCATTGGCAATGAAAGTACTTACTGAATCTTTGAACGAAAATAAGTACGATTATCTGAAACAGCAAGATCAGAGATCTTTGGTGGCTACTTTAGATGAAAAGGTAATAAATCTTGGGATTTTATGTAATATAAAAGATGAAGAAGTTGAATGGTATAAGCATATACTGACGACTTTGTCATTCCCGAGAAGGTTCAATTTAATTGTTATGCAAGAATTAATAGAAAAATATTCGTCAAACTATAAACTTGAAAGCCGTTTAAGTTACATTAGCATGCCTCAAAAAATAAATCAAGCCACTGGTGCTATGAATTGGAGCATGTCGCGTGGCGGTTTTACCGTAGAGGAGTCAGCTCGTAATATCTTTTCCTTAATTTTTAAGATTACGGAGCCAGATAAGTATTTTGATATTCATACCCACTTAGCATCCTATAACAAAAAATGTGCAGATACCTCCTCAGGATTTGATCGAATTCGATATGCACGAGAATTTATTTATCATTCCTCTCAAATAATGGACTCGGATAAATACTTAATAACCTTTGAAGAATATATTGAAAAAGTTATAAAGGAAGAAACTTACGAAGTTCAGCTCCAGTTTTACGAGGAAGTCATTCAGGACCAGGAATTACAACAATCGACTGAGCAATTGGATATTATTGTTTTGCCTTTGCGCAAGCATTTGAAAATTGAGGTGTAGATATGTCGTATGAGCAGAATAATAAATTATTTGTTGGTCGCGAGGGCGAAATTCAACTGTTTATAGGGTGGCTTACCAACGAGAAATCTTCAAGAATATTATATTTTTATGATGCAGAAAAAGAACTTAGCTTAAAAGGTGGTGTTGGAAAGAGTTGGCTGTTAAAAAAGTGCTGTGAGATAACCAATCAACTTACCCCATCAGTGTTGGTTATAACGAATGATTTGTTTAATGTCGCAGACAGAGATGCTGTTTCAATAGCGATGAAGATATCTCTAAATCTAAAAGAAAGATTTCCTGATTGGGATCATCAAATATTTAGTGATGCATTTGCTGATTACAACCAAGCTATGCAAAACCAAAGTGACGTAATAATTAAAAAAGATGCTTTAGTGAATTTATTTGTTGAAAAAATGAAAATATTTGAAGATAAATTGAATTTGAACGATGGGATATTATTGGTGTTCGATTCTTTTGAGGTGATAGAGGTAAATCCATTAGTGTCAGTTCTTAGGGCATATCAGTTATTTCCTGATGACTATGGAATTAGCAAAATTCGTTTTCTTGTTGCTGGGAGGAGTATGCCTGATTGGACACACCCAAATTGGATTAATCGTGATAAAGAATTAAAGTTAGTTGAATTGAAACCTTTTTCTGAAAAAGAGATGATTGAATATCTTGGTTTGGTTCTTAATGTTAATGAATCTTCAAGTTGGACCAGTGAGCAGGTCGAATCGCTTCACTTAAGAACAAGTGGTAGGCCGATTTTTATTGGGTTGGTAAGTGATGTATTAAATAAACGTATTATGACCCTCGATGAAATACTAAAGATTAATTCAAAAGATTTCTCGACCGTTTTGGTCTCCCAAATTAATAATTTTGAAAACCCTATTTCGTGGATCGTATTATTTATGGCGCATGTAAGCCATAGATTTAATGCTGAGTTATTGTCCTTGATTTTTAGTAAATCTAATCTAAAGGATTTATTTTCATTTCCAGAAGCAACGAACCCTGATAACCTGCTTAGGGAATTAAGAAAATTATCATTTGTTCGCCAACTCGGTGATATTAATGAATATGTCTTGCATGATGAGATGACGCGACTCGTAAATCAATTTTGTTGGAATTTCCAGGATCCAGATGGTAAAGTCCGCAGAGAGTTGAGTTTAATTGCAGTTGAATATTATGACAGCTTAACAAATAGCGAGGAAAATCTCCAATTGCGTGATGCATATATTGTTGAGGCGCTGTATCATAATTTATATCTAAATCTTGATGAAGGTGTTAATTATTATAGAGAAAATATTTCTCGTGCTTTGAGTAATTCAGATTATTCATTTGCCAATGCCTTGTTGAGGGAAGTATTAAAGTATGAGCATTTAATGTCTTTTAATCATAAAAGTATACTGTTAATGACGCAGGCGAGACTGTTGTTAGATCAAGGTGATTTTGAGGCTGCGCTCCGAAAATTGAAGTCGCTTGGTAATTATAGTGAAATGCTCGTCGATGTTCAAGAATATTATTTTCTTCGCGGGACCGCTTATATGAGAGCGAATGATTTTTCTAATGCGGTTTTGGATTTTAATGAATTTATCTCTAATAGCAAAAATCAAAACAGTATGCAGCATGCTGAGGTTTTAAATCGGCTTGGATATGTTTATCGGCGGCAAGGGGATTTAGATAAAGCGATGAGGTTTTATGAAACCTCGTTGGAAATATATAAAAACACAAGCAATCAAAGAGGATATGCTGGAGCCCTTACTAATATTGCAAATATCTATAGAATTAGAGGGGATATAGAAGAAGCATTACGTATGGGGAAAATAGCATTACGTTTTAGGCGTGAACTAAATAAAATTGGTGGTGTCAGCGAGCAAGAAGTCGCTTTAAGCTTAACTGCTTTGGGACTGGTGTATTTTGATCGCGAAGAAGTAATCGAAGCTGAAAAGTATTATCGTGAAGCATTTGAAATTTATAGCAGAACGGCTAACAGACGGGGCATTGCATCTATTTATAATCGTTTGTCAGAAATAAAGTTACTACGAGGGGATTGGGAACAAGCACTATCACTTTCTGATTATGCCTACGCTATTTCAAGTGGTGTTTTTGTAGAAATACAAATGAATAGCCTGTACTTAAAGGGGCTCATATTTGAAAGTCAAAAAAAAATATCAGACTCAAAAGAAGCTTTTTTGACCTCGTTGGAGTATTGTAAAAAAATTGGCGAAGGTTATTTTCAAGTTAAGAACTTGATTGGATTAGCCTCATTGGAAATTCAAACCGATAAGACATCTTTAGAATATTTATCTGTTGCTGAGAAAATAGTTTATGAAAATAATTACAATGTTTTTATTGGTGAAATTGAATTTCTTCGTGGCGAGTATGAACTAAGTGTAGATAATGTAAGGCAGGCTTTTAGGCATTTTGGCGCTGCATGCAGGAATATTGCATTACATAACGAAATTCAATATCCTAAGGCTCTTCGCAAAATTACAGATTTGTTGTTGGACTTGCCTAAACCTATTTTGGCAAGCACGGCCGATATGTTAATCAGTTATTGGATTGACCATAAAATGGACACAAAATATCCTGAATTTGTGGAGGCATGTTCTGAAGTAAATAGATTCATTCAATTTGACTGAAATGTAATTTGCATTCAATCTGCTTGTATGTAAATATCAAATCGCCTGTTTTTGAAAGAAGAGGATATCAACATGACAAAAAAATATTTTGTTGGGGTGTGTGCTAATTACGATAGGCTTCATGCCGCAGTTTTTGAGGAAGTCTCAGATGGATTAATACAAATAATAGGGCAACATACTCTGTCAGATATCTTAGTAAAGGGGGATGAAAATAATCAAGTTAAAAGAATCTTCAAAAGTTTTACTACAGTGTGCAATAAGGCTAACATCGATATTGGCGATATATCCTCCATTGGTATTTCTTCCGGTGGGCAGATTAACTCCCAGACCGGCACTATTTTATATGCAACTAATTTAGGCGTAAAAAATTTTCATCTTGCTGAAAAACTGAGCGAGTATGTCAAGTGCCAAATAAATGTAATTAATGACGTAGACGCTCATGCCTTAGGAGAACAAAAACTTGGTGCAGGAAAAAACTACAATAATTTGGTATATCTATACGTTGGGTTTGGGATAGGTTCAAGCATAATAATTGATAAGAAAATATACAGAGGGTCAAACTTTTTGGCAGGAGAAATAGGACATTCAACAGTTAATCTCAATGGTACTTTATGCCTTTGCGGGAATTTTGGTTGCTTAGATGCTATATCATCAAGGAGAGCCATAGGGAATGCTATTCAGGCGTCCTGGAAGCAAGGGCGTGAAACGATTTTGTCAAGTATGATTGACTTATCAAGTAATCAATTAGATATTGGTGCGTCTCTCATTGGAGAAGCAATTGATCGTAAGGATCAATTAACTATTAGCATCGTTGAGGATGCAGGCATTGCATTAGGGGCGGCCGTGGCAAATGTTGTAAACTTCTTGAACCCAAATGCAATTATTCTCGGCGGGGATCTAGTAGACACTGTAGATTTGCTGTACTTACGTGCATTGGACTCATCAAAAAGAAGGTCGTTGTTAGCCAGTTATGAAAACGTTAGTATCCTCAAAGCAAAATTGGGAGCCACAGCTGAGGTCTACGGAGCTGCTATGTTTTCTCGTAGCAATTTATAATGATGGAGACCAAAATGAGTAATATAAAGAACGATGCTTCTTTTACAATTGGAATTGATATTGGGGGAAGTTCAATTAAAGCTGGTTTAGTTTCAACGTCAGGAGAGCTAAGGAATGAATTTTCAATAGCAACTGAGAAAGAAAATATTGAAAAACTCCAATCAGACGTTGTGCAAATTATTAAAAAATTAAGTAGTGATAAATTTGAAATCTCTGGAATAGGAATTGCAACTACTGGTATAGTTGATAATAAAGAAGGCAGGATTTTAGAAAGTACGGCGATAAAAAATTATAATGGAATGAATTGGCGGGAATTCTTAAGCGGATACACACCCCTTAATGTTGTAGTTGAAAATGACGTGAAATCAGCAGCTTGGGGAGAATATAAGTACACTAATTTATCGAACGCAGATACCATTGCTTTAATTGCTATAGGTACTGGGATTGGTTGCGGTATTGTGATAAATGGTTCTGTATATCATGGATCAACGTTTGCAGCTGGAGAAATTGGATATATTTCAATTGATTTCAATGGACCACCTTATCTTAATAATTATGGCTGTCTTGAACTATATGCTTCTGCAACGTCTATTGTTTCATTTATCAAGAACAGTATTGAGAAAAGTGGTGGAGCAGAAATGTTGAAAGTGGTTCATGGTGATATTAATAGCATTACAGTCAAAGAAATCAGCCAGGCTGAAAAGCTTGGAAATCCTCTGGCAATTGAGGCATTTTCAAAAGCGGGCGAAGCACTGGGAGTTGGTATTGTAAATTTAGTTCATGTGTTAAATCCGAATGCTGTTATTCTTGGTGGTGGGGTAGTTGATGCATCTAATGTTTTTACTAATAAGGCGATTGAGATTGCTCAACAACGCATTTTGAAAACATCACAAAAAAATTTGGAAATCCGCAAAGCTCAATTAGGTAATCATGCTGCAACAATCGGTGCTGGACTGTTAGCTTGGGAATATAACAAAGATAGCTTGCCATAGAATTACTATCGTCCCCCCTTGAGAAACAGTTTGTACATATAGATTGTCCTGATTGTGGAAAATAATCCTGTTTTTTAGGAGTAATATGAAACTAATTGTCAATGCAGATGACTATGGCGTGTCACTTGGGGTAAACCAAGCAATTATTAAATGCTCTCAGGATGGTATCTTGAGTAGCACAACTGTAATGGTAACAGCACCGTATTGCAGTGACTATATATCGGATTTATATAAATATACAAATCTTGATATTGGACTGCATTTAGTGATTGTCAGCAGTTTTCCTATGAAATCGTGTATGCCAGGGAATAGCGTAAGAACGTTAGTTAAGAATGACGGTTGTTTTTATTCTGTAAAGGAAATAAATTGGACCGAAAATAAAATATTACAAAGTGATTTGGAGAAAGAAATATTTTCTCAAATATATAAATTTATTGATTGGACTGGCAGAATTCCTTCTCACTTGGATTGCCATCAGCATTCCTTATATTTGTCGCCAGTGTATTTTGAAGTGCTAATAAAAGCATCTAAAATGTTTTCTCTGCCAATTCGTTATCCGCTTTTGTATGAAAACAATTTTGTTTTGAGAGAACCAGGTTTTTCTCCTCCAAATATTGGAAACAGGAACTTATTTCTTAGCGGACTCAAAGAGACACATCGCATATTTGAGAATTCCAAAGTAAAAACATCAGACAGTTTCTTATTCGATTTGTTTCTTGAAAATAATAAGACTAAGGCTATCTTAAGAATCTTGGAAAACTTGCCGAGTGGAACTACAGAATTAATGTGTCATCCTGGGTATGCCAATGATCCAACATTATTTAGTTCTTATGTTGCTATGAGAGAAGAGGAATTGAATGCACTGTGTGACTTGGAAATCAAAGAGAAACTTCTAGAAAATAGTATTCAGTTGACAAGCTGGATTTCCTTGAAGGAGAATGTATGAAATTATTGTTTATGCCCATGTCAGGAGGGTTAGGGTTGGGTCCGTTAACTCGGTGCTTAGCTATAGCGCAAGAAGCACAGATGAGAGGACATAGTGTAGCTTTTTTGTGTAAAAAAGAATTTCGCCCATTGGTAAAAAATATTGGTTGCGAAATATTTACTGCACCTAAACCGCGCCCATATTTAGGTGTACCTGTACCATTGTATAGGCTCTCAGATGCAGCAATTGCATTAGGTATGACCGATAAGGATTATATTGAGCAATCCTTAAAAAGTGAATTTTCAGCGATCGAGAGATTTAAACCTGATGTTATTTTTGCTGAAACTCAACTTACTGCTGCAATATCTTCAAATTATTTTAAAATTCCACTTGCATCTACTGCTTCTTGGGTTGATCACCCAAACTTTACATCTCCATTATTTGATATCAATGAAAGTTTCGTTGGACATGAGGTGGGGTTTAATATGTTTTTAGAAAAATATAAGCTCCCTCCTGTATCGGATATTTGCGAACTTGCATTTCTGCGCAGTCAATTAAAAATAGTACCCTCAATCCCGGAATTTGAACCTGAGTTAGCAAACAATAATATTGATGGTTTAAGATTTGTTGGCGCTTTATTATATCCTGGTATAGAAATTGGCTCGATCCCTAATTACCTCCTAAATAGTGAAAAGGAACATATAATCGTTTATATGAGCAGGGGAAAATTGAAACCAAATTATTATTTTCCAGAAATAATTAAAGCTTTTCAAGATAGCAACTTTAGATTAAGTATAATTGTTGACCCCCAAACATTTAAGGAACATCAGAAAAATATTAATGGGTTGAAAAATATTCGGCTGTTCAAAAAACTTCCCGGTTTGGTTGCAATGAGACGGTCTAGCCTTGTAATAACGCGAGGCGGGCAAAATACTACCATGAGCTCATTATTAGCAGGAACTCCTCTGTTAATTTATCCGGGTGAAAATGCAGAACCAGATTTTCATGCTCGAAATATTGAAAGATGTGGTGCGGGAAAGAATTTTTTATCTGATGAATTTACGTATGAGAAGTTAAAGCGCGAAACTGATCTTATCATTTCTGATCAGTCTTTTCATATTAATGCAGAGAGAATGGGAAATCGCATTAGAGAGTATGGTGGTGCTTATGGCGCATTAGTTCATATGGAAGAATATATAGGATCATAGATATATCTTAATTATTAGAATAACATGCAACTCTAAATCCCCATCGTGGCATCCAATTATCACCTGGAAATTGAGAGTCTCTAATTGAACATCTACAAACACCTCTGCCGTTATTAAAGGATCCACCTCTTAATACATGATTGCTAATGATGTCACAATCCTCCCGACCATCATTTGAAACATATGGATAATAAAATCCGGGAGCATCCCACTTTTCACTTCCCCAACAAGACCGTGTCCATTCCCAAACATTTCCTACCATATCTACGCAGCCAAATGCGCTATCCCCTAAAGGGCTGAATTTTCCTATTTCTGTTGTTCCATCTAATCCTAATTCAAGATTGTTACAAGCATTTTTATGCCATGTGTTCCCCCAAGGATAAATACGATCATCTTCTCCACGACTAGCTCTTTCCCACTCAATTTCGGTAGGTAATCTAAAATCTAAGTTAGTTATACTGGATAACCATAGGCAGTAGTTATGTGCGTCTTCAAAAAGAATGCCAGAAACTGGGTGATTTGAGAATTCTTTACTTAATAACTTGATGTGGTCCGCATGTTTTGGGGTATATTCAGTGCTTTTGATAAACTCAGAAAACTGATAATTTGTAATAGGATATTTACCTATGTGAAATTCGTTGATAAATACTTTGTGCTGAGGGGTTTCAGAAAGGAGATATTCTAACCGGGCTTTGGGGAATTCTTGTTTCCACTCAGATAGAAAGTGATTAATGAGGGTTAGGTTAGAGCCTATTATGGAAATGCCTGCAGGTATCTTAATTAAATCTGGCAAAAATATCAAACCCATTTTTTTTGTTATTAATATTGATTTGAAGTAGTTATATGTACAATCACAGGTTTATATCAGGTGTTTAAAAGGTTTTTTGTAGGATTTCAACTGAAGTGAATTATTCGATTAAATCAATTTTCAATTTCAATCGACCCATTGAAATTGAATTGTGGTGTGCCTATTATACGCCAAGAAGAAGTTCCTTCTTTGATTGCTAGTATCTTGGCTGATTTGTAAGGTTCTTCCCAACGCCCCCTACACGGGATAATTTCAATGTTTGCATCGGTGATTAATCTTAATTCATGCGCAATGCTTGCTGTCGCTAATGCTCCTGTACCGCACGCTAGAGTCTCTCGTAAGATGCCTCTTTCAAAGCAACGATATTCGATGGCGTTATCCATCGTTTTAGCAATTCTAGCAAAGTTAATATTGATTCCTTCTGGAAATATGCTCGTTTGGTTATTCAGGTTAATTCCTATTTGATGAATCGCATGATTGCTACGCTCTACATAATTAGTTGTTTCTTCTTCAAATAATATATTGAAAAAGTGGCGATTTTCAGGCGTTTCATAAAAAACCAAGTGAGGCTCACCTGTATAGATTAAATAACCAATTAATTCTACTAAGTTTTGTTCGAACTCAGTTCTTAATACAATTTGGTTTATTTCATCAGTGATGCTGAAAAGCATTGACGAATTTATCAATCCATTTGGGATTGTTGATGGATGCCCTAGGTTTACTTCATATTGCCTGCCTTCAACCCATTTGATGCGTCTAATTACTGGTTGTTGTGCGGGTATCTCAGTGATAATACCTGCTTCAGTTTTATTATAGTAATTGTGGATGTGTAATGCTATACTCATTAGCCCATTGCCGCAACAAAGTGCTTCTTCACCATTTGGCTCAAACATTCGAAAAACATATTCGGCATTTTGATTGAATGTTGGATGTTTTTTCCAATAGTTGTGTGTAGAATTTATATTTATTAATGTATCGTTTGAGTTGATCTGTAAAAAAAGGATATTATCTCCACCTATGCCATAATATTTATTTAATGATAACTTCGAAAAAAGCCTCTTGTTGAATTCCGGAATCCGGTTACCAGAGGGAATTTCATCTATTAGGATGAAATTATTACCGTATACTGAGTATTTATAGAATATCACCTTAGTCATTGTTGCCTTTTAGACTTTTCATTTAGCCGCTTCTTGCAATACTTAAGTTGGTATTTTACTTTGTAATAGTGATTAGTTTTGCAGAAAGTAAAATATTCTATTTGTGATAGTTGAATTTCTAGGTTCATGTCGAATTAGATTAGATATTGAACCTTCCGGCTTCGTATCTAGAGTAATTGTAAGGTGATGGCAAGTTTAGGATCAAAGAAGATATGATATTAGCCGTAAGAGGAGCAAGGGTGATTCCATATCTATGATGACCGGTTGCATATATAAGATTGTTTAGCTTGGTGCTATGTCCAATTATTGGCAGGAAATCAGGTGAGCATGGTCTGAAGCCTGACACTGTTTCAATAAAAGTACAATCTGATAATGAAGGAACAATGTTGATACAGCCAGATAATATTTGTTGAATAACACCCATTGTTGATCTATCATCAAAACCAACAAACTCAACGCTAGTGCCGAGACGCATTTCGCCATCGGGTCTGGGAACAATATAAGATGCAAGTGACATAACAACATGTTTCAACCAAGTTTCGTTTGTATATGCTCTCATAGTTATTGTTTGTCCTTTTGCAGGTGTTATTCCTGATTTGGGCATGCCATTGATTTGATCAGCCCATGCCCCGGCTGCATTTATTACCCATTCCGAATAAATTTTTTCTCCTGAAAATAATTCCACTCCTGTAACTTTATTGTTGTTAATAATTAACGACTCAACAGTTGCATGTTTTAAGGTGGCTCCTCGAATGATGGCAGATTTTAAGAGACTTCTTACTAGCTTAATATTATTAACTTGTCCATCTTCTGGATAAAGCAATGCGCTTTGCACTTTTGGAGATATGGTTGGCTCAAGTTTAATTACTTCATTTTGTGAAAGGCGGGTTACATTAATGCCAAGATCTAATTCGATTCGTTCCTTATAGATTTGGCTAATGGTTTCGTCTTCAAAATCATCAAATGCCAACAACAATGTTCCCGCACAGTAGTCTTCAATATCTATTTTTGTTTCATCTCTCAATTCCTGGATTAAAGGTGGAAAGAGGGACTTACTCCTCATCAAGAACTCTATTTGCCCCCTTGGTTCTTCAGCTGATCCACCGATAATACAACCTACTGAGCCCTTTGATGCTTGCGCGCCAGGCTGGCTCTTTTCAATTATGATTACTGAAAATCCTTTTCCTGATAATTCTCGTGCTAGTGAACAACCAATGACACCTGCCCCAATAATCACTACATCATACATTCTCATTTCTACCTCCATTTGTTTTGCTAAATATTCCTGCGATTAATAATCCTAAAATGGGTCCAATTATAGAAAAACTTAAAAATTTCTTTCTGAGAATATTAATATCTTCTTCGCTTAATGAAATAACTACATCCCAGTTGCGCGGCTTTGTTATTCGTATATCCATAATAAGATACTTACCTGATTGTTCTGTTTGCACAAATATATTACTTATCTCCCCTTGCATTTTCATGTTTGCAATGCCTGTGCTTTTTATTTTCATTTGTTTGCCTATTGTTTTGTTGAAGTTAATATGGCTAGTCTTTTTTAGCCGCTGTAGATTTTATTGGCGGCAATTTGTGCAACAAACACCTTGAGTTATAGTTGAAGTTTTGAAAAACATTTCACTGGGATATATTAGATAATCCCCATACAGTATTAATTTAGATACCTCTTGACTATAGAAGTATTGCTTGCAAAAAGATATTCAATGATGCAAGCAATACTTCTAAAACACAATGTGAAATTATTCTATTAGTAATTTTAATTTTTCAAATAATGTGTCATCAATTTCGACTTCATCATTAATGGTTCGGCTGCTCTCCCTAGCATAAGCATTGTCCCCTGGTATTAGGACTTTTTCAAACCCATCTGCTGGATCCGAATCTCGAATTTGATCAATCATCATTGACACATCATTCGTGAACATAGAGTAATCAACCATACTTTTGATGTCAATACATACCAATAAACCACCAAATTCCTCGGCTTTGAATACATTGCTGGCTTGTCTCCCCATTTTCGCGCCAACTAGCGCACCAGTTAGTATTTCTGTCAATAATAATATGGCGCTTCCTTTGTAGCCGTTACCACCATACCCTATTGGGACTAGTCGGGCTGAGTCAGGTTCTACAAAAACCTGATTGGGATTATTTGTGACTTTCCCACTCCCATCTAGTCCTTGATTGTCTTCAAGAGATAAATTGTTTCTCTTGGCTGAGAGCAAATCCATAAATGCTATTTCCGAAGTCGCCATATCAAGTAATATCGGCTTATTTCCTGTTGGGATAGCATACGAAAGCGGGTTTGTGCCCCAGAAAGCCACTTTACTTCCATAGGGAACCGTTACATATGGACCCCCATTCCATGTAAAAAAACCAAAATAGCCCCTTTCAGCTAACCCATTAGTCCACGCATCAAGAGTATGAATCCCTCCGGAATTCTTGATGCCGATCATACTAATGCCATTATTTTCGGCAGCATTGATCAACTCATCATTAATTCTCTTGATAAATAAAAACCCTGGCAAGCCATTGAGATCATATAATTTAGAACTACTTTTTTTTGATACCAACGTAATTTCAAGTTTATTAGCGTTTCTATACTTTTCAATATCCCCAATTATTGATTTAAGGCAGTTTATGCGGCTATCTTTTCTTAAGTGGGTTTTTAATGCTTGATCACTTAAGTATTGCGCTGTTTCATCATCTGCGTAAGCGCTGAATGCTTTTATTAACATTCCTCTTAGCTCTGGAAAAGAAACTTTCATTTTAACCTCCATGCGATACGAATGTTATGTAATTTCTTTTTTGTAAATTTTATCTGATTAAGCTTGAATGGTCAAATACCAGTAATAGTAATTCGGATCGGAGAAGGTGGATTTTAAAGATAACAAGTGCGAGGTCGAGTAGTAAAGGCAGAGAGATATTTCTATCTTGTTAAAAAATTAATTTATATCGGAAAAATGTTCAATTGTGTTCACTCCTAAGGATGTGACGGATGCAGAGAAATTGAAGTTCGTGCAGACGAAACTCGAAGCGAGTGATGAAGGCGCATTGAACATTTGGCGCAGTATGGGCATTTACCTTGGTTATGGCATCGCTCATTACGCCGAGTTTTACGATATCAAGCACGTGTTGATCTTGGGACGCTGCACCTCCGGGCGCGGCGGTGACCTGTTGATCGAAGGCGCGAAGAAGGTCTTCGAGACCGAGTTCCCTGAGTTATGCAAAAAGATCGAACTGCGCCTGCCGGATGAAAAGATCCGCCGGATGGGGCAGTCTGTGGCGGCGGCGAGTTTGCCGGTTGTTTAAGCAGCGTAGGTCACGCATGTAGCGTGATGTTCCCTGAGAATGCGAAAGGTCACGTTGAAAACATGACCTACAGAGAGAAAAATGAAATTTCATCTAAACACAACAGAAATCTACATCCCCGATCATGAGCCGGAAGAAAAAGCTCTGGCGCGGACGACTCACTTGTGCCTTGCCGCGCATCAGGATGACATCGAGATCATGGCAGCACAACCGATCATTGAATGCTTTCAGCAGAAAGACAAGTGGTTCACAGGCGTGGTCGTGACCGATGGACGCGGGTCTCCGCGCAACAGCCTTTACGAGAAGTACAGCGACGATGAGATGAGACTTGTCCGCTTCAAGGAACAGCGCAAGGCGGCAATCGTGGGTGAGTTTGCGGCGCAGGTGATGCTGGATTATCCGAGCAAGATCGTCAAGGATGCGTCAAAGGTCGAGCCGGTGGATGACATCGTGGCGATCCTGCGGGCGGCGAAGCCAAAGGTGGTCTACACCCACAACCTGGCGGACAAGCATGATACGCATGTCGCGGTCGCTCTCAGGGTGATCGAAGCTCTCAGAAAACTGGACCCGGCTGAACGTCCCGAACGATGCGTGGGATGTGAGGTCTGGCGCGCGCTGGATTGGATGGTCGATTCCGACAAGGTCATGATGGACCTATCCGATCATGAAAATTTGCAATTTGCTTTATTGGGTGTGTTCGATTCGCAGATCGTGGGCGGCAAACGCTACGATCTCGCTTCGATGGGACGCCGCCGTGCGAACGCCACTTATTTCGAATCACATGGCGTGGATAACACGACGAGTTTGTCCTATGGCATGGAGTTGACCCCGCTGATGAATGATGCGAGCATCCAGCCCGCGGAATTCGTGCGGGAATTCATCCAACGATTTGAAAATGAAGCTATCAGGCGGGTTGGCAAGTTGGGTTAGCGCCAAAATCATACCGTATGAAAGGAGCGTGATCAGAAATAGAGATAGATTGCTGATTTGGTCTGAATATCAAAGTTTTCATATAAAGATAATAAGGAGAAGAAACGATGTATAAGAAACTTTTTGCCTTGCTGTCAATCCTCGTATTGGCAAGCTTGGTGTTGACTGCCTGCGGAACCCCCGCCACGGAAGCTCCCGTTGTTGAAGAACCCGCTGCTACTGAAGAAGCAGCTGCGACAGAAGCCCCCGCCGCGGAAGAACCCGCTGCCGAAGCAGTGACTCTGACCCTCGGTTCCTGGCGCGTCGATGACGTTGCCGCCTGGGAAATTATCACGGCTGCCTTCAGTGAAGAATACCCGAACATCACCGTGAAGTTCGACCCGACCAACCCCCCCGACTACAATGCCACGCTTCGCACCCAGCTTGAAACGGGCACGGGACCCGATCTGTACTTCGTCCGCTCGTTCGCGACGGGACGTGAATTGTTCGATGCCGGTTATGTTGCCTCTCTGAAAGACCTCCCCGGCATTACCGACAACTTCAGCGATGGCTCGCGCGCTCCGTGGTCGACCGAAGATGGCGAACCCTACGCGGTGCCGATCATTGCAGTTTCGCATGGTATTTACTACAATAAGGATATCTTTGCCGCCAACGGCATCGAAATCCCCGCCACCTGGGAAGACCTGATGGCTGCCTCCCAGACCCTTTTGGATGCGGGTGTGATCCCCTTCGCCAACGGCACCAAGGACGCCTGGGATATCAACGAAGTTGTGATGATGCAGTTCATCCCCAGCAACATCGGTGGTTATGAAGGCCGCATGGCTTACCTCAACGGCGAACGCTGCTTCAACAGTGAAGAAATGGTCGCCTCCTTCCAGCAGATCGATGACATGCAGCCCTTCCTGCCGAACGGCTTTGAAGCCATCACCTACTACGATGCGGCTCAGTTGTTTGCCCAGGGTCAGGCTGCCATGATGTTGGACGGCTCCTGGAGCATTGGACCGTTCGAGAAGGATGCCACCGACTTTGAATGGGGCGTTTTCTATCCGCCCGCTCTCGAAGGCAAGGATCAGTATGTGACCTTCCATGTCGATGCCGCCATTGGTGCGAACGCCGCTTCCCCGAACCTCGAAGCTGCGATGACATTCCTCGAATGGCTTGAGTCCCCGACCTTTGGGGAACTGCTCGGCAACAACCTGCCCGGCTTCTTCCCGCTTACCAAGGAAGTCCCGACCCTCAGCGACCCGATTGCCGCCGACTTCATGGCTTTCAACGGTGCCGCTAAGGGTGTTGACATCCGCTTCGTGTGGGAAAAACTCCTCGCCGCCCCCTCCGGCAGCGTGGATGCCTACACCTCCCTCAACAACAATGTGATCGCCGTGTTGAAGGATGAGAAGACTCCGCAGGAAGCCGCGGATGCCTTTAATGCAGACGTGTCAGCCTGGTATGAACCTTCCGCAAGCTGCGCTCCGTAAGTTGTAAGGAAATTTCATGGCAGGGATGGGGAACCATCCCTGCCAGCCATAAGGAGAAACGATGAGCCGGACAATACCTTTAACACGCGGTAGTGCGGGTCTCTTTGGGAATGAGAACCGCCGCAAGATCACCTGGATGCTGTTTCTTCTTCCCGCCCTGCTTGTGTACCTGGTCTTTATGGCGGGTCCCCTGCTCGACTCGATGCGCCTCAGCCTTTATCAAGGAGAGGGGTATACGCCGACAACTTTCGTCGGGTTCCAGAATTATATCGACCTGTTCACAAACGAACTCTGGCGGGGAAAGTTCCTGGGTGCGGTGTTGCATACAAGCATTTTTTTGCGATCCACATGGCTGTACAAAACAGCCTCGGTTTGCTGTTTGCCAATCTTTTGGCATCCGATTTCAAAGGCAGAAATTTTTTCCGAACCATTATTTTTACACCTGCCACATTGTCCGTTCTGGTGGTGGGATTTTTATGGACTCTGATCTTGAATCCGCAGTGGGGGGCGGTCAATAAAACGCTGATGGCTGTGGGGCTAAAGGAGTGGGCGCTTCCCTGGCTGGGAAGGGAGAACCTCGCCCTGCCGATCATCTCGCTCGTCTCAGTCTGGCAGTGGGTGGGCATGCCGACGGTCATGTTCCTCGCCGGGCTGATGGGCATTTCTGATGAACTACTCGAAGCCGCGCGCATCGACGGTGCTTCGGAATGGGATATTTTCTGGAAGATCAAATTCCCGCTGTTGAAGCCCATCATCGGCATTGTCGCCATCCTGACCTTTGTGGATAACTTCAACGCCTTCGATGTGATCTACTCGATGGCTGGCGCAAAAGGCGAACCCTCCTATTCCACCGACCTGCTGGCAACGCTTTTCTATCGCACGGGCATCGCTGGCGAGCACCCGGTTGGAATTCCCAACATGGGCATGGGCGCGGCGATCGCAACGATCACCTTCCTGATCTTGATGGCTGGCGTGTTGTTCTGGCTGTACATGTCCCGCCGCCAGGTGGATGAATAGGATCAGGAGGCTGATATGAAACGCATGAAATTCAACCAACTGATCACCTATATCGTCCTGACCATCTGGTCTTTTATAGTGCTCTTCCCATTGTGGACATTGATCATCAATTCGTTCAAACCGCAAAAGGAAATCTTCAAAGACCCGTTTGGCTTGCCCGATACCTTTACCTTTGAGGGATATAAAGCCGCCTGGAGTTCGGGACGTTTCGACCTGTACTTTACCAATACGCTGATCGTCACGATCATATCCCTGACCTTGATTCTGTTCATAGGTTCGATGGCCGCCTACGCGTTGGCGAAGTGGAAATCGCCGGTCACCAACTTCCTGTATGTCTTCTTCATCGCCGGGCTGATGATCCCCATCCGCCTCGGCACGCTGGACCTGGTGCGGCTTATTAAAGCCCTGAACTTGCAGGACACCATCTGGAGCCTGATCCCGGTCTATGTGGCGATGGGGATGCCAATCGCCACCTTTGTGTTGACCGCTTTCATTAAGGAATTGCCATCCGAGATGTTCGATGCCGCCAAAGTGGACGGCGCTTCGGAGTGGCAGGTGTACAGCACCATCGTCCTGCCGTTCATGCGCCCTGCGCTTGCCACGGTCGCCATCTTCAACATGATCAAAATATGGAACGACTTCTGGTTCCCGCTGGTCTTCATCCGCTCGGAAGAATCGCGGACAGTGGCGCTGGGCGTCTCGCTCTTATTCGGTCAATATCGCACAGACTGGACGCGCGCCTTGAGCGTACTTTCGATGGCGGCGATTCCGCTGTTGATTCTGTACGTTTTGCTTGCCCGCGAATTTATCAAAGGTCTGACGGCTGGCGCAGTGAAAGGATAATCTTAATGAATGGAAGAGAACGCGTTGCGTTGGCAATGCGGCATCAGGAAGCGGACCGGGTCCCGGTCATGTGCCAGTTGGCGCTTGGACATTATTTTTTGAACGCGGGGCTTGCTCCGCATGAGATCTGGTTTACAAGTGAAGGCTTTGCCGAAGCATTGGTCACGATGCAGCGGCGCTATCAATTCGACGGCATTCTCATCAACCTGCCGGGACGCCCGCGCAATGTAATGAGCGAGATCAAGAAGGTCGAGAAGACCAAAAAGGGGGAAGTGGTCACGTGGAAGAACGGACATGTGAATCTGATCCCCTGGGATGATAACGCCCAGTATGTGTACCCTGCCCGCCCGGAATTAACTCCGCGCGCCGACTTGGCGACCCTCGACCCCGATCACATGGATAGGATCGACCAGTTCCCCGGCTATGTTTGGAACACGTATCACATCCCGTGGCTGGAGGGGAAAAGTGATATGGGTCCCATGAACGAGGTGCCGGATTACTTCCTCGATACGATCAAACTTGTCCGTGAGAAGACGAAGGGTGAGGTTTCTGTTCACGGGGAGGTTTTTTCACCTTTCACACATTACCTCGAACTCATCGGTTATCAAAATGCGATCATCGGGTTGGTCAAGAACAAGGAGAAGGTCAAAGCGGTATTGGAGCGGCTCACAGATGCGGCAATTGCCTGGGCGGTTGCTCAAGCCCGAGCGGGTGTCGATGCGGTTCTGATTTCATCCGCTTTCGCTGGCGGCGGATTCATATCCCCTAAGATGTACACCGAATATGTCGTCCCGTACGAGCGCAGGCTGGCAGATGCCATCAGGGAACAAGGCGTGCCGGTTTATACCCACACCTGCGGGAAGATCGGCGACCGGCTCGACCTAATGGAGCAGACGCACACGATGGGTATCGACACGCTCGACCCGCATCCGCTTGGGAATGTGGAATTGGCAGATGCAAAGAACGGCGTGGGTCAGCGGCTGTTCTTAAAGGGCAATATGAATTCAGTGGCGATCCTTGATTACACCACCAAGGATGAAGTCATCGCCGAAGCCTCGGAGCGGATAACCATCGGCAAACCGGGCGGCGGATATATTCTCAGCTCGGCATGTTCCATTGCGCCGCGCGTCGAGCCGTGGAAGATCGAATTATTGACACCGCTCTCGGAAGAAATTGGAAGATATTCATAAACTCATATGTCACTTATAAAAGAAATTTCCGAGCAGCCTGAAACGATCAAGCGTTTGTTATCCTCGCAGCGCAAAAATGTGGAATCGATCGCCGCTGAAATTCAAAAGCGCGATATTCAATATGTCTTTCTCGCCGCACGCGGTACGTCGGATAACGCGGGCAGGTATGCGAATTATCTGCTCGGCGCGATGAATGGACTTCCGCTGGCGCTGGCGACACCGTCGTTGTTCACATATTACAAAAAGCCGCCCATGTTGAAGAACGCGCTGGTGATCGGCATTTCGCAATCTGGCAAGTCACCGGATATTGTCAGTGTGTTGGAGGAAGGACAACGACAGGGATGTTTGACGATCTCCATCACCAATGAGCTTGC
The DNA here is from genome assembly GCA_964372045.1 of uncultured Anaerolinea sp. Classification (GTDB taxonomy): domain Bacteria; phylum Chloroflexota; class Anaerolineae; order Anaerolineales; family Villigracilaceae; genus Villigracilis. Next base: position 59,550 of record CAYJPO010000005.1, read on the forward strand.
CTCGCCGCTGGCAAAGGCATCTGACTTTGTGTTGGATGTTCATGCCGGACCTGAAAAAGCCGTTGCCGCGACGAAAACCTACACCGGCGAGTTAATGTCGGTTGCCATGCTCTCGGCCGCGTTGACAGGCAATAAAAAAGCCTGGGTGGAATTGGCGCGTGTCCCGGCTTGGATGGAGCAGACGTTGAAGCAAAGCGCCTTCATCGCGCAGGCATCACAGCGTTACCGCTACATCGATCAGACCGTGGTGTTGGGGCGCGGCTTTAACTATGCCACCGCTTTCGAATGGGCATTGAAGATGAAGGAACTGACCTACATCATCGCCGAGCCGTATTCGTCCGCCGACTTTGCACATGGACCGATCGCGATGATGAAGAGTGGATATCCCGTCTTTGCGGTTGCGCCGAAGGGCAAGGTGTTCGACTCAATGCTGCAAATGCTTATTCGCTTGCGCGAGGATATCTCCGCCGAATTGGTTGTGATCTCGAACGACAAAAAGGCGCTCGCGCTGGCGCAGGTTCCGTTGACAATTCCCGCCGATGTTCCCGAGTGGCTTTCACCGCTGATGAGTATTTTACCCGCGCAATTATTTGCCTATCACCTCACGCGCGCGAAAGGATTCGATACCGAAAACCCAAGAAGCATCCGCAAGGTGACGGAGACGAAGTAGAGCAGAGGAATCTGCTCTTTTTTTCTTAAAATCATTGTGTCATTTGGACAATTAGAGGATAATGCGCTTGCAGGGTGAATTTGAAAAAGCTCACTCTGTGAATCTTATTCCAAGCGTTCAAAACAGGAGACCCAATGCGAGTCTGCGTTTTATCCGATGAAGAAATTGAATACTTTGACCCTTCGCCTTATCTGAAAGATTTTGACTGGAAAATGGTAACCCTGACCGCGCCGGTGTTCGATAAGGTAAGCGCATTGGCTGAGTCGGGGGAGTTCGATGTGTTCCTGAACATCTGTGAAGGATATGAATTCGAGGATGAGGAGGATGACGAATTCGGCTACCAGGCTCATGAGGTCGTGGATGCGTTGGAAGCGCTCGGACTACCCTTCACTGGCGCGGACTCGAATTGCTTTGATCCCACCCGTGAGGAAATGCAGGCGGTTGCCGAGGAGCATGGTGTCAGCTTTGTGAAAGGCTATCATGTCACCAGCGTGGAAGAAGCGGAGAAGCTGGTCGGTAACTTGCGCTATCCGATCATGGTCAAGCATCCGAAAAGCTATGGTAGTACTGGCATGATCAAAGATTCACGTGCCGACACGCTTGAACAGGTACGTACCCAGGTGGAGCGCATCTGCTCCGAGTTTGGAGCGGCGCGCATGGAAGAGTTCATTGTCGGAAAGGAGTACAACGTGCTGGTGGTGGATAATGCCGATGACCTGAAGAATCCCATCGCGTATCCGCCCGCGGAACTGGTCTTCCCGCCCGGCGAAGAGTTCTGGCATGTGGATGTCAAATGGCGCTACGATGTCCCTTTTGATTTCAAGCAGGTGACCGAACCCGAATTGATCGCGCGCCTGCATGACCTCGCGAAACGCATGTACCTGGCAATGGGTGTCTCCGGCTATGGGCGCTGTGACATCCGCATGAACGAACAAGGCGAGCTGTTCATTCTGGAGATCAACCCCAACGGCGGCATCATGTTCAAGCCGGAGGAATACGGTCCGGCGGATTATATGATCCTGTATGACCCCAACGGCTACAAGGGATTCTTCGACAGCATTTTTAAAGCTGCTTTCGTCCGCCAGAAGATGCGGAAAAGAAATTAAAATAAAAAGGACACGCATGCCGCGTGTCCTTTTTTGATACTGATTGGGTTATGGCGCAGTGACCACAAGGTTGTCGAAGTGACCTTCAGCGATCGGTTCGGCGGTTTCGAAGGAGATCGCCGAGAATGCGATCGAGCCGGAGGCGGGCCCGCCCGCGATCGTGGTGGCGGTGGCGATCAATTGTCCGTTCACTTCCAGGCTCAAGTCGCTGCCTTTACAGGTGGCGCGGACGTTGTTGACGGTAATACCCTGATTGATGACATCCGAATACGTCCAGTCCACGAGCGGGCTCATGGAACCGGCAGTGATGCTGCGGATGGTGTAATATCCGTCGCCGCTGATGGCGAGCATATAACCGTCCACCGAGGTGTCTTCGCGTTCGATCAGGCGGCAGATCACGCCGAAGCCAGCGTTATTGTTCGAAGGTCCGACCGCCATGGCAACCACCACATCGATCACGGTGTCAGTGAATGTGGAGTTCGATCTACCCCACTGCCAGAGATCCTGGGTGGAGCGGACGACATACACACCGTTTTCGGTCCCGGCATTACCGTCATCTCCCGAGTAGGTTTCCATTTCGGCGCTCGGGACGCTGAAATCATCGGAAAGCAAAACAGTGGCAACCTGTTGCGGAACGGCGGTGGGTACGGCTACAGATTCCGTGGGCAGAAGGATGGGGGCGCTGGTGGGGATTTCTTCCGTGCCCGGGATGGGGAGTCCAGATACAGGGCACGCGCAAGCAAGCATGATAATTGCAACGATCAGCCCGATGGTAAATTGATTTCTCTTTTTCATTACATTCTCCTTTATATTGTCTGCAAATTATAGCAAGGGAACCATTCTCAAAAAAGAACCCTTTGGTACTAAACAATCCATACTAAACCGTATCCAAAAACTCCAGTACCGCTTTAGCGTCCTCACCGCCTGCTTCAGCGTGATCGATCAGCGGGATGCCATGCGGACCAGGCGTGTCGATCGCATCGGGATAAGCAGCCAGCGCAGCCTTGACCACATCCAATTTGCCGAGCATGGCAGCCGCAAAGATATCCAAACGCTCACCGTGTTCGAGCAGATAGTTGGCGATCTGCTTGTTGCCCATGTGCGATGCCGCACCGAGTGCGGTCTCGAAATCGCCGCCGCCCCAATCCCACGTGGCGTTGACGAGTGCGGGTTCTCCTTCGAGTAATTCTTTGACACGCGCAAAATTCCCATGCGCAACACCGACGAATTCTTCTACGAGATTTAATTCTAAAGCGGGTTTCTTATCCATGCGATCCTCCAGTAGGCCGACAGTGGACGATGGGCGATTGACGGCGAAAACAGCGCTGTCCATTATCGTCTCTCAACTCTCACCGAATACAGTTCGTTTCTATAGTTTATCAAAAACAGGTCGCAAAATCCACCCGGCAGTGCAAACACGATATGCGAATGGTCGAATCAATTCTTAGAGGGGATATAATTTGGGTATACGTATTGGGTGGTTTGTGATTCGATCAAGTTCAAAATTTTATGGCAGCGAGGAACCATGCGAGTCTGCATCTTGAGCGACGAAGAGATCGAAGATTACAACCCATCTGTTTTATTGAAGTCGTATGAGCATGAGTTTGTGACCGTGCGTCCCCCGGTCGAACAGTTCGTGCGCGAGCTTTCTTCCAAAAATGACTATGACGTGTTTCTCAATATCTACGAGGGTGAGGAAGATGACCAGCACACCGCCTTCGAAATGGTGCAAACGCTGGAGAAACTCAACCTCCCGTTCACCGGCGCGGATGTGAATTTCTACAACCCCACCCGCGAGCAAATGCAAGCCGCCGCCGAGCGGACCGGGATCAACTTCGCGCGCGGGTTCAATGCCAAAATGGAGGCTGATCTGGAACAGGCGCACGGTCTGCGCTTCCCGTTGATCGTCAAACACCCGAACAGTTTTGCCAGCGAAGGCTTGACTCCCGCATCGAGAGTCGCGTCATTTGACGGTTTGCGTGAGCAGTTCTTGCGCAATCAAAAGGAATACGGCTCTGCCCGCGTGGAGGAATTCATTGAGGGGCGTGAAGTGACCTGCCTGGTGACGGATAACCCGGATGACCTCTCCAACCCGTTTGCGTATCTGCCCGCCGAAGTGAAATTCCCCGATGGCGAATCGTTCATGCACGTGGATGTGAAATGGTTCAGCTGGGATACATTCATCGTGCCATTCGAAAACGCCGAGCTGCTTCCGCGCGTGCAGGCGGTAAGCAAACGCATGTATCTTGCCTTGGGCGGAACGGGCTACGGACGTGTGGATATTCGCATTCGACCGGATGGGGAATTGGTGGTGCTGGAGATCAATCCCAATTGCGGAATTCTGTACTACGGACCCGATGATCGCAGCACGACCGACCTGCCGATCTCATGGGATAAGGACGGTCACGACGGTTTCTTTGACCGCATCTTCCGCTCTGCGATCCTGCGCAAACAAATGCGAGCAAAGGAACGGGATGATTGATTTTACTTTCTTCTCGGTCGCATCCACCTTCCGCCGAATACGAGCGAGATAACCACAAATGCGATCGCCACCCAGGAGAAGGCAGTATTGTCTGTGGAAATGCCTATGGTTAGAAACACCATTCCCAAAATTAGGAATGCCATTGATGCCTGTTTCTTGAGTTTCATTGCTTTTCCTTTACTTCCGAAAAATCGGTGAACCCGCTATCGAAAAGCGCGGATGGTTTATCGCTCAGGGTCAGATCAAAGAAATCGATCAGGTAGGCGTTGACGATCTCTGTCACCCGCCTGCCATTGAGCGGACCTTTCAACCCAAGCTGCGGTGCGATGGGCGAAAGCAGGGGCAGATCGCTAAAGTCGAAGTGTTTTGTGCCATCGATGCTGATGACGCCCAGATTGCCGCTTGTGTTCGGATGGAACTGGTTGAAGAGCTGGTTGTTCTTGCTGTCGGTCAGGTCTGCCCAGCCTTGTGAGAACATAAAGAAGGAAGGCTGCGAAATACCATTCTCGATCACCTCAGCAGAGACGGGACGCATGAACGGGTCCATGCCGAGGACGGCTGTACAGCGTGGGTCGGTGCCGCAGAATTGGATCGCCGCGCCGCCGCCCGTGGAGTGACCGTACACGCCGACGCGGTTCAAGTCGAGCCTGCCCCAGTAACGGCCTCTCACATCGATGACCATCATGCTCAGAACATCGAGCGTGTGTGCCATGTCGCCCGCCCATTGATCTACCAGTTTCCGCGCTACAACTTCGTAGTTTGGATCGTTCGCATCGGCGGGTAAGGCATTTGGGTTATTGGGTGCAATGGTGCCATCATCGAAAACGGTGACGACTGCGCCGTAGGTATGCTGAATGCCGATCACTACATATCCGCGGCTTGCCAATTCCAATGCTTGACCCGTGTTCTGCGCGTTGAAACCGTTCCAGCCGTGCGAAAATAGGATCACCGGGAACGGCGCACCGTCCTCGGCGATCTTGGCATCTTTGAAGGCTGGAATCTTGACCAGTGAAAGATGGTCGAGGAAAAAGGAAGGCAGTTCAATGTATGCTGCAATGGCAGGCGCAAAAATATCCGCATTTGCCATCCAGGGGGCGCGTTCGTCCGTTTCGTTCACCTCTGCCGGATACCAGACCTGGATCATGTAGCGGCGCGGTTCGTCTTTCCCCGAATACAACTCTTTGCGCGAGTCATCGACCATTTCCGAAATGAATGTGCCCACCGGATAAGGTCCGCTGGGCGTGGAAATACGGGGAACCGGCAACAGCGCAGGGATCACCGTCGCGAGGGTAACCAGGATAAAGATCAGGATCGAGGCGATGGGTTTCCAATCCGCCGGTTTGAAGAGCATGATCAAACTTGAGATTCCGAGGATCGAAGTCAATCCATAAATCGGGACCATTTGCCAACGGTAGCCTTCGACTGCAAAATGGATCAGAGTGGCGACCAACGCCAGCGCAGGCAGCATGCGAACCGCAAGCGGGCGCGGGTGGCTCCACATCAGATAGACGGCTAAGAGGAGCGGGATGAGGATTTCAAAGAATCGCATGGGTTCCTTTCAATTTTGTGGCTGTTATTTTATATGATTTTGCATAAAATTGAGCTGGAGGATTCATGTTCCAATTTGCTGTAAGTATCTTTCTTTCTGCATTTTTACTTTTTCAAGTGCAGCCCATGATCGGCAAATTCATTTTGCCGTGGTTCGGAGGAACGCCCGCAGTGTGGTCCACGGCGATGCTGTTCTTCCAATTATTTCTTACCGGTGGATACGCCTATGCGTACTGGCTTGTCAAGCAAAAACGACAGGGCTGGATCCATGTCGGTTTGCTGGCAGTGACGCTCGCGCTTCTGACCGCGCTCGGGGTTTGGTGGCCGTCCCCGGTCACTCCCTCCGCTGATTGGAAACCCGCGATCGGTGCCGGGATGCCCATTCCACAATTATTCCTTTTACTGACGATCTCAGTCGGGCTTCCTTACTTCGTGTTGGCGGCGAACAGCCCGTTGATGCAGGCGTGGTTCAGTTCGTTATTCCCGAAGCAATCGTATGCGCGGTTGTATTCGCTCTCGAACATCGGCTCGCTGTTGGGATTGCTGGCATATCCGCTGGTGATCGAGCCGTGGCTCTCTCTGCGCGCCCAGGGTTGGACATGGGCTGGCGGCTTTCTGGTCTTTGCGGTTCTGGTCGGTTGGGTGGGGCTGAATGCTCAAGGCAAACAGCGTCCTGCCGAAGTTGTTGAAACTGCTGATGCGACCGCTGAAAAACCGTCGCTGGCGATGATGGGATTGTGGGCGATCCTCGGCGCTGTGGCGTCGGTCTTCCTGTTGGCGGTGACGAATCAGATCACGCAGGAAGTGGCGGTCATTCCGTTCTTGTGGATCCTGCCGCTGGCGCTCTATCTGCTTTCGTTCATCCTGACCTTTTCAGATGGTCCGTGGATCCAAAGACGGCTGTATGCTTTATTGTTTGCCGTGGCGAGCCTGGCAGTCTTGTTCGTGCTGCAGCGGGCAGACACGTTGAATATCTTTATTCAGATCGCTGCCTACAGTGCGTTGTTGTTCCTGGCGTGCATGATCGCGCACGGGGAACTGTACATGCTGCGCCCATCGTCCAAATATCTGACAACGTTCTATGTGATGGTCTCCGTGGGCGGCGCGCTGGGCGGTATCTTCGTCAATTTAATTGCGCCGTTCATCTTCACTGGCTATTGGGAGTTCTACCTCGCGTGGCTGTTGACGTTCATCATCCTGATCGTATCACTTCTGCCGCGCTGGAACCTTCCGCAGGTCCGTTCGGCGATCTTGTGGGCTGCCTTTGTGGTGGGCACGATCGCAATCATGGTCGGGTTCAATCCGTACTCCGATGCGCTGGTGGCGGTGCGGAATTTCTACGGGCTGATCCGCGTGAAAGAGTGGAGTTCAGCCAGCGGGCGCGGCGATGGCTATTTGATGGTCCACGGTGTGACCATACATGGAGTCCAATATCTCGCCCCCGAATGGCGGGATGAGCCTTCCATCCACTTTACAAGAAACAGCGGCTTGGGGCTGGTGCTGATGAATCACCCCAAGCATGGGAACGGAATGCGTATGGGTGTGCTCGGTTTGGGAATTGGCATGATGGCAACCTATGCAGGGGAGGGCGATGTCGTCCGCTATTATGAGATCAACCCGGCAGTGGTGGAATACGCCGAGGGCAAGGGCGGGTACTTTTCCTTCCTGGCAGATAGCCCCGCCGACCTGACCGTGGTCACAGACGATGCACGTCTGGCATTGGAACGCGAACTGGCAGAGGGGCAGCTACAGAACTTCGATGTCTTGATATTGGACACGTTCAGCAGTGACGCGATCCCCACTCATTTGATCACTAGGGAAGCCTTCGCCATCTATCTCCAACACATGACCCCCGATGGCATCCTCATTGCACACATCTCCAACCGCCACATCGACCTGCGTCCCGTTCTGTATGGTTTGGCTCAGGAGTTCGGTCTCACCGGTCTGGTGGTGGATACCCCCGGGGATGACGCGCTGGATTCCTATCCGTCGCGATTTGTGATCCTCAGCTCGAACCCTGAAAGCCTGCAGATCCCCGAGCTCCAGGCGCGCGCTGTCCCGTTGGATGATTCATACGGCACCGTCCGCTTGTGGACGGACGATTACAGTAATCTATTCCAGATCATTCGGTAAAAAAGACCGGCAGTCTATTTTGAGCCAGCCGATCTTTTTTATGCGCCCGCTTCTACAAGCGGCGGCGCGTTGAGCTTTTCACGTCCATCGCGGTAGGCGACGGCAGTGGTCGTGTACATGATGAGGAGTAGATAGATCGTCATGGCGGGGATAAGGATGAACAGCAAACAGGCGAGGATGAGCGTCATCATCAGGATCTGCATCGCGAACGACAAGATCATTGAGACAACCCAGTAAATACCAAAGGCGGCGATAAACCCGCCCAGGTTGGCACGCAAGATTTGCCACCATTCCTTGAAGCGCAGCCCGGCGGCGAAATCATCCTTTTCGATGACATGCATTTCCGCGGCAGGGATGATGACGATCAGCGGGATCGAGATCGGAATGACGAGACACATTCCTGCCACCATGATAATGGTGAACAAGGCGATCAGGTTTTCCGCATCGCTGCTGTTCATGCCCTCGGCGATGAACGGCATGGCAAAACTGGCCAGGAAAATTGGCATCGCGATAATTAGGATCGGCAGCGAATAGATGATACGGATGCCTACTAATTTCAGACCGTCCTTGAGCATACCGCCCCAATCTTCCCAGGGAATCATGTGCGGCGCTTCGCCTTTCAAGACCTGCTTCGAAATTTGGGCGGCGTACCCGAGCAGGACGAGATATGGCAGGAGGGGGATGAAAAATCCGGAGATGGCGATCAACCCGCCGATGAGCAGGTACTTGCGCGCCTGTTCATCCTTGAACGGGAACATGAAAAGTTCTTTGAGGTCAAAACCGAAGAACATAATGTAAGCTCCTTTGTATAAGATGGACGATAAACTCACGGTCTACCATCCACATTCGATGGTTATTTTACAGCGCAACTCCCATCACCGCTACAAAATGGGCGGCGGCGGCGAGCAGGACGAAGATGTGCCAGACTTCATGAAAGCCGAACACACCTGGTTTGAAATTGAAGATCTTGGTCGCGTAGACGATGGCGCCGAGCGAGTAAATGACGCCGCCGGTGATGAGCCAGGCGAAGACCCAGACAGGCAGGGCAGCCAGTAATTGTCCACTGGCGGCGACGCACAGCCAGCCCATGAACAGGTAGATGACCGTGTTAAGCCAGCGCGGCGCGCCGATGTAGAAGACCTTGACGACAATGCCAATGACTGCCAATCCCCAAATGATGCTCAACATGCCCCACTTCCAGAAGCCATCGAAGACGTTGATGCAGAACGGGGTGTATGTCCCGGCGATGAGGACGAAGATGGCAGAATGGTCCACCTTGCGGAAGATCTCCAGCGCCTTATCTTTGACGATCACCATGTGATAGGTGGCGCTCGCGGAAAACAAAAAGATGAGGCTCGCGCCATAGATGGCAAGCGAGATGATCTTGGCAGGCGTGCTCCAGCCGACGATCAGCAGTGCGATCAAACCGATGAGTGCCAGGATCGCTCCGCCCCAATGGGTGAGACTATTAACGGGTTCACGTAATTTTCTTAACATATTCTTTCTCCTAAAAATATAGACGCTGATTTTACTTGATATTGTTTCTCCCTTTGCTCAGGTCAATGACGATGGGTTTATGCGGTTTCCCGGATGCTGAAAATGCCGACCCGATCACAAGCAGGAAACCACCCAAGCATACCTCGAAAAGGTGCGAGCTGTATTCGAGAAAAAATGCAAGTTTTACTTTTGCGATCTGCGGAACGGCTTCAAAATACCGCACCTGATAATTCCCATACTCTTCATACGGTCTACCGCTCAGGAAGGGGTCGAGGTCAAAAAGCATGGGCAGGGTGAGCGGGTAGAACGAAACTTCCTCGCCTTCGGTGGTGGTAAAGTCCACTTTCCCGGTCCAACAGGATTTACCGGGAGAGCAGCCGACCGCAACATTGGATACTTTTCCGGTGGTTTTTTCTCCGATCAGGTCGAGCGCAACTGCCGTGAGAAAAGATAAACAGGCAAAAATAAAAAAAAGAATGCCGATCACTTTGAACGCCCGATTTCCGAGTGATTCTTTCTTGAGGGTTTGCTGCTGGATTTCCATTTTTTTCTCCTTTTTGGTGTATGTCTAAGATAATGATTCGATCTTCACGGCTAAAGTGTAGGAGGGAGAAATTTGAGCAAATCGATTTTAGTTTTGACCTCCCTTTGTTGCGACAATGATGAGAAGTGTTGCGTTCAGCGAGCTGTCGTTGGTCCTCACTTCGGTTTGAAAGCCAGCCTTGATGAATGGCTTCGTGGATCTTTCGATGAGGGCATCGGTGATCGCCTCCGGGCTTTCGCCGGTGACTTTGTAGAGCCATTTTAGAAATTTATTGCGAGGCAGTGCCCCCGGCATGACGATGAACACTCCGTCTTTGCGCAGTGTCCGTTTGGCTTCTGAAAGCGTGTCTGGGTCGAAGATGTATTCCGATGGGAAGGTGGAGACGATGCTGTCGAACGTTTCGCTGGCGTAGGGCAGGGCTTGGGTCAGGCCGCGTGTGAGTTTTTGACTCGCGCCGAGGCGGCGCTTTGCGAGAGCCCCCATCTGCGTGGATTCATCTATGGCAACGGGGATCAGTTCCCGGTCCAGTAAGAGGCGCTGCAAGTGACCGGGACCATGACCCAGCTCGAGGATGAGTGTCCCTTTGAGGTGTGGCACCACGCTGAAGACCCAGTCTTTCCACTTCCCGAAGGAGACGAACCACGCGACCAGGTCGTAGGTGAAGGCAAATGGGTGGTAGAGCAGGTTGTAGAAAAGCCGCATGAAGCGGCGCATGAGTTTCATAAATAAAAAGGAGGGTTTGACTTGTCGGTCAAACCCTCGTGGGCATTGCTGTGTTAGACGGGGGTTGCTTCGCCGCCGTCTTTCTTCGTCTTGCGGACGGCTTCGAGAGCGCCCTTGCCGCGTTCGCGGACTTCATTGGCGATGCTGGTGCCGCGTTCACGAACTTCATGCGCGAGTTCGGCGGCGCGTTCCTTGGCGACCTTGGCGAGTTCGTCAGCGCGTTGACGGGCTTCGGCGGCTGCGGCTTCGGCGCGGGCAAGCGCTTCTTCGGCAGTGTGGGCGGCGCGGTCGCGCAGTTCAATGGATTTATCCTTGATCAATGCGCGGGTTTCTTCGCCGGACTGCGGTGCAAAGAGCAGGGCGACCACAGCGCCGGTAAGACCGCCGACAACAAATCCTACGAGAAAGGCTCCAAATTCATCACGATCAGACATGATTGATCTCCTTTTGTTTTTTGAATTGGCTCGGGTTGACGGTTTCCTTTTGCAAGTCCATCAACTTATATTTACTTTTGCTTGACTCCAAGCAATTCTAACATACGCTTTAGTCCAGCCAGGTAGCCGTTCAGTTTGATGACCGGCTCGACGACGTTCTCACCCAGGAATTCTGCTGTACCGCGCAGGGAGTTGACGGTTTCAGTGGTGGCTTGCAGGATGGGTCGGACTTCGTTCTGCAGCAGGTTGATAAGGCTGGCGAGTTGAATCACAAGCACGATCAGCGCGACGCCGATGACCAGCGTTTCGAGTGCTACGACGATGATGAAGACATCGCGGATCTTGTCTGTGGGGGTTGCGGGTTGCAGGAGGAAGTAAATTGCCACACCCAAGAGCGCGACCAGGAGGACAATGCCGACGATGACGCCGGTCAGGATCTGTTTTTGACGGCGTTCCTGTTCGCGTAGTTCTGCCAATTGTTCGGGTGTCATCTGCGGCGGAGGCGGGGTTTGTTGTTCGGGTTGGGGGAGTGCCATGCATTAATTATAAAGGATTAACGATGAAATTACAGTAGTTTTCGGAACAAATTTCGGGGGTTTCTGTCTGAAAGATTTGCTCGTGGTTCCCCGGAAGGTGAACTTCTGGAGCCCGTTTACATTCCCAGTAGTTTCATTTCGTGCCTGACTGTTTCTACCCATCCTTCGCTGACCGGACGCGGGTTGAAGCCAAGTTCGCGTTTGGCTTTGGAATTATCGGCGGTGTAGGTGGTGCCCGAAATTTCCCGCAAGCCTTCAGATGTGTACGAGTCCGGCATGAGCATATCAAGCGGCGTTACCAATACTGACATCAATTTCATAAGCCCATCGGGCGCAGCCATCGGTGCGCGGACGCCAGCCGTTTTTGCGGCAAGTTTGAACACCTCATGAAGTTTATAAGGTTCGCCGCAGATGTTGTAGCTTTCGCCGATCTTTCCTTTTTCCATCGCTAGGATGTGCCCGTCGACAATATCGTCCACATGCGCCCAGCACATGGTCGTCTTGCCGGGGAGCGCAGGCAATCTGCCTTTGAATAATTCGTGCAGGTTTTGGCGCAAGCCGGAGGTATCGCCCGGTCCGTAGATCATCCCCGGCTGGACGATGACCAATGGCAGCCCTTCGGCAATGAATTCTTTGGCGAGGTCATGCGCAGCGGCTTTGGTGCGGTCGTATTCGCTGAGGTGCTGACCGGTGAAGTGATAGGTCTCGTTCACCAGTTTTCCTTTTGTATCCGAATTGACCGCCAGTGTGCTGGTGTATACGCCTTTGGGAATTTTCAATTCCTGCATCAATTCCAGGACATTGCGCGTGCCGTTGATGTTGACCTGCACGCCGCCGCTCTTGTCTTTCGCGCCGACCTTGTACCAGCCCGCCACATGATAAACGCCATCCACGCCGCTCATCGCTGCGCGCATGGACTTTTTGTCGGTCACGTCACCTTTGAATAATTTCACACCGAGGGTATGTAAGTCCTGCGCTTTCTCCGGCGAGCGGATAGAGGCATTCACTTCATGTCCTGCTTCTCGCAACTTTTTTGCCAACACGCCGCCGACAAACCCTGTTGCACCTGTAACGAAATATTTCATATCTCAGCTCCTGGTGGAAAATATGGATTGTAGACATACTTACTACACAAATTATTACGGATGCTACCCTACGGCAAATTCTATAAGGCAAATTATTACAATAGTTGTCAGACAAGGGTCAATAATTTTTGCCAAAGAAATCTTGACTCTCCCCGCCTACGGTAGTACACTCTCCCTACCTACCGTTCGGTAGGGAAGGAGCCAAATGACCCGAGAAGATGTACTTGATGCGGCGGCGCAGGTGTTCAGGCAAAAGGGCTATCATGGCGCGTCCATGTCCGATATTGCCGCGGCGGTGAATGTACAAAAAGCCAGCCTGTATCATCACGTCACGTCCAAGCAGGAAATTTTGCTTGCCCTGCTCGACCGCGCGCTCATCATGCTGACCGAGCACATCTCTGTCATCGCCGCCCAATCCCTTCCCGCAGACCAAAAACTTCGCCTTATGATCCGCGGATATTTATCCGCCCTAGCCGACAACGCCGACCTGACCGCTGTTCTGCTTTTCGAACATCGCTCGCTCGATAAGAAATCCCATGCCCGCCATGTCCCTCAACGTGATACGTTCGAGGCGCTGTGGCGGGATGTGCTTAATGAGGGGGTCAAGTCCAAGGTTTTTGATCTAAAAGACACGGGGCTTGCCGTCCGCGCCCTGATGGGTGTGATGAATTGGACGCTCACCTGGTATTACCCTGAAGGAGGGAAATCCATCGAGCAGATCGCAGACGAGTATTCCGATTTTGTGTTGAAGGGGATGTTGAAGTGAGTTCTGTAAACAGGTAAACAAGTCGGCAAGTTATGGATGTACATGTTTACTTATATACCTGTTTACTCCATCAAAAGGAGTGAAGACACATGTATTCGTTCGAACCCAATGAAGAACAACAGATGTTGATCGATGCGGTGGGGAAGTATGCCGAGAATGACCTGCGTCCCGCCGCGCACGATGCCGAGGAAACTCATGAGCTGCCGAAGAAACTTGTTAGCAAGGGTTGGGAACTCGGCTTTTTGCAGGCGTCCACGCCGGAAGCGTATGGCGGCTTCGGTGAACGCAGCGCCGTCACCGGTGTGCTCGCGCTCGAAGAGATGGCGTATGGCGATCTTGCCGGGGCATTGGCTGTGCTCGCGCCGTCGCTGTTTGCCACGCCGGTACTACTCGGTGGCAGCGAAGAGCAGAAGCAGGAATACCTTCCCAAGATCGTCGGCGGCGATTGGGCTCCCTACACCGGTGCGCTCATGGAAATGAGTTTCGACTTCGACCCTAAGGCGCTCAAGACGACTGCCAAAGCAGATGGCGATAAATACGTCCTCAATGGCGAGAAAATTTTTGTGCCGTTTGCGAAGGATGCCGAAGCGCTCATCGTATATGCAAATCTCAATGGGGTCACTCAAGGCTTCATCGTCACAAAAGGAAGCGCGGGTTTATCCATCTCCGATGAACGCGAGAAGTTGATGGGATTGAATGCCCTGCCGATGTACCGTGTCAAATTGGAGAATGTCTCCGCCAGCCGACTCGGCGGCGCTTCCGGTCACGACTTTGAGCTGATCCTGTCTGCGATGAGAGTTGCCTCCGCCGCAGCCGCTGTGGGCGTTGCGCGTTCCTCCTTTGAATACGCAAAGAGTTACGCCAAAGAGCGCGACGCCTTCGGCGTGAAGATCGCCCAGAAGCAAGCCATCGCTTTCTTCCTTGCCGAAATTGCGACCGAAATGGAAGGCATCCGCCTGCTGACCTGGGAAGCCGCGTGGAAGCTCGACAACAATAAGGAAGATTCCTGTGTGTCCGCTTATCTCGCCCAGACCGGCGCCGCTGACATGGCGATGATGGTTACGGATCGCGGCGTGCAGATCTACGGCGGACACGGTTACATCCGCGAGAACCCGGTCGAATTGCTCATGCGCAACGGACGCGGATTTGCATCGCTGTTGGGATTGGTAATAATCTAATCCGTCATTGCGAGGGCGACAAGCCCGAAGCAATCTCGTTCTTGGAAAATGAGATTGCTTCGTCGGGAAGAACGCCCTCCTCGCAATGACGAATACCAGGAGAACAAATTATGACCATTGACTTCGAAACCCCCAAACCGATTGCGCAGATGAATACTGTTCTGCAATCGGTTGCTGAAAATATGATGCGCAGTACCTCGCGCGAAATGGACGAGAACGAACACGCCATCCCATGGGATTACATTGAATTCATGCACACTGCCATGCGTTCGATGGGCGGCGCAGGCGGGCTTGCCCCAGTGGAAGAGAAACCGAAGGAAGGCGCGGAAAAACGTCCGCCCATCGGGTATCAAAGGCTTGCGGCTCAGATCGAAATGCTTGCCTGGGGAGATGTGGGGTATTACCTTGTCACACCTGGCGGCGGACTCGGCGCGGCGGCGGTTCAGGCGGCAGGTACGCCGGAGCAGAAAGCCAAGTTCCTCGCCCGCTTCAACGACGAAAAACCGACTTTCGCCGCGATGTGCATGACCGAACCCGGCGCAGGTTCCGATACGTCTGCGATCCGTGCGCGCGCCATTTTGGATGAAAAGACCAACGAGTGGATCATCAACGGTGAGAAGATCTTCGTCACCGCGGGTGACAAGTCCTTCACCGAATATGAAAAACTCGGCAAGGGCTTTATCGTGGTGTGGGCGAGCATTGACCCGTCTGCTGGACGCGCGGGGATGCGTGCGTTCGTCGTCGAGGGTGGCACGCCCGGTGTGAAGGTTACTAAACTCGAACATAAACTCGGCATCCGCGCCAGTGATACGGCTTCGATCTCGCTGGTGGATGCGCGTGTGCCGTTCGAGAATTTACTTGGCAGTCCCACTGTTGAAAAGACGACCACCGGCTTCAAAGGCGCGATGGCAACCTTCGATGCGACCCGTCCGCTCGTGGCGGCATCCGGTCTCGGTGTGGCGCGCGCCGCGCTCGAATTCCTGAAAGAGAAGCTCAAGGAGAACGGCGTCCAGATCCGCTATGGATTGCCGCGTCAGAAACTGACCTCCATCGAAAAAGATGTCATCGACATGGACATTCAACTGCGTTCGGCATGGTTGATGGTGTTGAAGGCGGTCTGGATGGCGGATAATAAAAAATCGAACGCGCTCGAGTCTTCGATGAGCAAGGTCAAGGCTGGCGATGTCACCACCAAGGTCACACAGAAGGCGGTGGAGATTCTCGGTCCGCTCGGCTACAGCCGCGAGTTCCTGCTTGAAAAATGGTTCCGGGATGCGAAGATCACCGACATTTACGAAGGGACGGGTCAGATCAACCGCCTGGTTGTGGCGCGACAGGTGCTGGGTTATTCGGGTGCGGAGTTGAGGTAATGTGATTCAGTGCTTCGGTGTTACTGTGTCACGTGACACAGGAACACCGAAGCACGTGGCACGGACAGGAGAAACCTATGAAATACAACATCCACAAAGCAGTCGTCATCGGCTCTGGGACAATGGGTGCGTCAATTGCGGCACATCTGGCAAATGTCGGTGTGCCTTGCACGCTGCTCGATATTGCCCCGAAAGATTCGCCGGACAAGAATAAGATCGTCAAGGAAGGTTGGGATCGCTGTATCAAGGCTCGTCCCGCCAACCTGATGTCGTCGGATTTGCAGACCTTGGTAAAGCTCGGCAACCTCGAAGATGATTTCAATGTCATCGCCGAAGCGGACTGGGTCTGTGAAGCCATCGTCGAGAATCTCAAGATCAAGCAGGACTTGATGGCGCGCATCGATGCGATCCGCAAACCGACCGCCATCGTGTCCACGAACACGTCTGGGATCCCTGTCAAGGATATCGCTGAAGGCCTCTCGAATGGATTCAAACAGCATTTCCTCGGGACACACTTCTTCAATCCGCCGCGCTATTTGAAACTGCTGGAGATCATCCCGACGGCGGACACCTCAAAAGATGTCACCGAATTCTTTGTCCATTTTGGTGAGTTCAAACTGGGCAAAGGCATCGTGCTTTGCAAAGACACACCGAACTTCATCGGCAACCGCGTGGCATTTGGAACTGGCGCGTTCGCGATGGACTTCATTCTCGAAAATGGTTATACCGTGGATGAAGTGGACTCGGTCACGGGTCCGTTGATCGGCCGCCCGAAGACTGCGACCTTCCGCCTGATCGATCTGGTCGGTGTGGATGTTTGGCATCACGTTGGCGCAAACCTTGCTCCGTTGATCCCGCATGACAAACTCGGGCAGAAATATCTCGCCGCCGAAAAGCCGAAGAAACTGATGGACACGTTGATGGAGCGCAAGTGGCTCGGCAACAAGACCAAAGTCGGTTTCTACAAGGAAGTCCGTGATGCGGAAGGAAAGAAGCAGTTCTACTCGCTGGATCTGAACACGCTGGAGCATGTCCCGGCGGGCAAGCCGCGCTTCGACTCGGTCAAGGCGGCGAAAGATGTCGAGGGTTTGGGTGACCGGCTCAAGGTCATGTTGGATGCGGATGACAAGGCGGCGCAACTCGTCAAGGCGCTCACGTATCAAAGTTTCCAATACGTCTCGTCCATCATCCCCGAAGTGGCAGATACCGCCAAGCCGATCGATGACGCCATCTGCTGGGGCTTTATGCATGAAGCGGGTCCGTTCGAGATTTGGGACATGCTCGGCGTCGCGGAGACGGTCAAGCGCATGAAGAAGGCAGGTTACCCGGCTGCAAAATGGGTGGAAGAGATGTTGAAGAACGATTGCGAGACGTTCTATCAATACAAGAACGGCAATAAGGTTAGCGCATATGACGTTGCCAAGAAAAAGTATGTCAAGTTCAAGCAACCCGAAGGCTTTGTGTTCCTGAAGGATTTCCGTGGCACGAAGAAGGAAGTCAGCAAGAACGCAGGCGCGACGTTGTTTGACATCGGTGACGGCGTGGGCTTGGTGGAATTCCATACCAAAATGAACGCGCTCGACGACGATATTTTTGCGATCACGTCTGAGGCGTTGGATAAACTCGAAACCGATTTCGACGGTTTGGTCGTCGGCAGTGAAGCGGATAACTTCAGCGCAGGCGCGAACCTGTTCATGGTCGTGGTCGCGGCTCAGCAAGGCTTGTGGGATCAACTTGATGGCGCGATAAATCGTCTACAGGGCATGAATATGCGGATGCGCTATTCGCCCAAGCCAGTGGTTGTTGCTCCGGCTGGACTTGCCCTCGGCGGCGGTTGTGAAGTGACCATGCACGCTTCGCGCGTGGTGGCGGCGGCTGAGACATACATCGGCTTGGTGGAACTCGGCGCGGGCGTCATCCCGGCAGGTGCGGGCACGAAGGAATATATGCGCCGCATTATCAATCCCGCCATGCGTGTTGAAGGTGCGGAAGTGTTTCCGTTCTTACAGAAGGCGTTCCTGCAAATTGGTCAGGCGAAGGTTGCCACCTCTGCAGAGGAAGCGCGCGGCATGGGAATTTTAAATCCGCAGGATCGCATCATCGCCAACCGTGACCACCTGCTGACCGAAGCGAAGAAAGAAGCGCTACATCTGGTCGCGTCTGGATATCGTCCTCCGACGCCGGAACTCATCTACGCGGCGGGACGAGATATGTTCGGCGCGATGAAGATCGGCGCATGGGCGTTCAAGGAAGGTCACTTCATCACGGAATATGACGCGCACATTGCCACCAAACTGGCGCACATCATCGCAGGCGGTGACATCACCAAGCCGACCTGGGTGAGCGAGCAGTACATTCTCGATCTCGAACGCGAAGCCTTCTTATCGCTTTGTGGTGAGGAGAAGACTCAGGCGAGGATGTGGTCGTTGTTGCAGAGTGGAAAACCGTTGCGAAACTAGTCGAAGGTCAAAAGTCGAAAGTCGTTTGACCTGTGACCTTCGACCTTTGACTCTCTGATAAGGAGATTATCTATGACAACAAAAGAAGCCGTAATCGTATCCGCCGTCCGCACGCCCATTGGCAAAGCCAAGCGTGGTGGCATGGCAACGGTTCGTCCCGATGAAATGGGCGCGGCGGTCATCAAGGAATTGCTGAACCGCACGCCGAATCTTGACCCCGCTCAGATCGAAGATGTGGTCTTCGGCTGCGCCTTCCCCGAGGGCGAGCAGGGCATGAATGTGGCTCGCACGATTTCGATCCGCGCAGGTCTGCCGGATACTGTCCCTGCGGAGACGATCAACCGTTATTGCTCATCCGGCGTTCAATCCATCGCGCATGTGGCGCACGCCATCAAAGCTGGAGATATTGAAATTGGCATTGGCGCGGGCGTCGAGTCCATGTCAATGGTGCCGATGATGGGCTATAAATTTTCGCCCAATCCGCAGTTCGCGATGGAATTGCCGCAATATTACACCAACATGGGGCTGACCGCGGAAAACGTTGCCGCCCGCTACGGCATCACCCGTGAGCAGCAGGACGAATTCTCGGTCAAGAGCAACCAGAAAGCTGCCAACGCGGTTGAGTCTGGTCGGTTTGACCCCGAACTCGTTGCGCTGGATGTGGAAGTCAACGAATACGTGGATGGAAAAATCGTCAAGAGGAATTTCACCGTCAAGCGCGATGAAGGTCCACGCGGCGACTCGACCATTGAAGGGCTCGCCAAACTCAAGCCTGCCTTCAAAGAAGGCGGCATGGTTACCGCTGGAAATTCCTCGCAGATGTCCGATGGCGCTTCGGCGGTGATGGTCATGTCTGCGGACAAAGCCGCCCAACTTGGACTCACACCGTTGGCACGCTTCGTCGCCTTCGCCGTGGGTGGGGTCGCGCCCGAGTTGATGGGCATCGGTCCCGTAGCCGCCATTCCGAAGGTCTTGAAGACTGCCGGGATGTCCATGAACGATATTGACCTCTTCGAGTTGAATGAAGCCTTTGCCGCCCAGTCTCTGGCTGTGATTCAAACCCTCGAAATGAACCCGGACAAGATCAACGTCAACGGCGGCGCGATCGCGCTCGGACATCCGCTTGGCTGTACCGGAGCCAAACTCACCACCCAACTCCTCTACGAAATGGGTCGCCGCAAATCAAAATATGGTATGGTTACCATGTGTATCGGCGGCGGTATGGGCGCCGCGGCGATCTTTGAAAACCTTCAGTAAAATGTAAGGGCACAGCGCTTCCTTCACTGATTTGGATGTGGTGAAAACTCGCTGTGCCCCAACTAATATAAAAAAGGAAACTAACCAATGGCTCTCACAATCGAAACCCTCATGTCCAAGATGCCCGGCGCATTCATACCCGAAAAAGCAGCGGGATTGGATGCCACCATTCAGTTCAAATTCACCGGTGAAGAACCCGGCGAATGGTATGCGACCATCAAAGATGGAAAATGCGAAGTTGCCAAGGGGACGCACGCCTCCCCGAAGATGACCCTCACCGCCGACTCGGCTGACTACGTCAAGATCTTCACCGGCGAGATCGATGGGATGAAGGCGTTCATGGAGGGGAAATTGAAACTGGCTGGCGACCTGAACCTGGCGATGAAATTGACCCAGATGTTCAAGATCAAGTAAGGGAAATTAACTTCTAAACTCGGAGGTTCCCCAGACCTCCGGGTTTTTTATCGAATTTGGTAAAATTGCGCCAATCTATTTTCAGGAGCAATCACTGTGGACTTTAGCTGGATCTCACAACCCGAGACATGGATCGCATTGGTCACGCTCGTGGCACTTGAACTCGTGCTCGGTGTTGACAATGTGATCTTCATTTCAATTCTTTCCGGCAAGCTGCCCCCGCAAGATCAGCAGCGTGCCCGTACGACCGGCATCATGCTGGCGGTCATCACCCGTGTTTTACTTTTACTTTCCCTCTCGTGGATCATCAGCCTCGAAGAACCGCTCTTCCACATTCCCTGGTTGGGTGGGGAGGAGATCGGTATTTCAGGTCGTGATCTGATCCTGCTGGCGGGCGGCCTATTCCTTTTGTGGAAGAGTACACACGAAATTCACGATAAGCTCGAAGGCAAGGAAGGGGCTGCCTCCGCGAAGGTCGCTGCCACGTTCACGAGCGTCATCATCCAGATCATGCTGCTGGATATCGTCTTCTCGCTCGACTCGGTCATCACGGCGGTAGGCATGGTGGACCATATCGAGATCATGGTCATTGCCGTTATTATTGCTGCGGGTGTGATGGTTTTCACGGCGGGTCCCATCGGCGGATTTGTCGAGAAACATCCCACCATCAAGATCCTTGCACTCAGCTTCCTGCTTTTGATCGGCTTTACGCTGGTCGTGGAAGGTTTGCACCAGCATATCCCGAAGGGATATGTCTACTTTGCAATGGGTTTCTCGGTCTTCGTGGAGATGATCAACATCCGCGTGCGCGATTCGCATGTCAAACCGGTCAATCTGCGTGACGCATACAAGCAGCCAGTGATCGAATTGCAGCCAGTTCCCGCAGGCGTGACGACAAATGCGGCAAAGCCAAAGAAACCGGCGAAAGCGGCATCGAAACCGAAGAGTAAAAAGAAGTAACCGAAATCAGTAAATGAAAGAGCGGGCTCTCGAATTTCGAGTCCGCTCTTTTTGTTTCTATAGACGGTGAACGCCCAGACTGCCCGGCGCGGTGATGATCCCTCTGGTTTCGATCCCGCGTTCTTCGTACACAGACTGGATCTCAGCTTTTGCTTTTTCCGCCTGTTCCGGCTGGACGAAAACGATGATGGATGGACCCGCGCCCGAAAGCGCCGCCGCCCCGAACTGACGGGCGACCTTGTACGCCGCCGCGCCGCCGGAAATGTGACGCAGCCGATACGGTTGATGGATGCGGTCTTCCATGACCTTTTGAAGCAGCTCCAGGTCAGCGTTGCGAAGCGCGTCCACTACGAGGGCGGCGCGTCCGATGTTGTGGATGGCATCTGTGCGGGAAACGGATTTGGGTAATACGGCGCGTGCGATTTTTGTGGGCCATTCCACCAGCGGCTTGACGATGACCAATGTCATCTGCGGAATCTCATACCTCCTGGTGATGATCTCGTCGCGGGTCACGACCGAGACGACCAATCCACCCATCAGCGCCGGGGCGACGTTATCGGGATGACCTTCCATCTCTGTCGCGGTCTTGAGCAGGTCACACTCCCCGAGCGGTTTGCCGAGCATTTCATTCGCGCCGAACAGACCAGCGACAATTGCTGCCGCGCTGGAGCCGAGTCCGCTGCTGACGAGGATCTGATTGTGTGCCCGGATCTCCGCTCCGCGAAATGGCTTGCCGCAGATTTCATGCAGGTCAGCGTATGCCCTGGTCAGCAAATTCTTCGTTCCCTTGTTGAATTTTTCAGCGCCTTCACCGGTGACCTGGTATGTCACTTTCTCGGCGGGTTCGAAGCTGATCTCATTCCAGATATTTAGTGCAAGACCCATGCAATCAAAACCAGGTCCAAGGTTGGCGGATGTGGCGGGGACTCGGATTTTTATCATGTGGCACATTATAATCGGCTCGTTCCGTACTATTCATCCGCGACATAATTGTCGCGTTACTTTTGGAGTTCATATGACATACCAGGGCTTGATCCATCGCTACCGGCAGTATCTCGATCTACCTGCCCACACTCAGACCATTTCTCTGCTAGAGGGAAATACCCCATTAATTCCCATGCCGCGCCTCAGCCGGGAATTTAACTGCGACCTGTTCGTAAAATATGAAGGCTTGAATCCAAGCGGTTCTTTCAAAGACCGTGGCATGACCGCCGCCATCAGTGAAGCGGTTGGGCGTGAGGTAAAGGCCGTCATCTGTGCTTCCACCGGCAACACGGCAGCTTCGGCAGCTGCGTATGCCGCGCGCGCGGGTTTGCGTTCCATTGTGCTGATCCCCGAGGGGAAGGTAGCAGTTGGGAAGTTGGCGGGGGCAATTGCCTACGGCGCGGAAGTCATCCAAATTCAAGGATCGTTCGACGATGCGCTGACGCTCGTGGTCGAGATCACGCAGAAGACGCCCATCGCGCTGGTCAATTCCATCAACCCATATCGCATCGAAGGACAGAAGACATCCGCATTCGAAATTTGCGATGTGCTCGAATCCGCGCCGGATTGGTTGTGCCTGCCGGTCGGCAATGCGGGCAATATTACTTCGTATTGGGCGGGCTTCAAGCAATATCAAAAGGGACTTCCGCGTGTGCTGGGCGTGCAGGCGGAGGGAGCCGCTCCGCTCGTGCTGGGGCATCCTGTCGAAAAGCCGGAGACGGTTGCGACTGCGATTCGCATCGGCAAACCGGCGCGCGGCGAGCAGGCATTGGATGCGGCGCACGAATCGAATGGAAAGATCATCGCGGTCTCCGATGCGCGAATATTGAACGCGCAACGCATCCTTGCTTCGGAAGGGGTGTGGGTTGAGCCTGCATCCGCTGCGGGGTTGGCGGGCTTGATCGCAGAAACAGCCCAAGGGTCGCTTGATGCGAAGGGCAAGAAAGTCGTGGTCGTTTGCACAGGTCATGGCATGAAGGACCCGTCCATCATCACCGAATCGTTCACATCCCCGAATATCATCCCTGCCAGTTATCAGGCATTGATCGACGTGATCGGAGAATAAACGTCTGCTTGACAATCTTGTTTTGTGAACTGATAATAGAATCGAAATGACCGATACCCTGCCCCTCGTTGTAGACAACCTTTCCTTTCGTTACCGCTCCCGACAGGGAGCGTCCATCCACAATATTTCATTTACTGCAAAAGCTGGTGAGATCCTTTTGATCGCAGGCGCAAGCGGCTGTGGAAAAACCACATTGATCCGATGCGTCAACGGTTTGATTCCGCGCTCCTATAAAGGGGAGATGAGCGGGAGAGTCATGGTATTTGGCGAAGATGTGAAAGATTGGAAACTCTCGCAGATCTCCCAAAAAATTGGCACCGTTTTGCAGGACCCTGAACGTCAGATCCTTGGCACAAAAGTTGTGACCGAGGTTGCCTTTGGGCTTGAGAACCTCGGCATGGATCGCGCTGAGATCTTCAGCCGCGTTGAAGAAGCGCTGGCGTTCCTGAAAATTTCCCATTTGCGTGACCGCGAAACCTTCAACCTGTCCGGCGGTGAAAAGCAAAAAGTGGCACTGGCAGGCGTGCTTGCCATGCGTCCATCCCTGTTAATGTTGGATGAGCCGCTAGCCAGTCTCGACCCCGCCTCGGCACAGGATACCCTCGATGCCGTCCGAATGCTTGCCGATGAGGGCATGACCGTGTTGATGGTGGAGCATCGCGTGGAAGATGTTCTGCGCATCAACCCCGATCGGGTAATGTTCATGACCGAAGGCGAAATCCGTTACCTCGGGGCGGTGGATGGGTTATCTAAAGTAGTGAATTACCGCGAAGTGAAATTGCCTGCGCCCCAGATTGTGGAGCGGGCAAAGCACGACCCGGCTCCGGCGAAGATCAGAGTTCTTCCCGGCGCGGAAAGCGGTGGTTCGGAGAAAGAGGCACTGGTCAGGTTTAAAGATGTCGCATTCGGATATGAAGCGGAACGTGAGATCCTGCGGGGGATCAACCTCGACATCAACCGCGGCGATGTGATCGCAGTGCTTGGTCCGAATGGTGCGGGCAAGACGACCTTCGTAAAACATGCCATCGGGCTGCTCAAGCCGAAATCCGGCAGTGTGCTCGTCAACGGACGCGATACGCGGGAAGCAAGCGTTGCCGAGATCGCGGCAACGCTGGGTTATGTGTTTCAAAGTCCGAGCCATATGTTGTTTGCGCCGACAGTGCATGATGAACTGGCATTTGGTCCAACCAATTTGAAACATAAAAAGGAACAGATCGAACAGGAGGTGCAAGAGGCGCTACAGATAGTGAATCTTTCGGAAAAACTGAACGACCCCCCGCTGTCCCTCTCGTTTGGACAGCAAAAGCGTGTGAGCATTGCGGCGATCCTTGCCATGCGTTCCAAGATCCTGGTGATGGATGAACCCACCGCCGGGCAGGATTACCAGAATTACATGAGCTTCATGGATTCGATCCTGCAAATGCCGACATTCCAATCCATCCTGTTCATCACTCACGATGTCGATCTTGCCGTCATATATGCAAACCGCATCCTGATGGTGAACGATGGGCAGATCATCGCGGACGGAACGCCGCAGGACGTGCTTCGTGACTTTGTCCGCCTGAAAGCCAACCGCCTCATACCGACCTCGCTGCTGGCTCTCAACCTGGAGCGGTTCGGTGCGACAGGGCGATTTATGAAAGCCGAGGCGTTGGCGCATATATAAATTCCATCCGCTCAAATGGCGCGATGGAAAAGTAAACTAGGAGAGAAGAAACATGGATAAGAAACTCACAAATCTTTTGATTGCTTTTGTTGTGTTGCTGGCTTTGTTCGGTGTGATCATGTTCGTCCTCGGCGCGCAGGAACCTGCCGAAGGCGCGTTGTTCAACTTCTCTGTGGATCAAGCCAGTGTGGTCTCGCGCTTCGTGTTCGTGGTGATCGGCGTGGCGATCGCGTTCGCGGTCTATTTCTTCACCAAGGAAAACAAAGCCTGGGAAGTCGGAACCCGTGAAGTGGTTTGGATGGCGATCGGCGCCGCGTTATATGCCGTGTTCTCCTGGCTGTTCAACGGAACCGTGTTCGTCGTGCCATCGCTTAGCCAGGTCTCCCTGCGCCCAGCCATTGCAATCCCGATGTTCTTTGGCTTCGCCTTCGGACCTGTGGTCGGTTTCTTCACCGGCGCGGTCGGAAATATGTTCGGCGATGCGCTCACCGGCTTCGGTCTCTCTCCGCAGTGGAGCATTGGCAACGGTCTGGTCGGTTTTATCTCCGGCATGTGGATGCTGTTCTCCGATAAGAAGAAGAGCATGGACACCGTGTTGTACATCAGCGCCGCGTTGGTCGTTCTGACCACCCTGCTGTTCTTCATGAATCGCGATCAGGCGAATATGCTGTTCTTCGATGTGGATAACGGCGTTTTTGGTGACGCGCAGATCTCGATCTTCGCTGGCATCGCCTCCCTGGTTGGTTTTGCGCTGATCTTCGGTGTGCGCTACTTCTTCCGCAGCAATGAAGATGTGGCTGCCGCGGTCACCTGGGGCATGTTGGGCAATATCCTCGGTCTGCTCTTCGCAGCCCTTTCGGATATCGTCATCAACGGCTTCAGCCTTGCCGCGACCATCGTCGGACAGTTCCTGCCCGCCGCCGGACCGAACTTGATCTTCGCCGCCATTCTGGTGCCGATGCTGGTGGTTGCCTACGCATCTGTCCAGAGACAGTCGGGCCGCTAATTTAATTTGTATTGGGTGGCAGACGCATTCGTGCGTCTGCCGCCTCGAAAGTAGAACCCTCCCATGCTTGTCGCCTGGCGTTATCGAAAACGCGAAAATTCCTTCATCCAGTCCTTTGACCCGCGCGCGTGGGTGATATTCTACGCATGCTTTTTGTTCACAACCTTGTCTTTTTGGGATGTACGCTTTCTCCTGCCGTGTTTTGTGATCGCGGCGTTCGTCCTGCTCACCTCAGGGGTGACATGGAAGGAGATCCGCCGCGCATTTCTTTTTATTGTCGGCTTTGTATTTTTCTTTGCGATATTGACGTTCCTCACCGGGCGCGGCGGCTTGGAATTGTATGGGGAGGAGCATTTGCTCCGCGAGTTCAAGGCAGGGTTTTCCATCCTTGGTTGGACGCCAACCTTGAAGGTCACGATCGAACGGTCATTCTTTGCGTTCAGTCAGTTGATCCGCGTTTCGAGCATTGCCATCATGACCATCCTGATCCCGTATTCCTTGAATCCAGCCTTGTATGGCATTACCTTCAAGGGCATTGGTCTGCCCGATAAATTCGCCTACGCCATGGACCTGACCATGCGCTTCATCCCAACTTTTGGGCGTGATTTCCAATTGACGATGGATGCCCAGCGGGCGCGTGGCTATGAACTCGAAAAGATCAGCGGCGGATTAATAGCTCAGGTGCGGAAGTTGGGTCCGGTTTTTGTTCCGGTCACCATTCATGCCATCATGGGCAGCGAGGATATCATCGACGCGATGGACTTGCGCGCGTTTGGCGTGGGTCCGCGCACCTGGTTGGATGTGTTGACGTACCAGACCCGCGACAGGATTTTGATCGCGTTCGGCGTTTTTATTCTGGCAGCTTCGATCCTGGTGGGATTTTTCGGCTACGGAGCATTCTGGTTCCCCGAAGCGCTGTTAGCAATGGTTCCGTAAATAACAAAATCGCCGCTCGATGCGGCGATTTTTTGTCTAATGTTTTGAGTACGTTTCCCCTGCCGTCACCTTGAAGTCGAGGTGGTTTTGCTCGGGAGCAA
>CAYJPO010000006.1:0-85896 GCA_964372045.1 uncultured Anaerolinea sp.
ATTCCTTGGTAGAAATGCTCCTCGGCTTCCGGGTCAAACGATGGCAAACACCCTGCAAGTGAAATCGCTAGAAGTGCCAATAGCAAGGAAAGTAGCGCCTTGCGCATACAGCTCATCCTTTCTTGTTCAATGAGAACTCTTTACAAACGCGTTCACCCAGAAGAGAATATTTTTTACCGGTGAAAGGAAAATAAACGAGATTAAGCTATGAGGCAGGTTTCTTTTTTGTGATTCTCTTTTTCGAAACTTTTTTACCATCGAGGTTGAGAGTTCCAGACGTATCACGATGAGTTCCCGTAGTTTGCTTCACTGTAAATTCTGAACCATGCAAGATTACATGGGCAATAGCTCTCGCATGTCCTGTTCCTAAGCCATAATCCGCCTTAAGCCACTCGACAATCTCTTTATGGGACGTTAAGTTCTTTTTCTTTGCTTCGGCAACGAACTCCTTGGGCGCTTTTCCCGTGATTTCTTCAACTTTATCTAAATAGGCTTGAAATGACATATGCTTCACCTAAATTCCTTTCTTTATGGCATTTTATCTTTATTGGAATTTTCCAAATTATTCTAGCAAAACGAGGCACATTTTCTGCCATGTCCGCACGGACGTAAACGTCCCTGCTACCATTACCAAGCCGACTGGAAGTCAGCTAGTCCGCTTGAGCGGACTTGGTGGGACTAGCGCGGGGGTTAACGCGTGCCCGTCAGGGTATCCCCGTGCGACGCCAATACGGGCGGATTGCTAATTTTAATTGTTAATCTGCAATTACGATCTTCACGGGATATACCCTTTCCGGGCACAAGCTCTGCGTGTGGGCATGTTTCGACAGGCTCTGCAACCAGGCGTGGACTATGCTTTGGAGCAGGACGCGAAGCGGCTCGAAGCCAGCCTGTCTCAGTGACAGTCCGAGGAAAAATACTTGTAAAACGCGCAGACTCCCACCAATCGGGTGAACACATTCTTAGCCCGCGTACCTTATTAGAAACTCCTCGAAGATTTTAGAGATGCTTGGTTATGCGGCACGAACCAAGCGAGCAAATCACACTAATAGAAATTATTGCACAGCCCAGATAGTAAAACCATCGAAACGTACTTCCTTGTTATCTACCTCATGATTACTATTAAATTCTATTCCTACGGATATATTGCCATTTCCGAAATCGTATGGCAACTCTATTCTCGAAACGAATTCGTCATTTACATATACTGAAGCTGTTTGGTCTATGACCGTTAGGCGTATATCGTTAAATTCCCCGGACGAAACATTCATGTTTATAACCTTGCCCCTATCTACAATATCAATGTGTTTGTTCTTAAGAAGACTATCAATTTCCCAATTTGAGCGAGCATCCAGGCTAAAAAAATAACCGTCGGCTCCATTATCGTGAAAAAATAAGCCATAGTCCCATATTCCTTCAGAAATATCATACGGGTTGTAAAACCTAACCTCAAGTATAAAATCATGAATATTCATATTCGCAGAACTTATTTCAATAAAACCGTTTTTTGCGCTGTATAAGATTCCTGAAGACGGCCCGAATAATCTTTGACCCTGAGCAGGATATGTTGGTGTAGCTTGTATTGCTGTAGGTGAAGGATTGGAGGTAGGCGCAGAGTTAGTAGGTGTAGATGATGGAGAGTCGGTTGGCGGAGATGCTTTTTGTATTAAAACCAGTATGATAGGACTTGAACAAATAGCTGTTATTACTGTTCCGATTAAGACGATAATGGCAACCTTAATCGCTGTATCAGGCCCCGCGCTACTTTTACCATTATTCTTGGGAGTCTTTGCAACTTTAGCCATAGTACTAATAATTATACACGAGCGAGCCAACGAGACTGTCAAAAAAGTCTATAGTAAGGTTAATGATGGATAAGGATAATTGCTCGTTTATCGCTGGGCTGACCCGCAGGGGGCTTCGCTCAACCCTCGGTCAGAACATGCAAGCCCCTTCGGGGCTAGTGCTGGTCGTACAGTTCCTTTTTGATCGATTTTCTTCTTCGCAACGCACCCTGGGGATAACTGCGTGTGCGCGGGCGTGGACAATGCTTGGGAGCAGGAAAAACCCGAAGCCAGCTTGTCTCGGTGACAGTCCGAGGAAAAATGCTTGTAAATGTCTCAGAATCCTACACGTCAAATGCACGCTGTGTTGGGTGCAGGTGAATTTGAAGACTCGTAATTTATGCAAGTGTAACTCAATTTCATTTTATGTTTTAGATCACGCCGAGAGAATGTCAGAAGTACAAAATTTACATTTGGTTGCTCCGAGTTCATTCCAAGATAGACACTTGGGACAACGCGGTTTTGAAGGCTTGTTGCCTGCATATAAGTAGAAAAATGCTCCTGCCAAGCACACCAATTCCAAAACAATAAGAATTAACCACCATCCGATAAGCAGAAACAAAGCGATACCAATACATCCTAAGCTCTTGTTATTTGCAAAATACCCCTTCTTCCATAGAAGATAAATACCTGCCCAACCTGAGAAAATCCAAATCAAAAAGCAGATGAATGATGGGATTATTAATATTGTTGAAACACTCTCCCCGATTGAACAGAGGGTGACGTTATTCGTGGTAGTTGAGCATGAATATTCTTTTATCCATGCCCCGATAATTCCTGGTATGAATCCTATGAGTAAAACTTTCCAAAGATTGCGAGAGTGAAACATGTTTTTCATGGCTTATCCCTTTCGTAATTACCCATTTCATTAACGAAAACAGATTTAATGCCAAATTTGCACAACCCAATTACGAAACGCAAGGCATAAACTTATAGAAAAAAATACTATTACCTACCGAGACTGTCGAAAATCTCGAATGAGAGGTTTTCGACAGTGGATACCTGCGTGTGGGCAGGCGTGGATTCTATTTGGGAGCAGAAAAAACTCGAAGCCAGAAAAATGCTCCTAAATCGCGCAGACTCCCACACGTCAGGTGCATGCGGTGTTGGGCGGAGCGGTTGGATCAATCACTCTATTGACAGCAAATTCTTCATATCGGACAAATAATTGTTGTAAGTGCGCCAACGAAGTTCCAATCTGACTATGTAATGGGAGACTGGTCGCGTACTTGGATAATTTAAGTCATACGCAAGATCGAAGGTATGGTCATCTCTGTATGCACTGAGCAATTCTCGGAATACAGTTTTTGCTACAACTCCACTTGGTTCGCCGTCTTCCCAATGATTATATTGAACGCGACCAGCATAAATTAGCAAGCCGATTGGAATACCGCGAACTTGCCGACCTCGACAAAACTTCTCGATAGACGAGTTGCGCTGAATATTGAACTTATCACAGATGGAGGAATCCTCTGGACTAGGTGAATACTGTTTCAAGCATAGGTAAGCTACCTGCAATATTGAACCTGCTAAAGTTGAGCGAGCAAACTCAAGAGCAAAGGAGTCTTCATAAGCCCTCAAAAAAGACTCATTTTCCTCTTTTTTCATTTTGAAAAGTCCATTTTCATCCACATACTGCGAGATAGACGGCAATTTGGTTGAGTCATAGGCGTTGAGCCCATCAAATAAATGCTGTAACGCCGGTTCCGTAGAATTCAGATATGCTTGTGCAGTCATAATATTTTCATCATTATCAAGTGATTGGTGTCAAATCAGGAACATCTAGCTCCGCCCAATTACTGTTTATACAGCGTGCTGTAAAGTCCTCGTAGCGATAAACCCTTGTAGATCCCATAACAGCATTATACCTTCACCCCGTCATCAACTTGACGTAGATCTCCTCCAACGCCGATTCGCGCATGGATAGGTCCACCAGCGTCCAGCCTTTGGCGGAGACGGTTTCGAGCATGTGGGCGATGCCGTCCACGTCGTGCGTGCGGAAGATGTAATTGCCGCCGATCTGCTCGTACTCCAGCTTGTCGTCCGAGTGGAAGATGACCTGGTACTCGCGCTTGCCCAGCCGCCCGCGGATGGCGTCCATCGTGTCGAAGACCAGCAGTTTGCCGTTCTTGATGATCGCCACCCGGTCACAGATGGTTTCCACGTGGAAGAGGTTGTGCGCGCTGAGCAGGATGGTCTTGCCTTCACGCTTGAGCGTTTTGAGATAGTTGATGATGAAGAACGAGGTCAGCGGGTCCAGCCCGGAGTTGGGTTCGTCGAGGATCAGCAGTTCCGGGTCGTGCAGCAGCGTCCGCGCGATGGCGGTCTTGCGCTTCATGCCTTTGGAGAATTCGCCGGTCAGCTTGTTGCTTTGCTCCAGATCGAGCGACTCCAACAGACCGTTAATGCGCCCGAGCGCCTTCTGACGCGGCATTTGATACAGCTCGGAGAAGAACATCAGATACTGCTGGGCGGTCATCGCCTCGTACAGCGGACTTTCCTCTGGCAGGTAGCCGATGCGCTGTTTGACCTTGATGCTGTGCCTCACCATGTCCTGTCCCATCACGCGCACGTCCCCCGATGTGGGTTCGATCAGCCCGGCGATCATTTTCATGGTGGTGCTTTTTCCGGCGCCGTTGTGACCGATGATGCCGACGATCTCACCCTGATTGATTTGTAAGTTTAATTTGTCAACGACTGTAGTATTATCGTATCGCTTTGTGACGTCTGTGAGTTGTATCATGACGCAATTTTATCTCACAAAATAATGGAATCCAGAAGTTCTACTTCTGGAATTTCGCAACAGGAGATCCGCAAGTAGAACTTGCGGAGTCCGTGTTGCTAAAACATCGAGTGTGGAATCGAATGAACCAGATCCTTGTCATTGCATGGCGTGAAATTACCCGTTTGAGAAAACGTTTTGGCGGCGGAGCCAGCCCGGTGGCGGTCATCCTGCTGTTGGCGGTGTTGGGCTTGTCCGCGTATTCATTGCGGGATACGGTCTCGCTCGGTAACGGCTTGTACCGCGTTGGCGTTTCGGGCGACGTGCCCGAGATCAACGACAGCCGCTTCTCCGTTGTTGAAGTTGAACAGGAAGAGGGTCAACGCCTTCTCGCAGAAAGATCCATCGACGTGTTGATCGTGGATGCCAAAGTTTTTTCGCGTGAAGATGACAAGTCACAATTTGCGGAACGCGCGCTCAAACAATACATGGAGAAGGAAGAACTGGTGCGCGTCGGCAATTCCTTCGCGGAAGGCGACGCGTTCCCGCTGCGGGTGGGAGTCAACTACCTCAACGCCGACCAGCCCCCGGTCACGGATGATGCGGGTGATGCCGCTCCGCAGACCGTCAAGCTGGAGGAGATCATCATTCCCTCGCTGACTCCTCCGCCAGCCCCGTTCACCCAGGTGCTTGTCGCGTTGATCTACATCATGCCGATCACGTTCATCAGCATTTTCTTCACGAGCAGTTTCATGGATGAGAAAGCGAACCGCCGCTTAACGATCCTTCTCTCTGCGCCGGTGACGCCGTTCCAGATCATCCTCGGCAAGATGCTGCCGTATGCGGTCTTCGCGCTTTCGACGACGATATTGATCGCGTATCTGACGAAGGGAAGTATTCCGCTCGCGCTGATGATCTTCGCGCCGACGACGCTGTTCATCTTCGCGATCTATTTGATGGTGCCGCTGTTCTATCGCAACTTCAAAGATACGACGTTCATTGCGATGCTGGTGACGACGATGACGACGGCGTATCTGGTTTTCCCCGCGATGTTCACGAACAGCAGTGACCTTGCGTATATCTCGCCGCTGACGTTGGCTGTGAAAATGTATCGCGCCGAACCGTTCGGCTGGCGCGAATATTTATTGCCCTCCCTGCCGATGACGGCGATCTTCGGCTTTGCGATGTTCGCCGGGACGCGCATGTTGAACGAGGAATTTTTGATGGGCTACAAACCCATCACGCGCAAGATCGGCGACGCCATCTATTTGATGATGGCGCATTCCAAGCCGTGGTTTGCGGTGACGTTGTGGAGTCTGCTGGTCATCCCGGCCGTATACATGGCGCAGGTGGTCATGCTGGCATTCGCTACGAACCTGCCGGTGGGCTTGATCCTCGGCGCGACGTTGGTCGCTTCGGCGTTGATCGAAGAGGTGGTCAAGACCGTCGGCATCGTTGTGCTGGCGGAACATGGTGTGGTGAAGTCGGTGAGAGAAATTCTCTGGCTGTCGTTCCTCTCCGCGCTCGGATTTTTGATCGGTGAAAAATTGCTGCTGTTGGTTTCGATCAGTGTCGTGTCGCAGGCGAATGTCGCGGGTGCGTTGTTCGGTGCTGGCGTTTTTCTGCTCATCCCATTGGTGGCTCATTTTATCTTCACGGCATTGGTGACTTTGCTGCGCGCAAAATTAAAATTCCCTTATTGGTTGGCGTTGGGGATCGGAACGGTGATTCACTTTTTCTATAATGCGTATGTTCTGCGAGGTGGAATGTGATAGGTCCATTTTTCGCGGTTGTCAAAAAAGAACTCGGCTCCGTCCTGCGTGACCGGACCATCATCATCTCGATCCTGATCCAACTCTTCATCGCGTCGTTTTCGTCCGGCTTGTTGTTGGGCATGCTCTCGCTCTACGATGCGGATACCATTTTGCGTTTCAGCGGGGCGGGGATTCGCATTGGCGTGGTCGGCAAAGCGGATGACCCGCTCGCCTCTCTCCTGACCGAACGCGGACTCAACGTCACAACCTTTCCCACGCTGACGGAGGCACAGTCCGCTTTTTACGGCGGGGAAGTGCTCGCCTTGGTGGATACACCGCAGGACGCAGACGGGTTGGTCGAAGTCAAATTGTATTTGCCAGATTCAGACACCGTCAGTTCGCTCATCCGCATGGTGATCCAGGAACCGCTCAAGCAATACGAAAACTATCTGCGTGCCGAACGCGGCATCGAAGTCCGCTACACAGGCTTGCAGGGCAAACCAGCGACTTCGTTCGAGTTCGTTTACTCGGTGCTCATTCCTATGCTGATGTTCTTCCCGGCTTTCGTCGCCGGAAGCATGTCCATTGATATGATCACCGAAGAGGTGGAAGGCAAAACGTTACAAACGCTGCTCTCTGCGCCGCTCACCATCAGCGGCATGATCGGCGCAAAGATCGTATCGGCGGTTCTGCTCGCCTTTTTGCAATGCGCCGCCTGGTTGACCTTGTTGCAATTGAACGGCATCGACGTCCAGAACAAAGCATGGATTCTCCTGCTGGCGCTGGTCATCGCGGGCATCACATCCACATCCGCGGCAATTGGGGCGGCATTCCTGCAAGACCGTGAACGCTCGCAGTTCATTTACTCGCTGCTCTTGCTGGCTGGGGTTGGGATAAGCACCCTGTTGAATATCTCCCCGATCACAACCTTGTCACGCCTCGCAGTGGGGGATGCGTACACTGGCGGCTGGCATGTGATGATCTTTGCCGCTGTCTTTGCCGGATTATATTTCCTGCTGCTGCGCTTTTCCCGCCGTTTGATGATATAAAACTTCGCGTCTCATTTCTGACCTTTGACGGACTCTCATGACCCAGCCTTATCCTTCCCTCAAGTCTCTTCTCGCGGAATTTCTTCATCTTCACCGCACCCTCAACTCAGACGGCATGGATGAAACGCTCGCCATCATTGGCTCTCACATGCCGGATGCCGCGAAGTATGTCACCGAAACATTCGCGCCCCTCTCTCAAGTGTGGACTTGGAAAGTCCCTGAACGTTACGTTGTCCACGAAGCCTATCTCGAAACCGAATATGGCGAACGCATTGTGGACTTTGCGAATGATCCACTGCACATCATTTCCTATTCACTGCCGGTGGATACGGTTCTAACTTGGGTTGAACTTGTATCCCATTTGCGATTCAGCGAAAAACGTCCGCAGGCGATACCCTGGGAATTCAAATACTACGAACGCGATTGGGGCTTCTGCCTCCCGAAGGATCTCTTCGACAAGCTGCCGCGAGACAAAAAATATCATGCCGCCATCCGCTCGGAGTTCGTTACAACACCAGATAAGGGGCTGCGCGTAGGCATTGGAGTGCTTCATCCGTCAGGCGGGCAGGTTCCCGAGGCGGGCGAGTTCATTGTTCAATCGCACACCTGTCATCCGAATCAAGCCAATGACGATGGTTCCGGCGTGGTCTGTGAGATCGAGCTTGCGCGGCGCCTGGCCGAGAATCCTCTGCCTGCCGGTTCGATGAGCGTCCGTTTTTGGTTCGGCGCGGAGACCATCGGCACCGTAGCATATTTGGCTAATCACGAGGATTTGATTCCCAATCTGCGCGGCGGGATGTTCCTCGACTCGACCGGGAATCAAAACTCACTTGCATTGCAAAGAACTTTACAGGACGATCATCTATTAGACCGTGTCTCACGCTCTGTCCTCGCAAAACGCGGCAAGGAATTCCGTGAAGGCGCGTTCGCCCAGGTTGCGCCGAACGATGAGCGCATCCTGAATGGGGCAGGGGTGAACGTGCCCAGCATTTCGCTTAGCCGCTTCCCGTACCCGGAATATCACACCAGCGACGACAATCTCGACATCATCCACGAAGACCTGCTAACCGAGGTCGTGGACGTTGCCGAGGAGATCATCCGCATGTACGCCAGCAACTACATTCCGAGGCGCACGTTTCGAGGTCCGATTTTTCTGAGCGGATACGGTCTCTGGGTGGACTGGCGTGAGAATTGGGCGCTCAATCGCGCCATCGAAAAGATCATGATGATGTTCGAGGGTGAACACACCATCTTCGACATTGCCGAAAAAGTGGGGCTGGAGTACTGGATGGTGCGCGACTACGTGGAAAAATTCAGGGAAAAGGGCTTGGTGAAGGCACTGCCGATCGTCTCAACGCAGGGTGCATAGACTACTATCTGGCAGGTATAATTAAGTACAGCCGTGGAAATCCTTTTTTGAGAGGATGCGTCATGCCATATCACCGTGATGAGGAGTACTTGAATACCTTGTTCGAATATGCCCCGATCTCCCTGTGGGAGCAGGACTTCAGCCAGATCAAAAAAATGTTCGATGAACTGAGGGGACGGGGGATCGTGTCTCTGGATTCTTATCTGACGCAGCATCCCGATTTTGTTCTGGAATGTATGCAGCAGATCAGAGTGGTGAACGTAAACAAGAAAACTGTTTCCATGTGCGCGGCGGGATCAAAGGAAGAATTGCTTGAAAACCTTGACCGGGTCTTCCGTGATGGCATGCGCCATCATTTCCGCGCTGAACTGCTCGCGCTTTGGAACGAGGATGTCAGTTGGTCTGGCGAGGGACTCAATTACACCTTGAAAGGCGATGCCATCAATATCCGCCTGCACTGGCGCATCCTCCCGGAGTTTGAGCAAAGCTGGGAGCGTGTGTTGGTCACTGTGGAGGATGTCACAGCAATGCGGCAGGCAGAACGAAGATTCCAATCCCTGTTCGAAGCCTCACCGATCTCGTTGTGGG
This sequence comes from uncultured Anaerolinea sp., assembly GCA_964372045.1. Taxonomy (GTDB): domain Bacteria; phylum Chloroflexota; class Anaerolineae; order Anaerolineales; family Villigracilaceae; genus Villigracilis. The sequence continues at coordinate 9,327 of CAYJPO010000006.1, forward strand.
AGGAAGATTACAGTGCCATCAAGGCGTATTTCGATATGCTGCGGGCAGACGGGGTGATCGATCTAAAAAGCTATCTCGAAGTCCATCCCGATGCGGCGCTGTATTGCGCGAGCCTGATCAAGGTGCTCAACGTCAACCAGAAAACATTGGACATGTTCGGCGCAGCATCCAAAGAGCATCTCTTGCAAAATCTCGACCATGTCTTTCGCGATGGGATGAGCGAGCATTTTTCAGAAGAACTTGTCGACTTGTGGAATGGGCGACTGGAATACGAGCGCGAGGGCATCAATTATTCCCTCAATGGCGAACCCATCGATATTCAATTGAACTTCCGCGTCATGCCGGGGCACGAACAGGATTTTCGCTGGGTGCTTGTGTCCATTCAGGATATTACAGCCCGAAAAAAGGCGGAATCTTATCTTCACTACCTGGGCACGCATGATGTGATGACCGGATTGTATAACCGCGCGTATTTCGAAGAGACGGTCCAAAAGATCGAGGCAAGCCGCATTCACCCCGTGAGTATTATTATCATTGACCTCAACGACTTGAAACGTGTGAATGACTCGTTGGGGCATCAGGCAGGGGATAAGTTGATCCGCCGCGTGGCGGAGGTCTTGATGGCTGCTTTGGGCGCAGGTGGCATCGCCGCTCGTATCGGCGGGGATGAATTCGTGGTCATCCTGCCGGGTGTGGACAGCGAAAATACCGCTGAAACCGCGAGGCAGATCCAGATGCTTGTTGCACTGAACAACAAATATTATCGCGAGCCTGAGTTGAGCATTTCGCTTGGGTATGCCACCAGTACGCCGGATACGCCCCTTGTGAAGGTCATCAACCTGGCTGACGATGAGATGTACCGAAGCAAAGGCGAATACCATCGCCGCCGTTCCGATGATTCACCGACGTATTCCTAGAGTGGCTCTAATTCCCACTGAGCAGGGCAAAGACCCCGAACGCAGTAATGATGATACCCGAGATGCGGTTGATCCACGCCATATGCGCAGGGGTCAATCGCTCCCGGAACATGCCGATCCCGAGGCTAAGGGTGAGCCACCACGCCGCGGACCCGCTAAAGACTCCCGCCACCATGACGAGCGGTGACCCGGTATCCTGTCCGATCATCGTGCCCGCAAAGATCGCGGCAAAGGAAAGGATCGTCATGGGGTTCGTGATGGTCAGGAAAAAGGTGGAAAGGTACATGCTGAATAGTCCGCCCTGGCTGGCTTGCGCGGCTTGTTCGGCGGGTTTTTCGAGGAAGGTTTTGATACCGAGGTAGAGCAGGAACCCTCCACCGATGAGCTTCAACCAGAAGACGTTGTCGATCAAGGCGGTTGTGATGGCGCTGATGCCGAAGGCGGCGATGGCTCCATAGACCATATCCGCTGTGGCAGCGCCCATACCGGAGAGGAAGCCCGCCAATTTTCCATTTGCCAGCGTACGGCGGATGCACAGCACGCCGATCGGTCCGACCGGCGCGGCAATGGAGATCCCAATGATGAAGGCGCGTAAAAACAGCATGGTCACCTCTGGTAATTAAAAAATGACAGCCGCTTTTTATGGCGGCTGTCATTGGTTGTCAATTTATGCGTTGGCGTTGCGTCCGAACCAGCTTTGCCATTCGCGCTTTTCCCACAACACGAGGATGGGAGCCGCGACGAAGATGGAGGAGTAGGTTCCGCTCAAGAGACCGACGAGCAGGATGACTGCGAATTCCTGAAGGGTGACGCCGCCGAACAAAGCCAGCGCCAGCAGGAGGAATTCCACGGTCATCAACTGGGTGTTGATGGAGCGCTGGAGCGTTTGTACGATGGAATGGTTGACGAGTTTTTCGTATTCCAGCTTGCGCAGCAGGTTCGCGTTCTCGCGGATGCGGTCGAACACCACCACCTTATCCTGCACCGAGAAACCGATCACGGTCAGCAGGGCGGTCAGGAAGAGGGCGTCCATCTGCCAGTCGAAATAGCGCCCGCCGATGCCCGCGACGCTGAACACCACCGCCACATCGTGTGCCATGGCGATGACCGCACAGACACCGTATCGAAACGCATTTTCCACTTTACGAAACGCCACCGAAATGTAGATGATAACGCCGAGCGCGGCGACACCGACTGCCAGCGCGGCGCGCGAAGCCACTTGCGCCCCGATGCTCGGACCCACACTGTCAAAGCTGATGATGGTGACCGTCGAGCCAGCCTTGGCTTCCATGGCGGTCAGCACCTGGTCGCGCACTTCGTTCGTGAGGAAGGAGGAGCGGATCACAAGCGACCCGGCGTCCGTTGTTGTGACCTGTGCGTCGTCGATCCCAGCCTCTTCATACAGAGCGAGGATTTCTTCGGTATCGAGGGAATTGCCTTCTGTGAACTGCACTTCGAAGAGGCTTCCACCGGTGAAATCGATGGAAAGCGGCAGACCGTCAACGGCAAGGAAGACCAGCCCCGGGATGATCACCAGAAGCGAGAATAGAAAGTAAAAGTATCTTTTGCTGAGAATATCAATCATGACGAAATTCCTTGACGGATTAGATGCCGAACGCTAGTTCATGGTTTTGCGGCTTGAAGGTCCGCAGGGAGATCACCAGCAAGGTTCGTGTGACGTAAATTGCGGTGAAGAGCGAGATACCTACGCCGAGCGCCAGGGTCAGGGAGAAGCCCTTGACGATGGTCGCGCCGAATGTGGAGCCGAACCAGAACAGGATCAGCGAGGTGATAATGGCGGAAAGGTTCGAATCGCGGATGGACGGCAATGCGCGCGACCAGCCTTGATCGACAGCCTGTGCCAGGTTTTTGCCGTTGCGAAGTTCTTCTTTCAGGCGTTCGAAAATGAGGATGTTCGCATCGAGCGCCGCGCCTGTGCTGAGCAGGAAACCGGCGATACCGGGCAGGGTCAGCGTGAAGTGGAACCACTTGAATACGGCGAAAGTGACCGCCGCATAGATCAGGATCGAAACGACCGCCACAACTCCGGGCAGGCGGTAATAGATGATCATGAACAGCGCCACGATGGTCATACCGATCAAACCGGCGATGAGGCTCTTATTGAGCGAATCCGCGCCGAGAGTGGGACCGATGATGCGGGTTTCGACGATCTTCAATGGGACCGGCAGGGAGCCGTAGCGAAGCTGGATCGCGAACGCGTTTGCCGTATCGAGCGTAAAGTTGCCGCTGATCGAGCCTTCTCCGCCGGGGATGCGGTCATTGATGACTGGGGAGGAGATCACCTGTTTGTCCAGGACGATGGTCAGGAATTTTCCGATGTTGGCGCCGGTGTGGTCTTCAAAAAGCTGTGAGCCGTCGGATTTAAGTTTGAAGTTAATGAGATACTCTCCCAGAGTATCCTGCGAAACGCCGACCGTATCGAGTTCTGCGCCGGTCATGATGGTGTGATAGACGATCGCATTCGGGTCTTCGGGAGTGATCGCTTCACCGGAAGGGCTGTAATCGGTGTAGAGGATGCTGCCAACTTCGGGACCGAAATCGCCGGTGTCAACGAATTCGAGCAAGCCGGTCTGTTGGATCGTCGACAGCACGGACTCGGTATCTTCCAAACCGGGGAATTCGCCGACGATGCGGCGGTCACCTGCGATCTGAATGACGTTTTCGTTCACGCCGAGCGCGTCGGTACGCTGTTGGACGATGTCACGGGCGATTTCCATCGAAGCAGATTCGATCTGCTGGTCGGCGGGGACATCGGCTTCAAGCAGGACTTGCAGCCCGCCCTGCAGGTCAAGCCCGAGGCGGGGTTCAAGGTTACGGGTGAAAAGGACTTCACTGCTTACCGGGTTAAGGAGTTCGATCTCACGACTGAGGTCAACCCAGATCGCGAGCGCGACCACCACCACAATGAGGATAATGCGGTTGGTTAAATTACGAATCATGCGTTAAACATCTCCATCCACGAAAATGCCAGCTTGTGGCTGGCGCGGACGCCATTATACTCCCATTGAAAGATTTGTGGGGATTTGCACGCAAGCCCTGGGCGGGGCATCTGCTTGATTGGGTTGCCCAGGCTTGAGGTCCAGAAAGAGGCGGGAATCGGCGTTAAAGCCTCTCTTTTAGATAATTCAGCGCTTCAGCCAGCACACCTTCCTCATCTAATTTGTCTGTGTCGATGATGAGGTCGGCGTGTTCGAAGGCGTGGGAAAGTCTTCGTCGTTGTTCCTCGAAATCGGCTGGAACCCAGTTCAGTTTTCGGCGAGAGGTTGAGTTTTCGAACGAGGAATTCAGGAAGATGAGAATATCGGGCTTGGTGATGACCTGCCACATGTGTTTGACGTAGGAATGTTCCTGCGCGATGTGCCGGCAGCGATAGCCGTATCGTTCGAGTCCTTCGATCAGCGTGGATTTCCCCGACCCGCAGGGACCGACAACGCCGATCAAAGGAGAGGGAGGTTCACTGTCCATTATCATGGAGGATCTGGTTCAACTGTTCCGGTCCGCCCAGAACAGCGATCACATCACCGGAGTGGAGCTGGGTACTGTCTGTGGGGTGCATTTCAGAATGTCCATTCTTGCGGTGGAGGACGATATTGAGCTTGTAAGTGTCTTCCACGTATCCGACGGTTTTCGAAGCGAACGGCGCATCTTTTGAAATGGTAAGGCGCGCCAGGCTTAACAGTTGCCCCTCCACTGAAATGGGGTTGGTTACGTCTACACCGGCAGCCGCGGCGGCAAAGACCGGAGCTGCCATTTCAGTGGCGCTCAATGCGACAAAACCGAACTGGTCTAGCAGCGCGTGCGCAAAGTCGTCATCGAAGATACGAATGACGACCTGTATCTTGGGGTTTAGACTGCGGGCTTTGAGGGCGATCTGTAAATTCATCGCATCGTTCTGGCTTGCCATGATGATGGTGCGCGCCTTCGAGATGTTGGCGGCTTCCAATGTGGCGGGACGGGTGGCGTTATCGTTGATGACGGGCACGCCCCATGAGCGGACGGCGATGACCGTATCGGCATTGGCATTTAATTCGATGATGGCGAGGTTTTCGCCCATGTCGTGCAATTTTGAAGCGACCCTGTAGCCGAGGTGCCCAAGCCCGACCAGGATGATGTGGTGATTGAGAGTTGATGCGACTGCCATTTCCCATTCCTTGTTGCGGGATTTTCGATTGAAGAGCAAACTGCCAAAGTCTGCCAAGCCTTGTGCCAGCACGACCACACCGACAAGCGGCATGACAAAGTTAAAGGCTTGCAATATAAAATGATGTGGAAATTCACGGTTGGCTGGCTGTAAGAAAGTGGCAATGAGGACGATATAGATCGACTCAATAACGTTATAAACCGGTTCGCCCACCTGAATGGCGATGAAGTAATAAAGGATCCCGCCGCCGATCACTGCGAAGGAGAACCAGAATAAAGGCGTTCGGAATTCCCGTAAAAGGATCGCTGTATCTCTAACGGACGCCTGGAATTGCTGCCAGCGCTGCTTGTCCAACCTGTTTCGTTTAAGCATTAATAGGAAGCCTTACAGACATTCGCCGGACATCGTCCCCGCTGCGCGTAGCCACTTTAAGAACGACTACGCTGATGTCATCGGCAGGACGGTTATCGTCGAGACGAACGGCTTCATTGAGAAGGAAGTCCGCGAGCTGCTGCGGACTGGGGTCTTGATCTTCCAGGAGGGAGCGGAGGACCTGCCGAATATCCATGGGCGTTCCCCGGCGCTCCCCGGCGTGTGAGATCCCATCGCTGAAAATGACCACGATCAGGTTGTGGTCGATCCCCAACTCGGTCACGACCGGGCGGACGTTTCGAGATGTGCCAAGGGAAATGCTTTCCTCAAAATGAGCTTCGATCTCCTCACCGCGGCAGATGTACATTGGCGCGGGATTGTTGCGCGTCAGCACGATGGTTTGGCTGTGCAGGTCAATCGAGGCGATGTTGAGGGTGCAAGTCACTTTGCCGGATTTGTCGGCGAAGAGCGCGTCTGATGCGGCGCGTGCCGCCGCTCCGTCGCGGACACCCTCAGCGATCAGCCCGATCACTTTGCGGACGACCAGCATCGAAACGGCTTTCGCGCCGCGTCCGCTGGTCTGTCCATCCGCGAGAACCACGGATAAACCGCCGGTGGGGCGCTCCACAACTTCGAGGGTGTCGCCGCTTTCCGAAACGGCATATTTGTTGATCTTTGCGACTGCGATCTGTACTTCCATGGATCGGATTTTACACCGAACTTGCCTTGACGTCACTGCATCCTGCCGATATAATCAGCCCGCTTCGCTCAAAACCAAACCAGACGGGCAACCCTGCCCGTCTGATGTATGTATAAAAGGAGAACGTTTCATGACCCCACATCCAAAGCGCAAACATTCCAAGGGACGCCGTGACCGCCGTCGTTCGCAGGACGCCCTTACCGCTGCCAATCTCATCGTTTGTTCCAACTGCGGAAACAAGCGTCTGTCTCACACCGTTTGCCCCAGCTGCGGCTATTTCAAAGGACGCGAAGTCGTCCAGGTCAAAAAAGAAAAGAAATCAGCTGAGTAATCTGCAACGGGTCGTGACATTCACGACCCGTTTGTGTTTTAAGGGGAAATATAGATTGGAGGCAGTCACATGATCGACGCGAAAACCACAGCTTTTTTATTTCCTGGGCAGGGTTCCCAAACGGTTGGAATGGGCAAGGACCTCGCCGGGCAGTATCCTATCGCAAAGCAATTCTTTGACGAGGCGGATGCCCTCTTTGGCTTCCTGCTTTCTTCGCTGATGTGGGATGGACCGGAAGCCGACTTGAACGATACGATCAACACCCAGCCTGCGCTGTACCTGCATTCACTGGCTGCCTTTCACACGTTCTCGCAACTGCACCCAGACTTTGAACCGGTCGCTGTTGCCGGGCATTCTCTTGGCGAGTTATCGGCTTTGGCTGCCGCCGGTGCCTTTTCATTCGCGGATGGGTTGCGCCTCGTCCGCAAACGCGGCGAATTGATGAAGCGCGCCGGTGAATTATCTCCCGGCGGCATGGCTGCCATCCTCGGTTTGGATATCCCGACGTTGGATAAAGTCTGCGTCGAAGCCAGCGCCGAAAATGAGACCGTGCAGGTCGCCAACGACAACTGCCCTGGGCAGGTGGTCATCTCCGGCGCCAAGTCGGCGGTCGAGCGGGCAATGGCTGGCGCAAAAACCGCCGGGGCAAAACGCGCCATGCCTTTGGCGGTCAGCATCGCGGCTCATTCCCCGTTGATGGCGTCCATTCAGGTGGAATGGGACAAAGCGGTTGATAGCGTTCCGATGAATGAATTGAAGATCCCCGTCATTGGGAATGTTCACGCTGCGGCTTTGAAAAGCATGGACGAGGTCCGCGCTGACCTGAAGGCTCAGATGCAGTCCCGCGTCAAATGGACAGACTCGGTGCGCGCGATGGCAGGTATGGGATTAAAAACCTTTGTCGAGGTGGGCACTGGCACGGTGCTGGGTGGGCTGGTCAAACGAATTGCGAGCGACGCAGTGAATTATCCGTTAGGAAACCCGCAGGATTATTCAGCTTTCGAATAAAATAGGAGCATGAAAAAACTCCTTTATCCGGTTTTGCTTCTGGCTGACATTATCATTGCATGTGCGCCGGTGGATGTGACATATGCGCCGGTGACGCAGATCCCGTTTTACGCATCCGAGACACCGCCTCCGATCATCATTCCCATTACGGATACACCCATCATCCTGCCGCCGGATTTTACAGGCGAACCGCCGATCATTCTGCCGGTCACGGAGACGCCTATTCCTGTTAACTCAGTGGGCTGGTGGGAAGTCTATTTCACCGACCCTTTGATTATCAGTGATCCAAATAACCCGTCGGGCTCGGTCGAAGAAAGACTGCTTCAATTTATCAACGATGCGCAGACAAGCATCCACATCGCGTCGTTCGAGTTCAACCTGCCGCGCGTGGCGGATGCGTTGATCGCCGCCAAAGCCCGCGGCGTGGATGTGCGTTGGGTGACGGATGATGAGAACGGGTTGGATATCGATGCGAATCCGAATCGGGGGCAATTCACCCGTTTGATGGCTGGCGGCGTCGAGGTCAAGGATGATGCGGGGCGGTCTGCCCTGATGCACAATAAATTCTGGATCTTCGACAGGCAGATCGTCTGGACCGGGTCTACCAACATCACGGTTAACGGGATCTACAAGCAAAACAACAACGTCATCGTATTCCGCTCGGGGGATGTGGCTTTGATCTACGAACGCGAATGGGATGAATTATGGAACGCACAATTGGGACCCCGCGCCCCGTCCACGCGGAATAATCAGTGGGCGATCCTGGACGGTACGCCGATCCAGATCCTCTTTTCCGCTGAAGATGATGCTGTGGATAATTTGATCGCGCTCGTGAACGATGCGCAGACAAGCATCCGTTTCCTTGCCTTCAGCTTTACCGATTATCCGCTAGCGCAAGCCATGATCGCGCGCGCCCAGGCTGGGGTGGACGTGCAGGGTGTCTTTGAGACATTTGGCAGTAATGGCACACGCTCAGAGTTACGGACGCTGTGGTGTGCCGGGTTAGCAGTACGACAGGATGGGAACTCGAGTTTTCTGCACGACAAGATCATCATCATCGACAACAGCATCGTCGTGACAGGCTCTTTGAATTTCTCGTCCAGTGCCGATGAGGAAAATGAAGAGAACGTGGTCATTCTCGATGATGCGGAGATCGCCGCCTTGTATTTGCAGGAATACCAAAAGCTGTGGGATCAGGCTCAATCCATCCCCGTTGGCGCGTTTCCCTGTGAATAAGCGCCGGTAGCGAAATATCACAAATAAAGCCGGCAGGATAACCTGCGGATGGTTACATTTATTATTATGAAAGTGTTATCTTCGTCGTCGGAAGAGGGGATAACCCCGTATAGTATAATGACCATATGAATACTTTGCCTGACAATTTGATTGTCGGCACCGCAATTCGCGCGGATATATAGTTATATCTGGTCATGGGCAATGCCCTGACCAGATTTTTGTTTAACAACTTGAAAGAAAGTAATGTTCGAGACTGGTATCCATATTTCAAGGAGACTTATGAAACTCAGCAAACTGGCAAGTGAGATCGCCGAGTCACCGACTCTCGCTCTCAATGAAGAGGCGCGTCTGCTGCGCGAACGCGGCGAAGCGGTCATCAATTTAGGGATTGGCGAGCCGAAGAATAAAACGCCGATTGCGGCGATCCTTTCTTCCGGGGCGAAGCTCTCCAGCGGTGAGGTGAAATACACACCTCCTGATGGATTACCGTCTATGAAGAAGGCGGTTATCCGGTATACGGAGGAGAATTACAACCGGCTGGTCGCGCCTGAAAACGTGATCATCACGAACGGCGCGAAACAATCGCTGTTCAATATTTTTTATTCGATCCTGGACCCGCAGGATGAGGTCATTGTCATCGCGCCGTATTGGGTTTCGTACCCAGAGATGATCAAGATGTGCATGGGCATCCCGGTCATCGTCACCCCGGAGGATGGGACCTTTACCCCGCGCTTTGAAGATGTGGAGCGCGCATTGACCTCCTCGACCCGCGCGATCATCGTCAACAGCCCGAACAATCCCTCCGGCGCGATCTATCCACCTGAACTGATCGAAAAGCTCGTGGACCTGTGTGAGAAAAAAGGCATCTTTCTCATTTGTGACGATATTTATCACAAGCTTACCTTCGATGGCAGAGTGGCGGCTCCCGCCTGGTCATTTACAAACCGAGATATTGAAAACAGCAATGTGATCGTTGTGAACGGTGTTGCAAAACTATATGGCATGACCGGTTTCCGCATTGGCTGGGTGGTGGCGCCGCGTCACCTCACATTGGTAATGACGAATGTTCTCGCGCAGACAACCTCCTGTGTGTCGCCCATTGCGCAGGCTGCGGCGGAGGGTGCGTTGAACGGCTTGCAGTCAGGGGTTGAAGCGCTGCGCCTGCAAATTCAGAATAACCGTGATGTGCTGTTGCAGGAAATGAAAACCTTCAATGGTGCGCGTCTGGTCGAGCCGCATGGGACGTTTTACGCCCTGCCAGACCTGCGCGCGTTCGGCAGCAGCTCGGTGGAATTGTCGAAGTTCCTCCTGAAGAAAGCGATGGTGGTGACTGTGCCCGGCAAGGAATTCGGCATGGAGGGACACATCCGTATTTCGTTCGCGGGCAGTGTCAAAGACCTCACCGAAGGCATCGCCCGCATCAAGTGGGCGTTGGATGCGACCTCCCCGAACGAGATCTACATCGGCGAGAAAAAATTGATCCGGGATTGGATGTAGGGATAACCCTTGCGGTTGTCCTCTTTGGATAAGGGCAAGCCCGGATAGAGGCAAGCCCTATCCCTACGGAGAACATTTATGAACAACTTGTTGAATATCAAGACCCCCGCCGAATCCATTGCGCAGGCGCACAAGGCGGATTACAACCTGTCAAATCAGGGTGTTGGGAATTTGCGGCTGGCATATTGGAATCTTCCCACCGAGGCTTTGGTCGAGGAAGCGGTCTTCCGTAATGAAGGCGCGGTGGTGGCAGGCGGCGCATATGTCGCATTTACCGGCAAACACACCGCCCGCAGCGCCAACGATAAATTCATCGTGCGGCATGCGGATTCGGAGAACAACATCTGGTGGGGCGTATACAACCGTCCATTCGCGGCGGATAAGTTCGAAGTGATGTACGACCGCATGTTGGGTTTCCTGCAGGGACGCGATGTCTTCGTCCAGGATGTGTATGCAGGCGCGGATGAATCCTACCGCCTGCCCGTCCGCATTGTGACCGAGCTTGCCTGGCACAGTCATTTTGTGCGCAACATGTTCATCCTGCCGCAGTCGTTGGAGGAATACAAACGCTTTGTCCCGGAATTTACGATCGTCGTGATGCCGTCTTTCAAAGGCGCTCCCGCTGTGGACGGAACGAACAGCGAGACCTTCATCTGCCTGTCCTTCGAAAAAAAGCTCGCCATCATCGGTAACTCAGCCTATGCGGGCGAGATCAAAAAATCCGTCTTCACGATCTTGAATTACCTCCTGCCCCTCGATGGCGTCCTGTCCATGCATTGCTCTGCAAACGTCAACCCGGAGGACGCGGATGATGTTGCTTTGTTTTTCGGCTTGAGCGGAACTGGCAAGACCACACTTTCCGCCGACCCCACGCGCCGCCTCATCGGGGACGATGAACATGGCTGGAGCGACGAGGGCGTTTTTAACTTCGAAGGTGGATGCTATGCAAAGGTGATTGGCTTATCCGAATCCGCTGAGCCGGAGATCTATGCCACGACCAAACGCTTTGGGACGATCCTTGAAAACGTGCCGTATGACCCGATCACGCGCCTGATCGACCTCGATGACGATTCGGTGACCGAGAACACGCGCGCCTCGTATCCATTGGAGTTCATCGCCAACGCCGTCCCGGAGAAAAAAGCCGGGCACCCGAAAAATGTCATCCTCCTGACCTGTGATGCGAGCGGTGTCATGCCGCCCATCGCGCGCCTGACGCCAAATCAAGCCTTGTACCAGTTCATTTCCGGGTACACATCCAAGATCGCAGGCACCGAAGTGGGACTCGGCAAAGAACCGGAGATCACCTTCAGCGCCTGCTTCGGCGGTCCGTTCATGGTGCATCATCCATATCGCTATGCGGAACTGCTGAAGAACAAGATCGAGCGCCATAACGCGACCTGCTGGCTGGTCAACACCGGCTGGGTGGGCGGACCGTATGGCATCGGCAAGCGCATTTCCATTCGGTACACGCGCGCTTTGCTCAACGCGGCGCTCAATGGGAAACTGGTGGATGTGAAATATAAAAAAGATCCGATCTTCGGTTTCGAAGTCCCGGCGACCTGCCCGAATGTCCCCGATGAGGTGCTGGACCCGTCTTCATCGTGGCACGATAAAAAGGAATATGACCGCCGCTACAAAGACCTTGCCATGCGCTTCAAACAGAATTTTGGAAAGTTCACCGATGGCACACCCAGGGAGGTTGTGGAAGCGGGACCTACGGTGTAGGATTAAGTCAGATTTTCGAGGTTTATCAGATCTCGAAAATCTGACAGGAAGTAGATTATGTCTCACTCAAAACTTTTGGCTACAGTGTTGAGTCGCCTTATTGGAGGCGTCCTCTTTTTCATGCTCATTTTCTTTCTGCCCGCAGGCACATGGAACTACTGGCAGGGATGGATGTATATCGGGGTGCTCGTCATTCCCATGTTTTTTGTGATCGCATACTTCATGAAGAATGACCCCGACTTGCTCGAGCGACGGATGCGGATGCGCGAAAAGCGCAGCGAACAACGCAAGATCATCCAATTCTCATATATCGTCTTCTTGCTGGCATATCTCCTGCCTGGGTTCGACATCCGATATGGCTGGTCGAATATGCCTGCTGCTGTTTCCATTGCAGCTGCGGTTGTGATGTTCCTGTGTTACCTGCTTGTCTTTCGCACGATGCAGGTCAATAGTTTTCTGTCTCGTGTGATCGAAATTGCTGAAAATCAAAAGGTGATCGATACAGATGTGTATGGAATTGTCCGCCATCCCATGTACGTTGGCATGGTCGTGCTCTATATCGTCTCGCCGCTGGTGCTGGGGTCGTACTGGGCGGTTCTCCCTGCTCTCGTGATTATCCCCGTCATCATTGCCCGTATTTTGGATGAGGAAGTTGCGCTCGAAAAAGACCTGCCGGGTTACCAGGAATACAAGCAGAAAGTGATGTATCGATTGATACCGTTCGTTTGGTAATGCCAAAGCGACTGTGACTTGATGAGAAGTAATCAAAAAACAGCCCTGCCATTCTCTGACAGGGCTGTTTCGTCCTATTCGTACACTGGAGCCGGGAGTGTCGCTTGGACATGCGCCGGTTTTGAAAGGCGTATCGCCCGCTCGAACGCGCGTTGTTCCGCGCGGTGCGCATCGATCTTGCGCTGGACGTGCGGCGAAAAATACCCGGCGTAACGCTTTTGAAGTTCGGGGCGCTGCCAGTCATTTCCGCTCACCTTGTGACGGCACGTTGTCGCGCCGCACAAACATTCGAATTCGTCATACGGCATGGTATCGCTCATGGCGTAGTCGAAACAAACTTCCTCGCCGATTTGGATGTCTCGCATCGCAACTAATCCAATCTGGCCCGAAAGACCTGCGTTCGGGTTGCACGAGTGATTGACATAATCTCCCTTACCAATCGGGCGCGGCACCAGGAAATGACGATCTTCGACCTGGATGCAAAGACTGCGCTCGCGTTCGGGTAGGTGGATAAAGGTCTCCCATTCATACACAACGCCGCCGAAAACAGCAATTAACTCACCCTTCTTAATGGGTTCGAGGGTGAAAATGCTGTTCCCGCTTTTGTCGGCTTTCAGGCGACCTTCCAACTTAGAAGACAGATAGGAACTTGGTTGCTTGGACATTCATATAACTTCCTTTCGTTTTGTGGATTAAAGATTAACAGCGCCTCCCCCGGTGGACGAGCCGGGAAAAACGCCATTGGTGATTTCAATCATACATCAAATGTCCCGCGTGTAAAGGTTTTAAGCCGCGTAGAAAATCATAATTTGATTAATGATTTGTTATGTTTTTTCCCAGTGCAGATCATATAAGAACGTACATGAGCATGTAGACTGAAAAACCGTTATTTGTTTTTTGAAGATGAAGAACCCGCATCGGATCTGAACCTTGAGTTGATTTTCCCCTCAATGCTTTTTTTCCCCGCAACCTTGTTCTCTTTCTTCGCGCCCTCCGTGTGCTTCGCGGTTAACGAAGTACCGTGGATTGAAAATTACTCCGTCCACCGCGCTCCCCAATCGGGTTCGGGGTGGTTGGTGAGCTGCACTTGATTGGTTCCGTCCGCCCGCATGATGTACAGGTCAGCCTGGTCGTCGTTTCGCAGCGAATTGAAGACGATATAAAGACCGTCGGGTGAATACGATGCTCCAGCGTTATTTCCGCCATTTGTTAGTTGGGCAAAAGCGCCCGTATCCGCTTCGACCCTGAAAATGTTCTTGTCTCCGACCGGACCGGCATACACCAGCAGGTATTTGCCATCCGGCGACCAATCTACACTGCCGCCAATTCCCTGCAAGCCTTGCGAGACAAGCAGGTGATTCCTGCCATTGGCGTCCATTGTGTAGATCTGATATTCCTGCGAATTCAAACCAGACAAGGCATAGGCAATTCTCCCGCCATCAGGCGACCACGAGACAGCGGCGATATCTCTTGCGCCGGTGTACACCAGCTTCGGGTTCAACCCGTCCGCGTTGACCATCCAAATGGAGGTTGGATTGTCTCCAACCCGGTTGGCGAACACAATGAAACGTCCGTCCGGCGAATAATCGGGGGAGATGACATTCCCAACATTATCCGTCACCTGAAATATAAGTTTTTCAGTAAAGCTCAAGAGGAAAAAGTCGAACGAGCCGTTTCGGTTGGAGGCGAACAGCAGCGACCCGCCGCCCGGCGCGAGGATGGGGTAATAATTGCTCGCCGCCATGTCGGTCACCTGAATGTATTCTGACCCGTCGCGGTTGACCATGCAGACCTGGTTGTAATCGCCGCGCGTGCAGGTGAACACGATCCGCCCGCCGTGTGGGTCTGTGGGGCGCGGCGAAGGCGTGAACGTGGGACGCGGGGTAAAGATCACAGCCGTGACCTGCGTGAACTGGATGGGTGTGGGCAGCGCGATCTCGATATCCGCTGGACGGATGAACCAAAACAGCGCAAAGAATCCGATGAAAAGCACGGCAAGCAGAATCGGCACAAAACGCACCCGGCTCTTTTTCTTCTTCGGCAGTGTCAGCGCGGATAGACGCTCATCGAGCGGGATGGTATCGCTGACCGTGTCCACGGCTTTGGGCGGCGGTAGAAACGCCCACTCGCGCAGAGCGGCTGAGGTAGAAGGAGTCGCTTTCGGGTCCGCGTGATGCGGCACTTCATCCACAGAGATATGCAATGCCAGCGAAAGGGAGGAGATCAATTCTGTTGTGGTCTTGAGGCGGTCTTCGGGATCTTTGCGCAATGCCCAGGCGAGCATGCGCGAAAAATGATCGGGGACCTGCTTGTTCAACGAGGAAGGCGCGGGTGGAACGGTTTCGTTGTGTACCCTCTTAATGGCTTCGTTCGTCTTCGGGGCTTGCTTCCCGTTTATCCAGACCCCCGTAGTCATTTTATAAAGGATGACCGCAAGGGAATAGATATCCGCGGCTGGAGCGAGCTTTTTGAATTGAAGCTGTTCAGGCGAAGTGTACAGCGGTGGATATTTTCCCAGCTCGTGCGGTGACCTCCCGGGAATTGGCAGCGCATCGGCGATACCGCTCAAAAAGATTTCTCCGCGCTGGTTGACGCGGATCAGTTCGGGCGCGAGATTGAGATGCAGGTATTTTTGCGCGTGCAGTGCATCCAGCCCGCGACAGACCGCCTTGGCATAGACCAACGCTTCTTCTGCGAGGACAGGTCCCTTGGCGAGGATATCCTTTATCGACAGACCATCGACCCAATCCTCGAGCAGAAAGGCGAGAGTGGGTGTTTGAAAGAGTCCATAATATTTGACCAGGTTTGGGTGGGTGATGGCTTGCAGGCGGGCAGACTTTGATTCGAGTTCCTTGAACGCTTCGGCGTTGTCAGCGATTGATCTGGGGAGCAGCGTCAGACCGAGCAGTTTGTTATTCCGGTTGTCGGTGGCGCGGTAAAGTTCACCCAGCGGAGTGGATGTAATAAATTCCTCGACATGATATTGGTTAAGAAGCGTCTGACCAATAATGGAGGTGGACATTTTATGAGGTGTTGGAATTTATAAAGCCCAAGCCAGCATGAGTCCAAAGATGGCGACGATCAAGCCGATGTGCATGATCAGGTTGCTCGTCGCAAGCAGAGTTCCGGGAATGATGAATTGGAGGATCAAATTGATGACAATGAACACAATGCCGATGATGGGCAGCAATCCCTTTCGGTGTGCGAGGAACTCGGAAATGAAATCCAGAAACTTCGAGATCATGCTTCCTCCGCGTCAACGTCCTCAAGTTCATCTTCGATGTGTGCGTGCCCGTTCGGCTTCGTCTGCCATTGAGAGAATTGCGCCAACAGTCTGCCGGGAATGCGTCCATCCATGCGGACGCCGCCCCGTTCGTGCTCCACGCGTTCAACATGCCCAAGCTCATGAAAGAGTGAGATAAGCGCACCTTCCTTGTACGGCAGGCGCACGTAGACGGGAACGTAGGCTTCGAATAATTCTTCCTGCATTAAGTGAAGCAGATCGGGAATGCCCGAGCTTGTCAACGCGGAGATGGCGACCGATTTCGGAAATTCCTGCAGGGTCTTGCGGGCGTTCTCGGGGTTTTTCAACTGGTCAACTTTGTTCAAAGCGGTGATCATCGGGATGTGACTCGCGCCGATCTCTTCGAGCGTCTCCTGCACTGCCTGGAATTGTCCGAGCGCATTGGGGTGCGAAATATCCACCACATGCAAAAGCAGGTCTGCTTCGGTGATCTCTTCCAATGTGGCATGGAATGCCACCACGAGAGTTGTGGGTAATTTTTGGATAAAGCCCACCGTGTCGGTACACAGACAGAGATTGTCTCCGGGGAGTTGCACGCGGCGGGTGGTCGGGTCGAGCGTGGCGAAGAGTTGATCCGCCACGTACACATCTGCTTTGGCGAGGCGGTTGATCAGGGTGGACTTCCCGGCGTTGGTGTACCCCACCAGCGCCACAGTCGGGATGCGTGAACGCCGTCTCTGCGAGCGGTAGCGCATACGGTATGCTTCGACCTTTTCCAGGTCGCTTTTGATATGTGCGATGCGTTTGCGGATCGAACGTCGGTCCACTTCGAGCTGGGTTTCACCGGGACCGCGTAGCCCTACGCCGCCGGTCGAGCCTGCGCGGCCGCCGCCTCCGCCCGCCTGTCGTTCGAGGTGACTCCATGCACGGGTGAGGCGCGGGAGGTTGTATTCGTACTGCGCCAATTCAACCTGCAGCATGCCTTCCTTGGTGTGTGCATGCAGCGCGAAGATATCGAGGATCAACGCGGTGCGGTCGATCACGCGGATGTTCCTGCCGAGAGCCTTTTCCAATTCGCGCTGGTGGCGCGGCAACAGTTCATCGTCGAAGATGATGACGTCTGCCAGCGTTTCCTCGGCGAGGACTTTCAATTCCTCCACCTTGCCGGGACCGATGTAGGTCTCGACGTGCGGATGCGACATCTTCTGTGTCAGCTCGCCGACGACATCTACACCGGCGGTGTCTGCCAGCAGGGCAAGCTCAGAGAGTGAATCTTCGAGGGGGAGGAGGTTTTGTTTGCCGTGAATGTCAACGCCGACGAGAAAAGCGCGTTCACGCGGCGGGGTTGTCGGTTGGGGGATTTTCTTTGCCACTTGATTCCGTTTCTGGTAAAACCTGTTCGAATTGCCCGAAGAATTTAGTCATCACCGGGTTGGTCGGCTCTGTGCGGGTGGGCAATAAGATATGAAAGGTCGAGCCGGGTAATTTTACTTCGTCATAGCCATCCGATTCAACCCAGATCGTGCCGCCGTGCGCTTCGATGATACCGCGCGAGATGGACAATCCCAGTCCCGGACCGCCGCCTTTGAACTTGGTCTTTCCGCTCGAGTGCAGGTCCGTCCGGCCGAGTTGACCGAATTTATCGAAGATAAAGCTCTGTTTTTCGGGGGAGATGCCAATGCCCGTGTCGGTCACCGTGATCTCAACGAAGCCGGGGAGCAGCCGCCCGTTGATGGTGATGCTGCCATGGTCAGGCGTGTATTTGACAGCGTTGGAGATGATGTTGTGCATTGCCTGGTAAAGCCTGCCGGAATCGCCGTAGATCATCATCTCGCTGCCTTCGAACGTATGCAGTGTCAGCGTTTGCTGTCTTTCGGCAACGATCTTGTTGAATTCATTCCCGATCAGACCCAGGAGGTGGCTGATCCATAAAGGCTGGATGTTGAGCGTCAGCAGGTGGTTGTCGATCAAAGAGACGTCGATCATATCGTCGATGATGTGTCGCAGCCGCATGATGCCGGTGTTGACGCCATCGAGGTAGTTCCTCATCTTCAGTTCTTCCTGCCCCTGAGCCATGTCCGCCATCATGGAAGTGTAGCCTTCGATCAATGTGAGCGGAGTTTTCAGCTCGTGCGCCGCGACCGAAATGAAGTTCGATTTGTTCTGGTCGAGGATCTGCAATTTCTCCTGAACCTTGCCCAACTCATTCGAGATGTGCGCCACGCGCGTTTCCATCTCATACCGGACGACGACGCTCAGGCTGTGGGCGAGGATGGGGATCACGGACCCAAGGAGTTCCAGCGCGTCCTTTTTGGTCAGGTAGCTGCGGGCGGTCTCAATGGTCAGCATAATCATGCGGTTGATGACGAACGAGACGTAATAATCGCCCTGCTCAAGATTCGTCTCTGTGGGGGAGCGTCCCCAGTCGTACAAGATCGGGTCGAGCCAGGCGGTATCGCCGGTGACGATGGTCTGTTCGAGCAATTCGTAGAAGCGGTTCAATTGTTCCGTGAAACCGGCGCGCACATTCTCCCCGCTCGCGAGTTCGCGGGAGATGCGCTCCATCCAGGGAGTGCGAATTTTTTGCAGTGATTCCCGAATTGCCATTTGTTAAGTTTACGCTGAGTTGAGGCTTTTGACCATAGGATGATATGGAAAAATCACGGTTGCGGTTGTTGGTTGACGACCCAGTGCCAGAGCGTATCGCCGACAGCATGCAGGCTTTGCGCTGAGACCTTGTCCGGTGTATCCTGTGTCGTGTGCCAGTAGGGATAATCGAAGTCGATGATATCCACCGCGGGCATGTCCGCTTCGAGGAAAGGGGTGTGGTCATCGAGCATGCTGAATTTCTCTGTGTTGATGAACACATCGGAATATCCGAGCTGTGCCGCGGTCACCCAGATCTCCGAGCGGATTCCTATGTGGGAATTTTTCTCCAGATAAATATTCAAGTCTGCATCGCCGATCATATCCACAATGACAACGGCGCGAGGGGCGATGGGATTCTCTTCGACGAATGCGCGTGAGCCGAGGATCCAATCCCAGCCTTCGACGCGTCCGTTGTCTTCGGCATCGAAAAAGACCAGCCAGACCGGGACCGTTTCCTCCGGTAGGGTGCGAGCCAGTTCGAGCAAGACCGCCACACCAGATGCGCCGTCATTTGCGCCGGGCACAGGGATGATTTGTTTCGCCGGGTCGGGGTCATTGTCGGAGTAGATGCGGGTATCGTAGTGTGCGCCGAGGATGATCTGCGGCGCTTCGTCGGTGCGTTTGGCGATGATGTTGTAAATGGGATGACCAAGCCGCTCCGTCTCCTGGACTTCCACGGTCCAGCCGGCGGCTTCCAACTCCGCGCGCATCCATTCGCGGATCTGCGCGTGTCCCGCGGACCTTGGCGTTCGCGGACCCATGGCGACCTGGGTTTGCACATCTTCATAAGCAGCGGTGCCGTCGAAGAGTTTGGGCTCAGCTTCTGCGATCCGAAACGAGGCGAAGTACCAACCCGCAACGGCAACCGCCAGGACGGTGATCAGTCCCAAATAAATCACAGCGGCGCGTTTTGTCATGAGTTTTCCTGAAGGTATTGGTCGAGTGTGGCTGTGGCGCGTTCTGCGTAGGCTTGACCCTTTTCGCGTTTGCCGATCTTTCGCTCGAGTTTCAATTCAGGCAGGATGCCAAAATTTGCCTTCATCGGTTGGAAGTCTTTTAGATCGGCATGGGTGACATAGTGACACAACGCTCCCAGCATGGTCTCTGGCGGAAGTGTCAGCAGCGGCTGCCCGTTGACAAGCCGTGCCGCATTGATGCCAGCCAGCATTCCAGTGGCGATGTTGCCCATGTATCCTTCCACGCCTGTGATCTGACCCGCGAAGAACAGATCGTCGCGGGTGATGTGTTGAAGCGTGGGGCGCAGAAGTTTTGGAGATGCGATGAACGTGTTGCGGTGCATCTGACCGTAGCGCTCGAATTCAGCGTTCTCGAGCCCGGGGATCATTCGCAAGACGCGCCGTTGTTCGGGGAATTTCAGATTGGTCTGGAAGCCAACGATGTTATACAAACTGCCAGCAAGATTATCCTGCCGCAGTTGAACCACCGCATGCGGACGCCTGCCCGTGCGCGGGTCTCTCAACCCGACGGGTCGCATCGGTCCGTAGGCAAGCGAGTCGTCACCGCGTTCGGCGATGATCTCAACCGGCAGACAGCCCTCGAAGAAGTGACCGGCTTTGACTCCTGACCGGATGGCATCTTCGAACGAGCGCAGTTCGATCCTCTCGGCTGTGCGCAGGGCGTCCACGAACTCGCGATATTCTTCCTGCGTGAACGGGCAGTTGATGTAATCGCCTTCATCCTGGTCGCCCTTGTTGTATCGCGAAGCGCGGAAGGCGATCTCCATATTGATGCTGTCCACGCGGACGATGGGGGAGATGGCGTCGAAGAAGGAAAGATGTTCCTCACCGCTCAGCGCAGCGATGGATCTGGAGAGACTCTCCGAAGTCAACGGTCCGCTGGCGATGATGGCTGGCTCGGAGGGAATCTCCTTCACCTCTTCGCGGATGATCTCGATGTTTGGGTGGCTTTGGATCTTCTCGGTCACCTGGCGCGCGAAGGCTTCACGGTCCACGGCGAGCGCGGCTCCGGCGGGAAGCGCGGTTGCTTCGGCACATTCCACCAACAGGGAGTTCATCCGCCGCAGTTCGTTCTTGAGAACGCCCGAAGCGCGGTCCGGCAGGTTGGAGCCGAGCGAGTTGGAACAGACCAACTCCGCCAGGTTGTCGGTGACGTGGGCACCTGTCGGCTGGAGCGGGCGCATTTCGAACAGTTTTACTTTAATTCCGGCTTGCGCGGACTGCCATGCAGCTTCACTTCCCGCAAGACCTCCGCCAATTACAATTATGTCAGTCATGGGAGGCTATTTTACCATTGCGGCTATTGTATAATTCATTATGGGCATCATGCAGACTGATACCGGCATTGAAACTCAACTCAAAGATGCAGTGCAGCTCACGGGAGCAGCCTGGGCTATCATCGCGGAACGGGCAGGCGGTGTCTGGCTGCTGCGTTCCGCGCATCATTTGAACAAAGCTGCCCGAAATGAACTGATGGGGATGTTGGAAGTTCTCTCGACGGATGCTTGGTTGTGCGGCGCGCTCAGTGGGGGATTTGCGCGTTCCATGGCGATCCCTGCCAACGAATCCCTTGTTGCGGCGCGCTTCTTTGCCTTTCCCATAGGCGGGACCTCGCAAGTGCTTCTTGTCGGCGCGGATGAACAAACGCAAACCGCCCAGCGGATATGGAAACTGACCGCTTCGTTATTATCCAGTCGTTCCGAAACTGCAAACCAAACGCTCATCCCGGACTTTCAGCCGGGTGTTCCATTTGACCTTCCCCTCGCCTTGGATAAAGTTCTAAGCGCATTTGCGCAGGCGGTTCCATTTCAGGGAGCCTGGCTGGCGATCCGCCGCGGTGATTCGCTTGATGTGCAAGCGGAATGGAATGCGACCAAATCCAAGGGTGTTTCCCTGCCGATAGACGAGAACCCGATCCTCCGGCGTGTGAACCGGTCTTTATCCGAAGTGCTGATCACACGCGGACAACCCAATTGGGATCTGATTCCGTTCGCGCCGTTGAAGCCGGGTATTAATTTTTGGATGTCGCTTCCACTGGTCATAGGTCAGCGGTTGATCGGGGCGGTTGCGCTCTGGCGACAAAAGGAATTCTCGGCGACGGAACGCGGGTTGTTGCGCGAGCTTGCCGCGCGCGTCCCACCGAACGTGGATATGGTCGTGACGGTTTCAGAGATGACCGCACACCTACGCCGCCTTGCGATGTTGAACGACTTTGTCTTGACGATCTCATCTGCGCACAACCTCGACCAGATCGTCCGGCGCATGTTCGGGTTGCTGGCGCGCGCGTTCGGCACCGAGTTGATCGCACTCTTCCTGCGTTCCAGTGATGGACGCATTTTGCGGGATTACCGCATGTTCGAAGGGAAATTGAATGTCATCAATGGAACGCTTGCCGGGCATGCGGTTCAAACCGTATTGAAGGAAGGTCGTGTTCGCCGCATCACGGATGCGGGAAAAGAGGGGTTTATCGGTGTCCACAAAAACGCCCGCTCCGAATTGAGCGTCCCCCTCAAATACCGCGGGCAGATCACCGGCGTGCTCTTCATCGAAAGTTCACTTGCGGAAGCGTTCAGTCAGTATGATGAACATCTCATGGTGGTCATCACGAGTCATCTGGCGGGGTTGATCGAATACACCCGCCTGCGCGAAGAAGCGGAAGCAAAAGCGCGCAGCCTGGGCTTGATCCATGAGGTGGTTCAGCAGGTCATCGGGTTGAACAATAAGATGGAGGTCGCATCCATTTCGGCTGAGCTTGTGGCGCAGTACTTCAAATATCAACTTGCTTCGATCATCCTCGCGGACGATGAGGGCAGATTCAGCATTGAAGGGTTTGGCGGTACGCACGTTGAGATCGTAAAAAAAGCGCTGGAGAAGGAAGACTTCATCAAGCAGGAAGGTGTGACCGGGCATGTCGCCCGGACCGGCGAGAGCATGATCCTCAACGATGTGATTCAAGAACCGACGTATAAACCTCTCAAAGGTTGGGAAGCGCGCTCTGAGATCTGTGTTGCCATTCGCGATGGCGGGGGGATCCTCGGCATCATCGATGTGGAAAGCCGGGAACCGAATGCGTTTTCAGACAACGACCTGATCGCCATGGAGGCGTTGGCTGGAATTTTGGCTTCGGTGGTTTCCAGCGCCAATCAATATCAAAAGCTTCAGCAGACCGTCCGTCAGCTTCGCGCGGCGGAGGTCGAGGTGAACGCCCGTATGGAAGCCCAGCGTTCGGCGGAGACCCGGTTGCTGCAAGCCGCAAAACTTGCGGCCGTCGGTGAGATGGCGGCGGGCATCGCGCATGAATTGAATAATCCGCTGACCACGGTCACCGGTTTCTCGGAACTGGTGCTGGAGGATATGCCGACTGATTCGAATCATCGCAATGAACTGGAGATGGTCTTGCGTGAAGCGCGGCGTGCCAGTGCGGTCGTCCGCCGTTTGTTGGATTTTTCGCGTCAGGGCGAGCGCATCCGCACGAGCGCGGACTTGAACGAGATCGTCAACGATGTGGTGGCGTTGACCCGTCATCTTATTCAAACCAACAATGTAACCTTGCTGCTCTCGCTGGATGAAAGCCTGCCCTGGGTGTCGATGGACACCAATCAGTTGAAACAAGTACTTTTGAATTTGATCCACAATGCTTTGCAAGCCATGCCGAGCGGCGGCGACCTGCAGGTCAGCACCCGCTCTGGCGAGCGCGAGAACCGGAATTGGGTCGTGATGTCGGTCCAGGATTCCGGGGTCGGTATGTCGATCGAAGAACAAAACAGGATATTCGAGCCATTCTATACAACAAAAGGAGATCGCGGCGGCACAGGGCTTGGACTTTCGGTCACCTACGGGATCATCGTCGATCACGGCGGGATCATTGAAGTGTCGAGTCAACAAGGAAAAGGATCCCTGTTCGAAGTCTGGCTGCCTGTCTGAATCTTATGGAAACTCAGTTCGTATTTATCGTGGACGACGAACCCGGCATCGCATTATTATGCGAGCGCCTTCTTTCGCGCGCGGGCTACAAGGTGCTTGCAGAGACTGACCCGCGCAAGGCGATAGAATTTCTGCGTGAAAATAAGATCGACCTGTTGTTGGTGGACATCCGCATGCCGGAAGTGGACGGCTTTGAGGTGATCCAGCACGCCCAGCGCTTGCAGCCCGATGCGGCGATCCTCATCATGACCGGTCACGGGACCGTGGAAACTGCTATTCGAGCTCTCAGGCAGGGTGTAGATGGTCTTCTGCTCAAACCGTTCAGCCAGGGCAGCGAGTTGGTCGATGCCGTCAAACTTGCGTTCACCGACAGCCAGAAGAAACGCGATGCCGCGCGAACCCAGGCGCTTCGTCCATTGTTCTCCGTGACAGAATCTCTGCTCTCCGAGACCCGCCGCGAGCCCCTGCTTGACCTGATCATCAACGCCATTCACGGGCATCTCAAATGTTCCCACGCCGCCTGTTTTCAAGCAACGGATGAGACGGGAAGATTTTCTCTGATCTCAACCAATGGGATCAGCGTCACTGAGAGCCTTGAGGGATTGATCGCCCGCTCGGAGACTTCCTCCACACCTTTGCTTGTCAACGCTGATGGACCGGGAGATGCCTCCTTGAAAGCGCTTCTACCGGACCTCAAACTGGGTTCGGTTATCCTGGTGCCGATCTTTCGCCCGAACCTGCGTTTGGTGTTCTTTGCCGCGCGCCGCGCCGATGAATTACCCTTCCGTGATTCCGATATCGAAATGTTCCAGATCCTTTCAAGGCAGGCGGTTGCCGCGCTTGAGAACGCGCGTTTGTATGCCGAGCAGTTGGATTACGTCCGCAGGATCGAAGAATCGCAAAAGGCATTGATCCAGGCGGAGAAGATGGCGGCAGCGGGCAGGTTGAGTGCATCCATTGCTCATGAGATCAACAACCCATTGCAGGCGGTTCAGAATTGCCTGCATCTGGCAGCGCGCGAAGACCTTCCCGAAGAGAAGCGCAAGGAATATTTCGACCTGGCATGTACGGAGCTCAATCGTCTTATGCTTACCGTCCGCCGCATGCTGGATTTCTATCGCCCGGGTGCATCCGCTCTAGAGAAAGTGGATCTGATCGAGATCCTGCAATATGTGATCAACCTCATGTCCAAACAGACGGGTGAATCAAGGGTCGATATTAAAATGGAGCTCAACGGGAATATCCCGCCCGTGATGGCGGTGGGGAGTCAGATCCAACAGGTCTTTATCAACTTGATGCTGAATGCGGTGGATGCAATGCCCGAGGGCGGCGAAATAATAATTTCAGCCCGGTCCTTGAAGAACGGGGTCGAGATCCTGTTCCAGGACAGCGGCAAGGGCATTCCCGAGGAGAAGCAGGTGAATATCTTCGAGCCGTTCTTCAGCACAAAGGAAGGTGGGACCGGCTTGGGACTGACCGTGAGTTACAATATAATTAATACACACGGTGGCACACTGGAGTTTTTGCCGGAGCGTGGACCCGGCGCTTGCTTCAGAATTTTCCTGCCCGGAGGAGGAATACAATGAAGTCGAACATACTCGTCGTTGATGATGAACCCGTTGCCAGGCAATCCCTGACCGATATTTTAAAGTTGGAAGGGTATACCGTATCCTCAGTGCCCAATGGACAGGCGGCAGTGGAAAATGTCCGCACCCACGGCATTGACCTGATGATCGTTGACCTGAAGATGCCCGGCATGGATGGGTTGGAAGTGGTTCAGGTCGTCAACCAGATCTCCCCCGAGACGGTGATCATCCTGCTGACCGCCTACGGTTCCATCGAATCGGCGGTTCAGGCGCTGCGCTTGAGGATCCATGATTATTTATTGAAACCGGCATCCCCTGCTCAGATCCTCACCAGCGTCAAAAAGGGGTTGTCACGTCAGACGACAAAAGCCCAGGCATCCCTTGCCTCCTCAGATACGGATAGCGGCATGGAAGTCTACACGTTGAAAGATGGCACGATGGTGGACCTCTCCCGCCGTCAGATCAAATTCAAAACTAAAGTGGAGCACCTGACGCCCGCCGAAGGTCGATTGCTGCGCATCCTGATGGAGAACGAAGGGAAGGTATTCTCTCATCGCGAGCTGGTGCTGCTTGTGCAGGGATACGACACCACCCAGCGTGAAGCGCCGGAGATTCTGCGGCCGCTGGTGAGCCGCCTCCGTCATAAGCTGGAAAATTTTCCCTCGCTTTCTGAAAAGGTGGTCAGCGTGCGCGGGACAGGGTATTTGTACGAGGGTGAAAAGTAAGCATTGTGCAGATCGAAAGTAATGTGAACAAAAAGGCGTTCCTCAACCGGAACGCTTTTTTCATTCGTATGGACCGAAAATATCCTTTGGCAATGCTGGCGGACGGATCCACGAAAGCCAGCCCGTCTTCCCGCCCTGAGGCACAGCGGCAGGCTTTTCATACATGACCAGGATCAGGCTAAGCCCGAGTCCGATCGCGCCGACCCATTGAAGGGCTGATAACAGCTCACCGAGAAAAATGTTGCTGAGGAAGATCGCGATTAATAATTCCGCGAGCCCGAGGAGCGCTGTCTGCATTCCGCCGATCTTTTTCACCCCAAAGAAAAGCGCGATCCTTGAAAAGACGGTTACGAATGTCAGAGCAATAACGGGCTGCCAGGGGATGTCATTGCCTTGGGGCCATGAGCGGTCGAATAGCAGGTAGGCTGGGATCACAACCGCACTCATTGCGAGCAGAGTATAAAGCGTGACAGTCTGTGCGGGGACTTCATAAAGCACGCGCTGGTTGATGGGCAGGTGCATTGCATACAGGATCGCCGCCCCGATCATCATGAATACACCGACCAGGTCCACGTCATGACCCGGCACACTGGTCAAAAGCAGGACGCCGAAGGTAGCCAGTGCAACCCGGAATAAGGTGAGGCGGGAGGGGGGTTGGTGGTCGAGGATCAACCACAATGCGACAAAGAACGGATACAGCGAGTATAAAAGCTGACCTAGACTTGCATGCAGCCGGTCAAGCGCAAGGTAATAGAACAGGGACCCGAGCCCGTTGATTGCGCCTGCAAGGATGCACCCAACCAAGCCAACTGGAAAGATATAAAAAAACTTGCGATAAAAGATCAAGGTGACGAGGAGCATGATCCCGGCGGCAAATCCTGTCCGCAGGGCAACCACGGCAAGCGGAGAGAAGCCCTGGTTAATGGCAAGTTTACCGAACACAGGCGCCATTCCAAGAAATACCGCCGAACTGAATGCTGATAAGATCCCAGCAGTATGTTTTGTTGTCAACTTGCCAGCCTTTTGGTTGATTATCCAGGTCGCGTAATCTCCCGCAAGGGGATCACGGTTTTCGTTCTCCAGTTTTAATTATGATCTGTGGATCATTTTATGAGCGATTTGACTTCTTCCAGGAATTCATCGTTCAGGAAATCGCCCTTTTGCAGCAACGCCTGAATGTGCCCGCCCAGCCGGCTCTTTTCGTCCGGGGTGAGTTCCTTGGCAGTTGCCACGATCACGGGGATCGTGGCGGTATCCGGGTTCGCTCTCAATGCTTCGATCACGGCAAAGCCGTCCATCTCCGGCATCATCAGATCGAGGACGACCAGGTCGGGTAGTTCGCGGGTGACGAGTTCGAGTCCCTCGCGTCCATTTTCCGCTTCGAGGATGGTGAAATTCCCTTGCGATTGAAGGATGCGCCGGATCAACCGACGGGCTTCGGCGGTATCTTCCACAATGGCGATCTTGGGGAAGCGCTCTGGAGCAACCTGGTTCAACGCGGAGAGCAGACCTTCCTGTGGCGTGTCTTGTGAGGAGGGGAATTTTATGTCACGCGACCAATTGTCACCGAGGACACCGGGTTCGGCGGGCATGGTATGACCGGTGCAGTTGACCACGACCGTCTCGCTGGGTTTGATGACGCCCGCACGGATCAACTTGAATAGCCCCGCAAACGCCACAGCCGCCGCCGGTTCTGCGGAAATGCCTTCCATCTTCGCCAGAACGTGCATGGCGCGGAAGGCTTCTTCGTCGCTTACGCTTTCGAACACACCGTTGGTGTTGTCGACGTGCGCCTTCAGGAATTCATAGGTTCTGCCCGGGTCGCCTGTTGCCAGCGTCTCGATGTGAGTCTTTGGTGAGTGGACGGGAACTGCCTTATCGAGGCCGCTCTTCCAGCTGTCAACCATCGGTGCGCATCCTTCGGCTTGAATCGGCGCGAAGGATGGAATGCGGTCCACCCAACCCATCTGCACCATTTCACGAAACCCTTTATGGACGCCCAGCGGTCCCATCCCGCCGCTGATCGCTTGCACATACCAATCCGGGGTGCGCCAAGGAGCGTTCTCTCCGGGTCCCTGAATGGCGGTCAACTGTTCCGCGATCTCGAAGGCGATGGTCTTCATCGCTTCGATGGATGTGATGGTGCGCGCTCCCATATCAAGATACAAACGGCGCTGACGGGCGAACTCCGCCGCGACCTGTTTGCATTGGTCATAGGAACCCGTGATCTTGATAACCTGACTTCCGTATAACGCGATCTCGCGCATCTTGACCGATGGCACCAGGCTTGTGACGAATGCCCAGAGCTTCATCCCCGCGCGTGACGCGTACGCGGAATAAGAAATCGCGACGTTCCCTGTCGACGCAGCGACCATTTCCGTGATGCCCGCCTCTTTCAGCGCTGCGATAGTGACCGCCGCCTGTCTGTCTTTGAACGAGGATGTGGGTCCCTGTCGTTCATCCTTGATAAAGATATTTGGGCAACCCAGCATCATCCCCAGGTTGACGGCACGGATAAGGGGCGTATGACCTTCTCCGAGCGACAGGCTCTCGTTTGGGTTTCGAACCGGCAGAAGTTCCCGGTATCGCCAGAGGTTCGGTCCTCTGCCGATAAGTTTTTGCGGCAGGGTCTTCCCCAGCATTTCATAGTCGTATTCCGCCTCGCGCCATTGGCTGCCGCATTTTGGGCAGATGGTGGACGTGGGGTAGTAAGGCGCATTGTGCCCGCAATCCAGGCACTTAATGATGAATGACACTTGGATCAATCTCCTGTGGTGTTTCTATTTTTTTGTCTTTATCCGGTCGAGCGCGCGCTGGAGGTACGTGAGGAGTTCTTTTTCGTTGAAGGAACCCTTGGTCAACAACTGTTTCCCGTATTCCTCCAGTTGCTTTTTCTGATCCGAAGATACGTCCATGCCGCTCAAAATGATCACAGGAATATCCTGCAGCCGTTTATCGGCTTGAAGTTTATCGAGGAGCTGGAATCCGTTCATGTCCGGCATGAAAAGATCAAGAATGATAACATGCGGCGGGTTCCCAGAGGAGATCAAATTCCAGCCGGTACGGCCGCCTTCCGCGAGCACGGCTTTGTAGCGCCCATCGTCGTTCAGCATTTTGCCGAGCAGGCGCAGGTCGTCGAGGTTGTCGTCAATAACGAGCACCTCACGGATGGATCCATCCGAGTTTAGCCTGTCGAGCGAGTTGACCAGGTCTTCTTCCAAAATCGGTTTGACCAGGTAATCGGTCGCGCCCAACCCGAATCCTTTTTCAAGGTCTTCGATGATGCTGCATACGATAACCGGGATGTTGCGGGTGATAGGATCGCTCTTCAACGTCTCCAGAACAGCCCATCCGTCGATGCCGGGCATCATAATGTCCAGCGTGATCGCAAAGGGAGCTAACTGCCTGGCGCGTTCCACAGCGCGCGATGGGTCGGTCAGCGGGATGACCTGATACCCTTGGGGGTTAAGATAGCGCTCGTACAGACCGATCACCTGCGAATCATCGTCGATGGCAAGGATGACCTTATCCGTTTCCAGCAGGAGTTCATTTTCCTTGCGGAACAGCGGAAGAGTAAAGAAGAACGTACTTCCTTTCCCGGTTGCGCTTTCGACCCAAATCCTGCCACCGTGCATATTGATCAATTGCTGGCAGATGGACAAGCCCAAGCCCGTGCCTCCGGTCTTGCGGGTGGGGGAGGCGTCCACTTGCGAGAATGGCAGGAAGAGTTTTTCCTGATCTTTTTCCGAGATTCCCGGACCGGTATCTGTGACGCTGATCCTGATCTCGTTCTGCCCGGTATCTCCGCGCTGCATGTTGACCTCTACGGAGATATCCCCTTCCTCGGTGAATTTTGCCGCGTTGGAAAGCAGGTTGATCATGACCTGACGGACACGGATCGCATCCGCGCGGACCGAGGGCAGATGCGGCTCGAGGACCTTTTTCATCACGATGGGTTTGTCTTTGATCAACCCGCTCATCGTGGACATGACGCTGTTCACAAGGTCTGAAATGTTGACCTCGTCGAATGCCAGTTCCATCTTCCCAGCTTCGATCTTTGCCAGGTCGAGGATATCGTTGATCAGACCGAGCAGATGCTGACCGGAGTTGTAAATGGCAGTCAGGTCTTGCTGCATTAGCTCGGTCACCGGACCATCGATGCCCTTCAAGATGACGCGCGAAAAGCCGATGATCGAGTTCAACGGCGTGCGCAGTTCGTGACTCATGTTCGCAAGGAACTGGCTTTTCAAGCGGTCGATCTCGCGCATTTCCATAACCGCTTGCTGCGAGAGTTCGAAGGAGCGCGCATTATCGATAGCAACAGCGATCTGGTCAGCCAGCGTTTGCAGAACGGAGATCTCATCCTCTGAAAACGCGTCGGTCGATTTCGATTGAATGTCGATCGCGCCGATGACGCGTGATCCGACTCTCAACGGGATGGCGGCTTCGGCGCGTGTTTCCGGTAGCAATGGATTGGCTTTGTGAAGCGGATTGTTCACAGTGTTGTTTACAATGACCGCATTGCCTTCGGAAGTGACCTTCCCGACGACGGATCTATCATCCAACGGGAGGGAGTGTTGGTGCTTTTTTAACTCAAGCCCGGCTGCCCCCGTGGCTTCTTTGAGTACGGCGTTGAAGCCGGTCTCTTCCACCACGAAGATGGCGGCGTGATAAAAGCCGAAGCGTTCGTTGATGAGGTTCACGGTCCGGGCAAAGATTGTATTAAGGTCGAGCGTCGAGGTAACCAGCTTGCCGATCTCAGCAGAAGCCGCCAGATATTCATTTCTGCGGCGGATAGTTTCTTCGAATTTTTTACGGTCGGAAATATCTCTTGCAACCCAGAAGACCCTGTTCTCGTCGAGCTTCGTCAGGTTTGCCAGGAACCAGAAATTTTGTCCGCTGATCTCCAACTCGTATTCGATCTGGACTTTCTCAGTGCTTTCGAGCGCTTGTTGAATACCCAGCACAAACCGGTCAGCCGTCTCGGCTGGCAACACTTCGTGCATCGTTTTCCCGAGCAGGAATTCCGGTGTGCGCACAAGGAGTGACGGATTAGTAGGCGCGATCTGTAAATAACGACCTTCACGGCTGACGACCAACACCACATCTTCCATCGCCGAGAACAGCGCGCGCAGGTTTTCCTCGGAGCTTTTCAGCGAGTCTTGGGCGCGGATGTTTTCTACAGCCGTGGCGATCTGTTGGCAGATGGTGAGGTACGGGCGCAAGTCATCTGGGGAATAGGTCCTCGGTTGCGAAGTGGTTTCAAGGATCAACCCGCCGATGAGGTTTTTACCGCGAATGGGGATGAGGGCGGCAGAACGAACGTGGATACCCCTGAACAGGTTGACCGTGTTTTCATCCAGGGTATTCGAATTTTCGATATCGTCCATGACGAAATAGGTTGTTTCGATTGCATGGACAAGGCTGCTGCATTGGCTGATATCAACAGTGTCCGGGGCGGTCGGATATAGGTTGTTCCGATCCCAGGTCGTTCGAATGTGAGCGAGAATGCGCCCGTCGGTATATTCGATGGTCGCCATGGCAACTCTGTCGAGTCCGCGCTTATCAATGTTCTGAACCGCAGCTTCGTAGATCTCCTGCTCATTCATGACAGAAGCGATCGCCTGGCTGGTTTCGAACAGGTGAATGGCTTGCGCAAGCGACGACTGGGTTTCGTTGAAGAGCTGGGCGTTGTTGATGGCGACGGCGGCTTGCACTGCCAGCGGGTTGACGAGGCGGATGGTTTCCTGCGTAAAGTGCTTCGCCTCGAAGCTTTCCAGGGCGATCATGCCGATGACTTTTTCCTGGTTGATCAGCGGAATGCCGAGCCAGGACCGAACGTCGCTGTGCGGTCCACTTCGAAACCCATCGGATTTTTCAGGTGTGAGATCGAGGATGAGCGGTTCGCTGCTCTGGATGACCCTGGTGTTCGGGTTGTCCCCGGGAACGGGGAACCTGATGCCGATCACTTCTTCCAGATTTTCCCAGCCATATCCACCGATAATCTCAAGGTACCCATTCCCAAGGATCTGAACGGAGGCACTGTCATACGGAATCAACCGTTTCATCTGTTCGAGAATCGCGCTGACGGCTTCCTGGCTATCCAGGTTGGATGCCATGACCAGCGATGCTTCACGCAGGATTTCGGCTTCCTGACGCCTCTGCTGCTCGGCTTGGAAAAGGTTCGCGTTTTCGAGCGCCAGCGATAATTGGTCGGCAACCTGTTTGATAAGGAGCTGCTCGTCCATCGTCAGGCTGCGGTTCTGATCGTCGTCGATCAGGCGCAGAGTTGCCCAGTCACTCTCGCCGATCTGGAAATTCGCAGCATAAATGGAACCCTCACTGCCTGAAGGAAGCATGACCACATCGGGAGATAACCTCGTGGTGTGACGCTTGAGGGCGGGATTATTTACCGGGGTGGTCTGGCTATGACGAGGCAGAACAGGCCTCGGGTCCGAAGGCGGAGGCGCTTCTTTTTTGACCCTTGGCTTGGGCTTTGAATCCTGGGCATTTTCTTCCGGTTGGATGCCCTGGAACAGCTTATCAAGCCGCTTGTTTGTCTTCGGGTTCTTGGGCATATTCCATTAACTCCTGGGCAAGCACGCGGTACTGGGTGGAACCGCGCGCGCCGGATTTGTAATGCGTGATCGGCAAGCCAGCGATGGGGCTTTCGCGTAATTTCGTATCGAGCTCGATCACTGTGCTGAACACGCCGGAACCGAATGTGGCGCGCAGCTGCTCATGGATGTTGCGATGCGTGCGGTTCCTGCGGTCGAGCATGGTGACAAGGATTCGGTAGGCGAGGTTGGGGTTATCCGCATCACGTGTGCGCCGGATGAGGCTCATCATATTGCGAAGCGCATACGCCGAGAAATATTCCGCCTGGGTCGGGATGATCAACAGGTCGGCTGCGGCGAGCGCGTTGCGGGTGATGGCTCCCAACGCGGGGGGACAATCCAGAACGATGTAGTCATACGGCATGTTCGGCGTGCTGCGGATGGCGCGCTGAAGGATGGATGTGTAGTTCGTGCGCACAGGCAGGTATTGTTCACACGTTTCGATGCGCGAACTGGACGGCACGATATCCAGATTTTGGATATCCGTCTTTTTGCAGACAGCCAATAAAGGCAGGTTGTCGAGCATCACGTCACTCGATGATTTATCAGCCTCGCCCGGCTCGAAACCGACCGCAAGTGTGAGGTTGGCTTGCGCGTCCAGGTCGACGAGCAGGACGCGGTTTCCCAGTTCCGTCAACGCGGCTCCCAGGGAAAGGGCGGTTGTCGTTTTTGCGACGCCGCCTTTTTCATTTGATACTGCTAATGTTCGGGGCATAGTTACCTCACAACCGTTATTTATCCGGTGATTTTATTTTCTGTGGCACGATCTCGATCTTTGTAACATTCAGCGCCTGCCGCAATTCCTTGATCGCGGTTTCGATCATTTCCTTCGGGTCGGTCGTTGAACGGATCTGATTGGTGATCTCAGACACTTTGCGCTCACGGTCGGCGCGGCGGGCGGTTTCGTCGAACAACCGCGCGTTTTCAGCGAAGATGGCGACACGGTCTGCCACAGCCTGGATCAATTCCTTCTGGTCCGGTCGGATTGACTCGTTTTTTGGAACGATGACAGACAACTCTCCCACGACCTCACCGCGCACCGCAATGGGCACCTTGACGGTTTGCCGGTCCTGTTGAGCGTCATCTATGCGTGAATTTGAGTTGGCTTCTTCGAGCGGGATCACACCCGCAGGTGTATACCGGAACCCGGCGAACTTTTGCGCCTGCGTGATCTGGCTCCATGCTTCACTGAAGTATCTGCGCGAGATCGCTTCGGCTTCGGCGAGTGACTTTTGAGTTTGCTCGAACAAACGCGCATTCTGGATCGCGATGCTAACCTGGTCGGCAAGTGTTGTCAGCACTTCCACATCGTCCTGTGAGAAGGCATTCGGCTCTTTGCTTTGTACATCGAGCGCGCCGATGACGACCCCGGTGATGGCAATCGGCAACGCCATTTCGGAACGGGTATCTGGCAGGAATGGGTTGTTGAAGAATACGGCATCTTCACCCACATCGAGCGCGATGTGTGGTTTTCCTGTACCGGTCGTATACCCAACGATACCCTGCTGACCGACGGCGAGTTGATGTCCCTGTTTCAACATGCGCTTGCCGCCCTCGCTGTTTGCCGCGCCGAGAACGGCGTATTGGTTGCTGGCGTCATTGAGGAAGATTCCCACGTGGTAGAAACCGAACTGGCGGCTGATCACGTCTGTGATCTGGGGCAAGAGCTCCTGCAAGTTCTGGGTTGTTGTGATCGCCTGCGCGACCTTGGCGATGGCTGCATATTGTTGCCCGCGGCGCTCTTCATGGCGGACCAGTTTTTCCAACTCAACGGTTCTTTCAGCAACGCGCTCTTCGAGCGATTGGATGAAACCTCGCAGGCTCTCTCTCATGCTGTTAAATGTGGTCGCCAGAGTTCCGAGTTCATCCTTGTTCCGGACTTCCGCCGGAATATCGAGATTTCCAGCGGTGATTTCATTCGCGATGTGAGTGAGGTGGTCAAGCGGTCTGGTCAGACGGTTGCCGATGGCAAGCGAGGCAAGCGAAGCAAGAATAAAGGCTCCCGCGATCAATAAAATACTCAATGTGATGGTGGTGCGGGTTGCCTGCGCGATCTGCCCGCGGACCAGACCTGCTTCGGTCAGCATTTCCTCCGAAGGGACGATGATGACGAGCTTATATCCTACCTGCCCGACGTCTTTGTATGCCACGAAATATTCGCGGTCTGCCATATTGATCGTAACGACATCTTCTTCGCTGAATTTTAGGCGATACAGGATCTGGAAGAATTGGGGAGCGACATCCGGTAGCGCGGATGGGTCCATGACCTCGCTAAATATGGCGGTTTCCGGCGTCAGGTTGAATACCTCGTATCCGTTTTCGGGGAACGCGATCAATCGGTTTTCCGCATCCATCAGGAATGCGAATCCGCTTTCGCCAACATGGATGTTCGAGATCAGGCTTGTGATCTGAGTGAGTTGAATATCCATCGCCGCAACGCCATGGAAGGTATTCCGATCATCATAGACCGGCAGGCTGGCAGTGATAACTAATCCATTCAAGGCGGCATCCTGATACGGTGTTGCCCACACGACCGACCGTGCCGGGTTGTTTTCCGGCATGGCGCTCACGTACCACGGTCTGCCAGTCACATCAAAATCGGGTGGCACAATGGCTGCCAGGTCGACATTGGGGTAGTAGATGGTTTCACTGGAAACCCCGCCGAAGTACACAGCGATGATATCTGGATTGTCCGCAAGGATCGCAGGAACGAAGAGCTCCGAATATTTGAGTGTATTCAACTTGTTCGCCAGAGGGTCCGTTAATTCGACCTTTGCCGGAATGAAAATGGACGCCGCTTCATTGTTGGGGTTGTCCCAACTCCCTGAAGACAGGCGTGAAAGGTTCGATCTTGAATCCCAATAGGTGCCCTCATTTAATCCCGAATTTCCAGAAAGCATCTGACTTAATGAAGAGCCGATCATGGTCGTGTTGTCACTCATCGAGTCGAAGAATAATTCAAGCAATCCTGCCTGTTCGCGCCCGGTGGTGAGGAGGTCATTTTCCACGCGGGCGCGAATGATCGACTCAAGCTGCGTGTTCAATAAATCACTGGACTGCTGGGTCCGTAGGTAAATGAAGAGACCAATTCCCAGAATGACGATCAGGGAAATGAACATGTTGCCCAGCGTTAACTTGCTGCGCAAATTCAAGTTGCCGAATCGCGATCTTTCAAGGGCGTCGAATAAAGAAAAACGTGATTTATTCATAAGGTATTTCCCTATCTATTCCCATTGTTGTTCGAGCCGGTGCCGGTAAGTTTGATGACCACTTCCGAACCGGGGATCGATCTGCCCAATTCTTCCACGGTGGTCTGAAGCACGTTTTCAAGGTTTATGGATGCGCTGATCCGGCCTGTGATATCGCTGATCGTCTGTTCCATGATGGCTTGCTGTTGGGATTCCTGAATGAGGCGGGCGTTTTCGAGGGCAAGCGAAAGACGCTCGGATACCGCTTCAGACAGGTTGATCTCATTGGTCGTCCATTGCCGGTCTCGTGACGGTGACTTGATATGGATCACGCCAATGACCTGTCCGCGTAATTTGATCGGAATGGCGAGGGCCGGCTCGCTGGTCTTGCCATCCGCGTGAAAGACCAATGTCTCGCCGCGGTTGATGGCTTGCTGGATCTCCGAGGTATTAACCGGTTGGGCAAGTTTTTTCCCGCCGGTCAGGCTTTGTTGATATCCGACCATCTCCTCCTGGCTGCTGTAAGCCTTCCAACCGCCCTGAAGTGTTTGCCGATACAACGCCTGGATCTCGTTAAGCGTTTGCTGGGTCTGTTCGAAGAGCTTTGCATTTTGGATGGCGATGGCGATCTGGTCTGCAAGAATGCTCAACAGGTTGGCATCGTCGCTGGTAAATGCGCCCGGTTTTTCGCTTTGGACGTCAAGAACGCCGATGGTCGCATCCAGGTATTTGAGAGGGAGCGCCATTTCTGATCGGGTCTGTGGAAGGTCGGGGTTGTTGAAGAAGACCGCATCCAGCCCGACGTCCAGTGCGATGCGGGATGTTCCGGATCCGGCAACGAAGCCGACGATGCCGCTTTCGCCAACCTTCAATCTGTGAATGCGCTTCAACATCCTTTGTCCGCCTTCGCTGTTCGCGGCTTGCAGGACAGCGTATTGTTTTGCGTCATCCAGAAGGAAGATGCCGACGTGATAATAGCCGAAACGTTTGCTGACAAGATGGGTCACCAACGGGAGCAGGTTGGACAGATTTTGTTCGCTGTTGACGACTTTCGAGATCTCGCCAATGGCGAGCAGTTGGGCTGCCCGGTTTTCGCTTTGGTGGCGGGCAATTTCCAGGTCGGTTGTGCGCTCGACGACGCGCCTTTCAAGGTTGAACAGACTCTCCCGTAATTGACCGGTCATTCGGTTGAATGAATCGCCAAGCGTACCAAGTTCGTCAGTTGTATCGATGCGGGCAAGGACCTGCAAATTTCCGGCTGAAACCTCTTCCGCAGCTTCCTTAAGGCGTGTGATCGGTCTGGTGATGATTTGCGTCATAACGATCGCCAGAACCGTAGCAAATAGAAGTACCGCCAAACCGGTGATCTGGGCATTGCGTTCAGTTATTGCAACACCTTGCAGCGCCTCTTCACGGTCTTGAATGGCAACGATGCGCCAATTTAAATTTCCTATTGCGAAAATATCATCTTCTTCATCTTCTAGGCGTACAAGCGGCTCCATGATCGCAAATACGGGTATGCCGGCATGGGTCGTATCATACAAAGTTGAATTCTGGATGACCGTCGTCGAAAAATCGGTTGGGGCTTCTTCAAGCTCCACTTCGATCTCGCCGTTTGAATGCCGTTCCACTTCCAATTCCATGTTGTTGGGCATGTAAACTTCAGTCCGCCCGGTATCGCCGAAGATCCCGTTTTCGAACGCTTCGGAAAAAACCGTTAGCGGTAGTGTCGTACGCAAAATCCCGGCTACTTCTTCGGACCCTTCCACATAGACCGGCAGGGAAATTTCCAATGAAACCAGCTGGGTATTTTCATCGACAATCGGCTGGCTGATGAATACCGCGCCGGTACCATTATTGTAAGAAGCCTGCCACCAACCTTCGTCCGCTTGATAATAATCTTCAGGAGTATTGATGGCGGCAATGACCGCCCCAAATTTATCGGTGGCGATCAGCTGTGTATATTCCGGGAAACGGCGTTGAAATTCGGTCAAAGACACCGAGAGGCTATTCTTCATAACTCGTTCGATGATCGGTGCATTTGGGTTTCCGGCAGCAGATTCCCACTGTTGGTCAAGGTTGATCAGATCTTCCGTATTCGAGATGGCATCTTGATTTGCCTGATGTATCGTTGTAGCCACAACCCGATTAAAGGAAAGTGTCCGTAACAAATCGACCTGTTTGTCCAGAGCGGAACTGAAGGCTGTAGATGTCAAGCCCGCGGTGTTGGTGAATTGCTGTTCGATCTGCGTGATCAACAGGGCTCGCACTGAGAAGCTGATCACAACGGTGGTGGCAGCCACCGATAAAATACTGAGCAGGAAAAATGCGATGTAGAATTTTGTCTGTAGTGGATATTGTGGGAAGCGGTACAGGATCAAACCGGTGTAAATGACCGCCAGCGAGATCGTGATCACATATGAACTGACAGTGGTCTCGAATTCGATCAGGCCCGTCAGGAAAAGGTCGGTGAAAACGATCAGGATCGCGAACACGAATGCGATCGCAGAGATACGCCTGGCTTCCAGTTGTGCCAGGGTTCCATTGGTAATCCCAGTTATGATCACCAGCATACCGATGGCAGTTTGCCAGCCGATGTTGTCGATCACCAGGGCATATGCTGTGGCAACCGCCACAATAACTCCCAACAGCGAATAGATCCCCGTCACGTACTTGTGCTGTCGAGTGAGGTAATATGCCGCACCAGCGCCCAGCGCAACGAAAGGCATAGCGACATTGTCGATCGGTGTTTTCCCTTCGGGCGGGATGAAGAAAAGCGTGAGCAGCGAAACGCCGATCATCAAAATAAATGTGATCAACGTAATGCTTTTCGCCAGTCCTTCCTGGCTTGAAAGCGTTTGCTGTCGGTCTTGTTTTTCCGTCATCATGACTCCGGGAATAATTCTCTACTCGTTACTTGTTTTCCGAACTTAATTCAAAAGCGGCTGGTTCGATCTGAACGATAACGTCTGAACCGCCGAGCGCCCGGCTCAATTCCTGAGCGGCAGTTTGTAAAATGGTCTCGAATCGGCTGGATGCACCGATGCGGCTGGTGATGTCCGTGCTGACGCGCTCATAATCCGCGCGCTGTTGGGCAGCTTGCAGGAGGGTTGCCGATTCGATGGCGAGTGAGAGACGATCTGCAACCGCTTCTGCGATGTCTGTATCGTCTTCCGTCAGCCATTTTTGTTCATGTGAATTGATCTGCATGACTCCGATCACACGATCGCGCAGCCGGATGGGGATCGTGACGGAAGTGGATTTATTTGGTTCCGCCGAAGTGACCGTCTTCCCTTTTCTAAACACTTCACGGACAGTGGCACCATCGAGCGGAGCATCCAATGGTTTGACCACTGATTCGCTCAACCAAAGCCCAAGCCCAACCACCTTGGGACGCATCACTTCCCAGGCTTCACGCGCGGTTTTCCCCAATGCGCTTTGCGCTTCGAGGAGCGACCGCTGCGCGTTTTCGATGGTTGCCGCGTTATTGATGGCAATCGCCACCTGATCGGCGAGTGTCGATAGCGCTTCGAGATCATCATGGTCAAAGGCGTTGGGTTCCGTGCTCTGGACGTCCAGCGCGCCGATGACGATGCCTGAATATCGGAGGGGAAGGGCGACTTCCGTGTGGGTGTCTGGGAGGTCGGGATTGTCGAAGAAAACCGCATCCGCTCCAACGTCGAGGGCGATGCGCGGCTGCCCGGTGGCAGCGACATAGCCGACGATTCCGGTCTGCCCGACCTGGAGCTTATGTCCACGGGCGAGCATTTTATATCCGCCGGGGCTGTTGGTGGCGCGCAGAACAGCGAATTCCCTTTTAGGATCGAGCAGGAAGATGCCTGTGTGATAAATATTGAATTGCTCGCTGATGAGTTCAGCGATACGGGACAGGAGCGTTTCGGGGTCTTGAATGGTGGAGATCGCCTTCATGACCTTGGCGACAGCCTGGAATTCACGTGTGCGCCTTTCGTTGATAAAGTTTGCCGTTTCGAGTTCGGCAGTGCGTTGTGCAACGCGTTCTTCAAGCGATGTACGCAATATGGTAAGTTCTTCGTTCTCGATCTTTTGGATCTCTTCGCTCTTTTGCGCCCGCAGAATGGTTTCATTCAAGCGCAGAATCAGAAGGTGCAGAATGCCCGCACTTGCCACGAACAGGATCGGCAGGATGATCGCATCGTCCAAGCCAGCGGGAATGTATGGGATCCTTCCACTCAGGTCGAATATTGCGATGATGACCATCGAAACAAGGACCATCGGTGTTGCGATGAACAATGCGCGCCTTCCCAAAAGGATCGCGGCGATCATGATCGAGATGAGGAAGCTGGTGACGGCAACGCTTTTTAATCCGTTTGTAGAAAGTGCGATGACGGTTGCGGCGATGATCAACCCGGATGGAACGATCACCTTTGCCATCCCGAGTTTTTCGCGGCTGACATTGATCAGCGAAACGATCTCAAGCAGGAGCGTGATGATCAGCGCAATTAATGCGGGGATGTTCCGCGAGCCTTCACCGATGAATCCTGTGACCAATGGAATGATGGCGATGTTCCCCGCGATGACAAACAAAAGGATATTCCGCGTTAGCTTGATGAACTGCGGGTCCAGGTCTTCTTCACTTCTAAGAAGTTCGACGATCTTTGAGAGCATGCTATTCTCCTGAGCGATTGCCGTCGCTCGGGGGTTCTGGTAAGAATTGAATGGCTACATCCGTGCCGGGAAGCGTATTGCCCAATTCCTCAAGGGTGGTCTGCAGGATGTTTTCAATGTTGACCATGCTGCCGATCTTTGCAGAGATCTGCCCGATGGTGCGTTCCTTGTTCGCGCGTTTTTGAGCATCCTGCAGCAGGCGCGCGCTTTCGATTGCGAGAGCAGTACGTTCCGCAGTTGCCTGGGCGAGAGCGATCTCATCATCGTCCCATCCACGGCTGGGATCGGTAGCGCTTAGTTTGAGTGTACCGATCTGTTTTCCGCGCAGGATCAGCGGAATGGCAAGGCTGTTCGGATGTGCGATTTGGCTGTTGCTGTCCAATCGCTTTGCGCCTACGCCATCGAAATGATAGCCCTGAATAGGCTGGCGTGAAACGAACTGTGACCATTGCTGTTCGCCGAGTTGTGCCGCCGAGAGTTCAGCCTGGGCAAGCGCTTCGCGGCTCTTTTGATAGGAGCGTGCGTTTTGAATGGCGATGCTCACCTGGTCTGCCAGCGCCGATAGAATGCTGACATCCTCCTGCGAAAACGCGTTAGTTTTTATACTTTGTACATCCAATGCGCCTATGATGTCCGCGCCAACCTGGAGCGGCAGGGCGATCTCGGAATGGGTCTCGGGCAGGTCCGGGTTGTTGAAATAAACCGAATCCTGACCAACATCGAGCGCGACACGCGGTCTTCCGGAGCGGGTCACATACCCGACGATGCCCACGCCACCGACGCGCAGACGGTGGTTGCGGGCAAGCATTCGTCTTCCGCCTTCACTATTTGCTGCCGCCAAAACTGCAAATTCCTTGTGTACATCCAGAAGGAAGATACCGACGTGATAGAAACCGAACTCAACCGAGATGGTGTCGGTGATCTGCGGCAGGAGTCTGTCCAGCGTCTGTGTCGAACTGATGACTTGCGAAACGCGGGCAATGGACTGGAACTGAGCGGCGCGGTAGGCATTGCTTTGGCTGCTCTGTTCCAATTCTTCCGTACGTTCGGCGATACGTTCTTCGAGTCCCAACAGTGTGTCGCTCAGCTTCTCTGCCATGGTGTTGAATGACCGAGCAAGAATACCGGTCTCGTCCTGGGAGTTGATATTCACACGGGCGGTGATATCGCCACCGGCGATCTTTTCGACGGTGGTTGTCAGGCGTTTCAATGGGTTCGTGATGATCTGTCCAACCCAAAGGGAGACGAGCACCG
The DNA here is from genome assembly GCA_964372045.1 of uncultured Anaerolinea sp. Classification (GTDB taxonomy): domain Bacteria; phylum Chloroflexota; class Anaerolineae; order Anaerolineales; family Villigracilaceae; genus Villigracilis. The sequence goes on from CAYJPO010000006.1 coordinate 50,818, forward strand.
CGCCAAAGAGTAACGAAACAAGGATGAGACCTGCATTCCGCAATGCGGTGTTGACTTCATTTTGAACCTCGGCGCGGGAAAGTAGGATCTCACGATTGAGTTCGTTGGCAGGTGCGAAAATGACGAGTTTGTAATCCGTCGCGTCCATGGCAGCCACAGCCAGATACGTGTCAACGTTGTTGATGCGCAGGCTGAAAATGTTCGACCGGCTGATGCGAATGCGCTGGGCGGCAAATTGCATGATCGGCACATCCGTATCAAAGATGGATTGTTCGACGGATTTGCCTGCGAGGATCGTTTCCGGTTCCAGTTCGAAGAGTTGATAGCCCTCTTCCGGCATGGAGAGGATGAACCCATTTTGATCCACGAGGAAGGCGAAGTCTGTTTCGCCCAATCGGATCCCGGAGGTCATTTCGGCGATCCGCGCGAGTGGAATGTCCGCGCTCATGACGCCAATGAATACGCCGCCTTGCGTATAGACTGGAATGGAAAGCGTTACGATCACGCCGCTTCCCAACGGATCTTGATAAGCTTTGGACCAACGCGGAAGTTGCTCCAAATTTCGTTGAGGTGTCGCAATGGTAAAGGCTTCCTGGAGTTTTGGGTCGAATCCCGGGGTGGCATTTTGCGCCAGATGAATGTTCGGATAATAGACGATGTATCCCAAATTGCTGGTGTAATACAACGACCTGACTTCGGGATGTGATTCAAGGAAACTTGGCGCGAGGAAATCAAGGTAGATGCTTGAATTTATGTCCGCCAACATTTCTTCTGTTGCCGTGGTGCCGCTCGGAATGAACACTGAGGCTTCGTCCGCCTCGAAATTCCCGTATTGACCGTCGGGGAACTGATACAGTCGTTCTGCTGCATTCCAGTAGGAACCGTTCACAACTCCCGTGCGGTGGGCATCGAGCTGGGAACGATATTCCACAATGCCTTGCAAGTCACTTGTGATCTCCTGGAACGTTGCGTTTGCCGTATTGGCTTCTTCCTGAACGGTGTTCACGATCTGGGCTTCAGTTTGTTCTGTGATGCTGGCTTCGTATTTATCCAGCAAAGAAACCACAATACCGTTGGCGCGACTCAACCCGAATACAACGAGTGTTATTACGGTCATGCCGCCGGACAAGAGAATTCCCAGAGTGACTTTGAATTGCAGGCTGAAGTTTTTGAATTCCTTGAACAGAATGAAGAAGATGGGGATGGCGATCGAAGCGACAACGATTGGGGTATACGACTCAAGTTGCGGGACCTGAATTCGATTTTCGCCAAGCGACAGATCCAAAAGGACAGCCGCCCCGCCAGCCAGGAGAGCGATAATAATGCCTGGTATGGAAAAGTTCGGTGTCAGCGCTAGGCTGGAGATCGACAATGCCACCACTATGATCGCAATGGCAACGATGATCCCCAACCCCTGCACGAAAAACGGCACGATCAGAACATTGAGCAGAAACGCAACAAGGACGATGATCATCGCCAAATTCGTGCGCTTTTGTTTGATCAAAGTCAGCGGCAGGATGTCAAAAAAGGTCGTGGCGATCAGCATGACGGCAGGAATGAACAACTGTGGCAGGCTGTTCGTAAAACCAAAATACCCAAAAAGCAGGGCGGTCGGAACGGTGGTCACCATCAATGTGGCTGTGATGATGGTTGCGTTGCGGCTCAAGCGATCCATGGGATCCATCGAGTTTTGGGAGGAGGTTTTTGTCATATCACGTTTTCCGGCGATCAATCTTCGCCGCCTCCGATCTCGACTGTGACCTGGGCGCCGCTAATTTGAGCGCCGAGTTCGCTGACAGCTGTCCGCAGGATGGTTTCAACATCCGTTGCGGCTCCGATGCGGGTTGAGATCTCACTGATCACATGTTCCTTGGCGGCGCGTCTTTCGGTTTCTTCGAGCAGGCGTGCATTGTCCAACGCCAGCCCGGCGCGATCGGAGACTGCCAGCACAAGCGCCACTTCGTCGTCGGTCCAATTTCGATTCTCTTCACGCGACTGGATATGGATGATGCCGATCACCTGGTCGCGGAGTTTGACGGGTACTGCCAGAGTGGGGGAGGTGCCTTTGACGGTTGAATTCAAAACGATCGTCTCGCCGGAAACGAGAGCCTTTGCCACGGCGGGGTTTTTCTCAGGCAGGCTGGAGGAGGAAACAATTCCACCTTCCGGCTGATAGGTGAATCCTTTTTCCCGTTCTGCCCGGGTGAATTTCTTTCCCGTGGTGGAGATGAACCGGTTTTCCTCTTCGATCTCAAGGTTCCGAAGCACGATCGCGATCTGGTTTGCGAGCGTGCTCAATGTATCGATATCGTCCTCATTGAATGCGGAGGGATGGGTGCTTTGCACATCCAGCACACCGATGACCATGTTCCCAAATTTGAGAGGCAGTGAAATTTCCGAATGGGTTTCCGGCAGGTCGGGGTTGTTGAAGAAAACGGCATCTGAACTGGTGTCGAGTGCGATGCGCGGTTTTCCCGTCTGCGCCACGTAGCCCACGATCCCCGCGCCGCCGACCCGTAGTTGATGACGGCGCGCGAGCATTTGCTGTCCGCCCCGGCTGTTGGCGGCTCGCAGCATGGCATACTCACGGCTTTGGTCAAGCATGAAAATGCCGACATGGTAATACCCGAGCCTGGAACTGATTAGCTTTGCGGCGTGGGTCAGCAATTCGTTCGGCTTGTCGACGATGAAGTCCAGGATCTCTTGTGAGATATCGGAGATCGCCTGAAGACGCCCAGCCTTGGTCTGCAGTTGTTTGTTCAATTCCTTTAGCTCAGTCGTGCGGGAGTTTACCTGGCTTTCCAGACCGCGGTTGCTTTCCTCCAGCAACTGGTTGGCGGCGATCAATTCTTTTTGAGTGGCTGCTGCCAGGTTTCGCAGAGTCCTTTGGCGGTTGAAGACAGCCACCATTGCACTCATGATCATGATGAAAAAGAATGAGTTGAGGACCACATACTCAAAAGCGGTTCCAAACGGATTTGGCAGAACGTTGTACACCTCTGCCAGCCCCGCTCCAAAAAAGAGCAGGGTCATAAAAGCGCCGACGATGATGGCAGGGAAATCATTTTTTCTGCTGTAGACGTTCGCCAGCAGGAATAAGCCCAGGTTGCCGATCCAGATCAGGTCGTGAACCCCATCCCCTTCGATTATGGACACCGCGCAAATGGAAACCGCAGTAACAGCAGGGAAGTAGATCAGGAAGTTGTATCGCCCGCGTAATGCCTGGATCAGTGTGAACACGGCGACCACATTGGTGATCACCGATAGAAGAAGCACGATCGGATCGCGATACGCCAGGATCGCAAGGGATGTCGAGAGGAACCCAAGCGTCATGGTGACGATTGCTTCGGCGCGCTGTCCGGGTTCGTCGCCTGGGCGGTCGTGGAATAAATATTCGCGGAGGTCGAAGTTGTTATTCATCAGGCTTGACCGCCTTCATTGGAATCTCCGAACAGATCCCGCCCATTCGGCTGGTCCAAAAGCTGGAAGGTAACCGACGCATTTCCGATGGTCTCACCGAGTTCCTGCACCGTTTCGCGCAAGATGGATTCCATTTGTGATACTGCGCTCAAGCGGGCGGAAATATCCGAGACCAGCGATTCTCGTGCGGCGCGTTTTTGTGATTCCTGATAAAGCCGGGCGCTTTCCAATGCACCACTTAATTGGTCTGACAGGGCAATGATGAGGTTGGCTTCATCCTGCGTCCAGGCTTCGGCGATCTCAGCTTTCTTCAAACGGATGGCTCCGATCACCTGTCCACGGACACGGATCGGGACGTTGATGCTCAATCCGTCGGTGCTGTGAATGACATCTCCCGATTCGATGGCGCGGATCAGGTTGGAGTCCAATGCCATGGTATCTGTCTGAATGGTTGCCGGAGGCGTGGCGATAAAACCGACCCGGGATTGGTTGCGCAGGATGCGGCTCCATGCCTCGCGGCTCAATTCACCATAGGCGAGGCGGGCTGTTTCCAGCGCTTTTTCGGTCTCGCTGAACAGATTCGCATTTTGGATCGCCACCGCGATCTGTTCCGCAAGGATCTGCAGAGTTGCCACATCATCTTCGGTGAATGCCTGTGGTTCCGTACTTTGCACATCGAGCACACCGAGGATACGTCCGCTGGCAACAAGCGGGAGCGCCATTTCAGAGCGGGTTTCGGGCAGGTCGGGATTGTTGAAGTAGACCGCGTCATCACCAACATCCAGCGCGATGCGCGCCTTCATGGATTCAGCCACAAACCCCACGATACCGGTCTCGCCGACTTTGAGCTGGTGCCCTTTCTCGAGCATTCGTCTGCCGCCTTCGCTGTTCGCGGCAGTCAGAATGGCATATTCCATGCGATCATCGAGCAAAAAGATACCCGCGTGGTAATAACCAAAATTTTCATAGATAAGATAGACCGACTGTTGGAGCAGCTCGGATAGATTGCGATAGGTGGTAATGGATTTGCCGACATCTGCCACAGCTTGAAGCTGGTTCGTGCGTTTATCCAGGGAGCGTGTGCGTTCCTCCACACGCTTTTCGAGGGTTTCTCTTTCTCCCTGCAATTCGTTCAAAAGTGACCGTGAAACTGATTCTGATTTTTCGTATTCGGTCTGGGTCAGGCGTACGCCATTTACGATTAGGATCGCCAGAAGCAGGACGCCGATAATGCTGGATACCAAATTTTCTAGGGACATCCCGTTTGCTGGGGCTGCGATCGCGCCAGTCAGGGCGAGCCAACCAAACACGAGATATGTCAACATGGCGACGATGGTCATGATGACACCCGATCTCCACGAGAGCAGCAGGGATGTCATGATGATCGCCCCGACCATGAAAACACGCGCATCGCCGGTGATACCCGAAATCGGCAGCCCCGAAACGGCAAGCCCATACATCAACGTAATAAAGATCACCGACCTCAAGGTGTAGGGAGCAGGCAGGATCGTCACCAGCAAAAGCGAAATATAGATGATGACATACAGCGCCGAATAGATCAGCGAGTTGGCAAACAAAGCCGGGAACAATACCAATAAACCCAGAAGGCTGGCAACAATAAGAGTCGTGCGAAGGAAGCCTTCGCGCCAGTTCTGGTATGCAAATTCCCGTGAGGGTGATTGGTTGTTCATCGAATCCTGGTTATCCTCAGACGCATCCTTATGCGCTTTTATCATTAGAGTTGCTCAGGTCCATCTGTGTTGAACCGACGATGATCTCCGCTTCCTTCAGGTCGAACACTCTGCGTAGTTCGGTGGCGGTCGTACGCACCACAGAATCTACGTCGAGGGTTTCGCGGATGCGGGTTGAAATGTTCGCGATCAATTGGTCGCGCAAGGCGTTCTTTTGAGCCTCATCGACAAGGCGGCTGTTCTCCAACGCAAGCGAAACCTGGTCTGCGATCTTTTCCAGCAGGTTCCGTTCCCGTTCGGACCATTGGTTTGAATTCCCTTTTCTTTTCAGCCGGATAGCTCCGATCTTCTGCCCATGCAGCATAAGCGGGATCAGTAATGCCCCGTTCGCATCGCGTTTTTCGCTGGTGAAGATGGGGCGGACGCCTGCCGGTGTGTATTGATATGCAGGCTTGAACCGGCTGGTCAGCTTCGACCAGGTCCTCTGGGTCTGAACGGAGGTATTGATCTCCAATTGTTCGATCAGGCTTCTTGTCTCGTCTAAGAGGCGGACGTTCTCGAAAGAGATCGCTGTAAGATCGGCAAGGGTTTGCATGATCTCTGCATCTTCAATAACAAAGGCATCCGGTTGTTCGGAATGTACATCCAATAATCCGATCACCGAACCCAATGAAGTTAGCGGCAGGATCATACGCGAACGGGTCAGCGGGAAATTCGGGTCTCGTAGAAAATGGATCTGATCGAGGTCCGACATGATGATTGGTTGGTTCCTATCCACAACGAGGCGGAAGGGGTCCCTTTTGTCGGGCGAAATTCGGTATGTTTGCCCGATGATCTGCTTTCCGGTGGTCGATGATGCTGCCTGCAGGAACGCCGACCGCTTCTGGTCGTCGAGGAAGTACAACCCAACGTGATAATGCTCGAACTTTTCGGCGATAAGTTTTGTTGTCGTTTCAAGAAGCTCGGAGATATTCTTGATCTCGGCGATCTTCCGAATCACACTCGACGAGGTTCGTATCTGGCCCATTCGTTTATCGAGGTCGCTGGCGCGTTCGTTTACCCGTTCTTCCAGATCTTTCTTGCTGACTTCCAGCTCGTTGATCATTTCGGTGGTTTCGTGGGTCGCTCGCACAAATGTGCCTTTGAATTGTCCAAGGGCGACTACGAGGATGATGCCGATCACCCAAAAATCCAACAGATATACGACCCAATCCAGCGGGGTCAGCGGTGGCACATTGACGCCGGTCTGGTAGACGCCGAATTGTTGGAATAACGCAACCGTTAAAGAGGAAACCACGCACACGCCCAATGTGATGATGTCGAACTTTTGATCCAAAAGAACTGCGGATAAGGCGATCGTCGCCAGGAGAAATACATTCCCGTCCGCCCAGGGTCCCCAACTGATGAGTGCATTCATTCCGACCGCGAAGGCTGCAACCAGCAGGGCAATGGCGCGTGAAGTATACGGAACGTTGAGAACGGTCACCGCCAGCAGCAGCAGGTAAATGCCGATGAACAGGAAGCGGTCGACCATCTTCGTGTTTTGGAAGGTGACCACGATCATGACGATGCCCAAGACTGCGGCAAGGCGCAAAAGGGTCAGCGTGAATCCTTCCCGCCACTTGAGCAGGTCGAATTGACTAAGATGCGGCAGGCTGCCCTTTGGCAAATTGTCGGTGGGGTTATTGCGCGCCATCATTGCCTTCCATTGAAACTTCAATTTCCACTTCGGTGGCTTCCAGGCTGCGTCCCAGTTCGCGGACTGTCACCTGGAGAATGTTATCCATGTTCGATGCAGCCCAGATCTTTGCGATGATCTCATTTGCCAGCCGTTCCTGAATGGCGGTGAATTGACTTTCCTCCACCAGACGCGCATTATCAAGTGCCAGGGCTGCCTGTGCAAGGATGGTCTCGACCGTGCTCTTCTGCTCGGCGGACCATTCTTCTGGATTTGCCAGTTGGATCTGACCGATAATCTGATTCCTCAGCGAGAGTGGGATTTCGACAGCGGTCGCCTGGTTCAATTCCCTTTCGCCGATCTCATATTGAATATCCTGTTCCGCGGAAAGACTCTGCCACGCATTGCGAAGATACTGCCTCTGCGAAGATTGGATCTCGGAGAGGTTGCGTTGGACTTCCTGGAACAAGCGTGTATTTTCCATGACGATCGCGAAGCCGTTCGCCATGTTCTGATACGCATCGACATCCTGCTGGGAAAATGCATTTTCCTTTGAAGAATGCATATCGAACACCCCGAGTACGGCTTCACCAACGATCAGCGGCAGTACCAATTGCGAACGGGTATACGGCAGCAAGGGGTTATCGAGCCGGATCTGTTGGATGTTCCTGGCGATCTGACCGGTTTTGGATTGGAACGCTTTTGCGACGGTGCTCATGCCGCCAACATCCACGCGATGGCGGTTCTCTTTGAGCACCTTGCCCGCTTCTCCGCTGGCATGTTGAAGTTCAGCCCAGTGTCCGCTTTCATCAGCAATGTAAAATGCCGTGTAGTAGCAATTGAACGCCTCTTCAACAAGGCGCGACGCCTGCGGGAGCAATTGTCTTGGGTCGAGGATCGAGGTTACCGCGTGACTGATGTCGTTGATCTTTTTGAGTTGGTACGTTCGGTCTTGAACGGCTTGTTCAAGTTTGTTTTGTTCCCCTTCCAAGGTAAGCAGGGTTGTGTCGATCTTGCGCTGTGCTTCGACGAATTCCTTCTCCAACCGTTGGAAGCCGAGAATGATCACCGTTCCAAACATGACGACCGCGATCCCGGCGCTGAACCAATCAGCGATCTGTGCGGGTGAAGCGTCCGGATTTAATGGGATGAAGAGCCCGCCCTGGATCAGCCACCCAAAAAGGACAAGCGTGGCGATGTCGATGACGATGGCGAGAATGCCCGTTCTGGGCGAAACCATCATGGTCGCAAAAACGATGAACGCGAGGAAAAAGAAGAGACCGTCTCCAAGGATGCTGTGGGTGATCAGTTCCGCCAGACCCAGCATGAAAACTCCGCCAAGGAAGACACTCATTCGGGCAATGTAGGGGAACCGTACTACCGTCACCAACCCGGTGATCAGAAACGCGCCGATGAAGATCGTATCGATGACCACACTTTTCGAGGCGCTGACAGCAGGGAATAAGGCGATGCCGCCAAAGATCAGCGAGGCTACAAGAAGCGGCAGCGCGAATCCTTCACGCCAGTTTTTATAAAGCTGGCGCGTGGCATCCTCGGGAAGGAAGGGTTTCCTCTTGGGATCGACTCGTTCCGTCATGGCGTATCTTTCTCTTCAGGATTGGGCGCAGGGTTCAATAGGATCTTCATATAGCGCGCGCCGGTAATTCTTGTGATCTCGCTTGCCGTGGTCATTAGAATGGACTGAATGTCTGGTGACTTGCGGATCTTGCTGGTGACGTCGAATACCAGGCGTTCACGCTCCGATTGTGTTCGGAGCTGTTCCAACAGCCGGGCATTGGCGATGATCGCCGCGAGACTGCCGCCCAACGTGCCAAGCATCTCTTCATCATTCTCTGTATAGGCATCCGCCTGTTCGCTTTCAACGTTAAGGACGCCGAGGAGTTCATTGCGGTATACCAATGGGACAGCCAGTTCCGAACGGGTATTCGCGCTGATCTGGATGTAGCGCGGATCTTCATTGACATCCCGAACGCGAAGCGGACGTCGGTGGGCAGCGACCCACCCGGCGATGCCTTTACCGATCTCGACTTCAGCATTCGTCACATTTTCGGAATATCCTACCGATGCCTTGATCTGAAGCATGTTCCTGGCGCGGTCAGCCAGCAAGATAATGACCCGGTCGCCGCCCAGCGTGACTTGCAAGCCGTTGACGGCGTTCTCAAGCGCCTCATCGAGCGTGGTGCCTGATGCGACGGTCGAGGTGATATGGTGCAGCAGGCGATGCTGTGACAGGTGCTCCTGGGTCTCAGCGAACAATTCCGTGTTCGCGACCGCAACTGCCAATTGGTCGGCAAGGATTTGCAAGCTACGGAGATCATCATCTGAAAACGCAAAAGGAACCGTGCTTTGAACGTCTAAAACACCGAGGATACGCTCGCCGACATGTAACGGGATGGCAGCTTCCGAGCGGGTATCGGGCAGGAGCGGATTCGCGTAATAGGTCGCATCTTTGCTTGTGTCGTTCACGACCAACAATTCGCCACGTCCGCTGACGAAGCCGACGATGGATTTGGAGCCGACGCCGATCTTGTAGCCCGCGCGTTTCATTTGCGCCCCGGCTTCCCCGGTCGCTTCGCGGATGACAGCAAATTCACCCGGAAGGTCAAGCAGGAAAATGGCTGCGTGATAGAAGTTGAAACGCTCACGGATGAGGCTGACCGCTTTGATCAGAAGTTCATCAAGGTTGAGCGAACCGCTGATGTCTCTGGCGATTTCAGAGGTCGTCTCAAGCTGTAATGCCCTCTGCTGGCTTTCATCCAGCAAATGGATATTGTTGATGACGCCCGCTACCTGTCCGGCGATGGTCGTGAAGAATTTCAGGTCGCCTTCATCAAAAGCATGTTCATTCGCCGCATCCTGGATGATCAATGCACCGATCGGGTTGTTTTGAATGAGCATCGGAGCGCCCATCCATGATCTGGCGGGTTTGCCGGAGATCTTCGCGCCAAGTGCGGCTGCTTTCCGTTCGGTATCTTCCACCAACATGAGCGGTTGACGTGTGCGGAGCAGAATGGATGTTAATCCTTCGCCCACCGGGAAGGATTCGACAGACGTGACCATGCCGCTTTCATAGTTGAACGGGATGCTGACTGAATTATTCGTCGAATCATAAAGTGCCACGGTCAGGCTGTAATCACCAATGATCTGCTGGATCTTTTCCAGCAAGGCATGATAAAAAGCCTGAATGTCAGATGTCGACGCGATCAGGTCGTTAATGGATGCAAGCGCTTCCACCTCGCGAAGGTGTTTTTCGGTTTGCTGGATCGCATCCGATCGTTCAAGCGCAACAGACATCAAGTCCACAAGATTTGCATACGGCTGGATCTCGGAGTTCGATAGGCTGTCATTCCTTGAACCGATCATTACGAGTGCGCCCAGTACATTATGATTCTCGATAGGCAGGAATGCCGCGTTCGTCAATTCAAGGCTGTCCATGATCTCCTTGAAAGGCTTGGGGAGTGTCGGATCGATGCGGGTTGCTCTGAGCGGTCCGTGGCGTAAATAATCGCTGATTCCCTTCATCCCGACGCGGATTGTTTCCGGTAGCGAAATGATCTTGGAAATGCTGCGGGTCGAGTCCGCTGAAGAAACCACCTGCAGAGAATCGGTCCCTGCTTTAAAAAGGATGATGGGGTAGGGGATGCTTTGGAGAATGCGTCCGCCAGCTTCCAGAATTTCCACTTCGCTCCTGGCTTCGGCGATCAGCCGGCTGGAGCGATAAAGGCGTTCAAGTTCCTGGAAGTTGACCTGGCTTGACTCGATCAGCCCGGCGGTTTGGATCGCCGCCGCGATCTGATTTGCGAGCGTGCGAAGCATGACGAGCGTGTCGGTTCCAAAGGCATCGGGATGCGCGCTTTGGGTATCCAAAACACCGAGGACATGGCTTCCAAGCGCGATCGGGACGCTGGCTTCTGAGCGCGTTTCAGGCAGCAGTTCGTTCGCAAGATGTAATGGATCCACTAATACATCGGATGCGACTCGTACTTCATTCTTTGCTGCGACCCACCCGACGATGGATGCGGAACCGACTTCCAGTTTGTATTTTCGGTCGGTCAGATCTTTGGTGGCGGGACCGAACCCCGACTTGAATTCGATATTCCTGCCGCCGCGGTCCATCAAGAAGATGCTTGCTTGATAATAACCGAACTGCTGTACGAGCAATTCGGAGGTTTTATTCAACATTTCATCAAGGTCGGGTATGGTGGTAATGCTTTGTGCAACCTCGGCGGCGGTACGGATCTGAAGCGAACGTTCGTCGACCTTTTTCTCAAGAGATTGATAAAGTTCCCCAAGCTGGTCAGCCATGTGATTGAAAGAGTCGGCGAGCAAGCCCACTTCATCATTGCGCGTTACTTCCGCCCGCTGACCCCAGTCGCCAGCGGCGAAATTTTGGGTGATCAGGGCAAGGGACCGCAAAGGCTCGATTACGCGCCGCGTCCCAAAGCCGATAGCAATGGCGATCGCAGCGATCGTTATCAGGGCGAGGATCGCAGTAAATGGAAGCAGGCTGTTGATCTGACTATATATGTTATTCGAGCTGATCTCGAGGACAACACCGCTGTGCAGGCTCGGGAACCATACCAATTGAGCAAGTGCGGGTTCGCCATTTGGGGCAATCACATCCAGCGTGACCGGGGTTTGGTCGCCGCCGTTCATCATGTCTGCGAGGCGGGCGATCAATTCCTCCTGCGAGGCGGTCGTGGTGTTGATGAAATTGAATTCACCGCTCGCGGGGTCACTGGCGATCAGTGCGCCATTCGAAAGGATAAAGAATGAATTGGCGTAGGGAGCGAGTCCGTTCAGCGGTTGGACAAGTTGCTGAACACCTTGTTTTTCAGTGATCCCAATCACGGTTCCAAGAAAGGAGCCGCGTTCGGTTTTGTAATTCACTGCGGTGATCAGGATAAGCTCATCCTGAATGAGCGGAGACAGCCCATAGAGCGCGACCGAATGATTTTCATCCGACTCAAGAAATTCCGGGTCTAGTTTTTCTGATTGCCACTCCGCCCGGCTGGCAACCTTGATCGTGCCATCCGAATCCACAAGCAGGATCTCATCGAAAATGGGATCGCCGCCCTGCGTACCGGCAAGGAACAGGTTTCGTATCTCTTTGAAATCTTCGCTTTGGGGGTTGGCGTGCAATGCCAGCTCGATCAAGACGGAAAAATCCCCAACCTTGATCTTTTCTTCGAGTTTCGTTTCCTTGACCTTGATCTCGCGGTCAATGATCTTCAACTGGTTTATCAGCAGGTTCGCCGATTGAGCGGCAGCTTGCTCGCGCAGAAGGGTGCGCGACCTGAAATACGCCGCCCCTGCCATCACGGCAAGTGGAATTAAGGTGAAGACGAGGAGCGTTCTGACGAGCGTCCCGGTCAAACTACCTTTAAAACTTTTTTGCCTTTGAGATTGCAGAGGAGGGACTGATTTTTCGGTCATTTGTGAGAGGAGGGGAGAGGCTAACTATACTCCCAAACCGGCTCTCCATTGAGGATGCGCCTGATCTGATCCGGAAAGCGGTCTGGGTCGAGCGGTTTCCCCAGAAAACCGTCGAACCCGGAATCCTGGGCTTTTTTCATCTGTTCAAGGCTGGCTTCAGCAGTGACAGCGACGATCGGCACCGACTTAAAGCGCTCAGACGCGCGGATCTTCTTCAACGCCCCATATCCATCTTCGTAGGGAAGCCGGATGTCCATCAGGATCAGGTCCAGTCGCGGCAGCGTATCGGCATATTCCACGACCTCATATCCGGAGGTCTTCCATTCACAATGAATACCGAGATACCCCAGCATTCGGGCGATCAATACGAAATTGGATACATTGTCTTCGACCACAAGGACCGCAGCATCCTTGGGAATGTTGGGTTTGCGGATCGGTTGTGTGTCGGATACCGCGGGCGTTTGGTTGTTCTCAGACATTTGTACTCCTTAAGATGAAACGCTCGATCTGTTGTGCAAGCGTATCGATGTCGATCGGTTTTTGGATATAGCCATCGCATCCCGCTTCCAATGACTTTTCCCGATCACCTCGCATAACATTGGCTGTCACTGCAATGATGGGTATCCTCGAGAATTCCATCGTGTTTTTGATTCGTGCTGTCAAAGTGTAGCCGTCAACATCCGGCATGTTGATGTCCATCAAGATCAGGTCGATCTTTTCAGTCCTGAGTTTCTCGAACGCCTGGGTTGCGTGTGCCGCCTCGACAAGCGCGTACCCCTCGGAATTCAACACTCTGCGGATGAGGCTTCTGTTATCTGGATTGTCCTCCACGTAGAGGATCGTTCCTTTTGCAAATGATGCCATTTCTACAATGTTCTCCGGGGTGAATTTTACTTTCAAGGCAGGGGTATACGCATAACAGCTACCTTACAAATAGTATAGCATGGCAAAAGCCGAGGTGGACAATTCCTCGGCTTAGAGCGGGTGATGGGACTCGAACCCACGATATCTTGCTTGGGAAGCAAGCGTTCTACCACTGAACTACACCCGCATAGTTTGGCGGACGAATTATAAGCGACGCGGAAAAGGTGTGTCAAGTTGCGCTTTCCCATAGGCATTGAATGAAGACCCCGCATCACACCGGACCCGCTTACTGTTCCCGTTTCAGGAGCATGTTCGCCAGTTGGAGCATTGCACTGCCGGCTTCGCCGCGCGGATCCGCTTGTTCCAAATATTTCAATGCCTTCTCCGTCTCCCGCGCAGACATGGATTCCGCATACGCCTTCGCGCCTTCCGCTTCCAACATTGCGGCTGCATCACCGACCTCGCTCTCGCTGATCGGACCTTGACGCCAGCGTTGAGCGAACCTGCCGTTTTTCTCCAACGCGAACAAAACGGGCAGTGAGTTTTTTCCTTCCACAAGGTCGCTTGCCGCAGATTTGCCGGTCAGCGCTTCATCACCCCAGATGCCGAGGATATCATCTTGAACTTGAAAAGCCAACCCAAGGTGATACCCGAATAAACGATACGCCTCCTGTTTTTCCTCATTCGCATAGCCAAGAAGTGAGCCGATATGGGTGCAGGCTGAGAGTAGGGAGGAGGTTTTGCCACCGGTCATGGGCCAATAATCTTCCATCGTCAAGTCAGACCGTTCTTCATATGACATATCCAGGAATTGACCTTCAGTGAGTTCGAGACAGGTGTTGTTCAAAATGGACGCGGCTTTGACCACCATCTCAGCGGGATAGTGGCGCACCAGATCCAGAATGGACTGATTGGCGATCACGAACAATGCATCCCCGGCGTTGATCGCCATGGGCGGACCCCATTTGACCCAAGCCGTTTGACGACCACGACGATATTCAGAGTTATCTTGAATATCATCATGGACGAGTGAGAAGTTGTGGATTAATTCAATCGCCGCTGCTGCTGAAACTGCGTGTAGCCAATCACTACCATTGCTTTTTTCATCCTTATTATTTCCCTCAATAGAAGCAACAGCCAGCAAAGTTATCAACGGACGGATACGCTTCCCCGTCGCTTTCGGACCTGCGCCCTCGCCTGTCCACCCCATATGATAGGTGAGCATTTCATGGAAGAGTTTTGTACGCGGCTGGTCGAGCCTCGCCACCTGACGCTTGAGTTCTGTTTCGATGGCATCCAGCATGGAGCGTTGCATGGGTTCACTCATAAGGAAGTCCCTTTTATATTTAACTTGCCAAGTTCGCTGCTGAGTTGGGTGGGGGATTGGTAGTGGATGGTTTGGAATCCGAGCGATCTGGCGATTTCGATATTGGGGAGCGCATCGTCAATGAACAGGCATTCCCCGGGGGTGCGATGAATTCTCCTCAAGGTGAGTTGGAAAATAGCCGGGTCTGGCTTGATGAGGTTGTGTTCACCGGAGATGATCAAGTCATCGAAGATGGTCAGGAAATCATATCGATGCCGCATAAGCTGGAATTTTTCCATCGAGAAATTGCTCAGAAGATATAAAGTGCAGCCTGCTTGTTTTAACTTTTTTGCGATCTCAATGGTCGCTTCATTCGTGCCGGTTATGCTGTCCATCCAGTACGTGTCGTATGCCTGGATCAAATCTGCATATTGCGGGAACCGGCTCGATAGTTCCCGTATCCCTTCGCGGAAAGGTCTCCCGGCATCCTGGAGTGCATTCCACTCGTGGAAGCCGATTAAGTTGAGGAAGCGCTCTATTGATTCGGCGTCTGAAAAGAAGCGCTTGTACAAATTGTGGGCGTCCCAATTGACAAGGACATTCCCAAAGTCAAAGATGATGGCGGTGATGGGAGTGTTCATAACAAGGGATATTTTATCCCAATATGGCGATTACCTGACTCCGGCAAACTGGCGGTATAATCGCGCGTCTGCACGTTACATTGACATTGGAGATTCATTGTGAGCCGAGTGATCAACCCCGATTCTGTAGGAAAAGAACGAACCCGCTTGTCGAAGTCCATTGTGTTGTGCATCCGTGAGCTGGCGAAGGCAGCGAATGTAACACCGGAAACCAAGGACCAGGCTGCGTTCATTGCGTTGGCGCTGCAGTCCATTTCGGAAGGGATCGATGTCTCGGTGATAGCCTGGGAGAAGCGCGATTACTGGGTCAAAGCCGATAAATTCCGCATGGAGTGGATGTGGGCGGGTCAAATCGCTGCGAAGTTAAAGGAAGCCGTCCTCGGGGATGACTGGGCGACGATCGCGATGTTGATGCCGCAGATCGCTTCGAGATTTAGCAAGGTGGTTGTCTCGGATAATCACCGCCTGGGCAAGCCGTGGACAAGCGCCTACAAGCTGCTCGCTTTGCACCAGAAATTGTAGACAGTACCTGTTCAAGGAAAAAGAATTCCGAAGCCCGCGGGCTTCGGAATTCTTTTTTTTATTCGGTTAACTTTGTGAGGTTGTTCTTCGTGGCGTTGAGCAGGTCGATCATCTCTTCACGGATGTGCGGGTTGAGGTAGTGATGCTCCAGCGTGGACAAGGGCAGGAAGCGTGCACCCGCGACCACGTGGATGCAACTCGTTGCGCCGCACAGGCAGATGAAGGGCGCATCCATTTGCCATTCGGTGGAGGGGTAGAAGAAGAACAACTCTTCGCCCTTGGCGATATCTTTGCAGGCGATCATCTGCAAGTTCTCGGTGTCGAGGATCACATTTGGATCGCAGGAATGATTTAGCGCGGCGAGTTTGCCGACATGCGTGTGCCTGGTGCGCGAGATCTGCACAGTGAAGCGATTCGGTTTGTCCATGATGTTCTCGCTCGGCATGGGACAGATCACTTCACCTTTCGCATACGCGCGCTTGGTGACAAGCGTTCTAAATTTATTTTCGGTTTTGATGGAAAGCGTTTCCATCGTTGTTGTTGAAGTCATAATCATCTCTCCTTTTTATTGATAATCATTTATTCAGTATAGCAACAATGAAGATAATTGCAAGAGTTAAATCGATGCAGTGCAAATATTTTAAGATTGAAGAATTAAATAAAAAATCATCATCCCATGCAAAGCGATGATGATTTTAGTTGATGATTTATCTGGATATCTTGCTTACGATCAAAATGCTCGTGCCGAATGGGTCCTGTACGGAACAGAAACGAAGGGGCTCATACATTAATTGATCGGATGGCACATCCGCTTTACCGCCTGCTGTGATAAATGCGCTTTGTAGCCGCTCGGCTTCTTGTGGCGAGTTCATCAGGAAATGGATCTCCGTGTTTTGCGGGTTTCCGGTTTTGGATGGAAATAATGTCAGCCAGGTATTCCCGATCTGCCAACCGTGGGTATTGGCGCCTTCGATGTAGGCGGGTGGACCAAGGACGCTGGTGTAATAGTTGACTGCGGCTTTGTAGTCATTGATGTAAAGCGCGAATCCGTACAAACCGATAAAATCGAATTTAGGTCGTGGAATGGGGTTCGAAAAATATGCCTGCTTGTAACTTTCGTAATCCATATTTGCCTCCAGGTGGACATGCTAGAACAACGCCAACTGAAGATTCGCCCGCCTGCCGTCGAGCAGGATGTAGGGAGCGGCGCGTTCGGCAATGACACCGAGTTTCTTTAGCATGGATAGATCGCGCAATCGGTTGAGCCTGCGAGCGGACATGATCGCTTGCGCGCCTTTCATCCCGACGCCGGGGATCTTCATCAGCTCACGCTGGTCTGCGTAGTTGACCTCTATCGGGGCATGGACAAGGTTCATCTGCGCCCACGCAAGTTTCGGGTCGGTGTGAAGCGGAAGGTTTTCATCCACAGTGAAGGGCAGGTCTTCCAGTTCAAATCCATAATCGCGCAGGAGGAACGAGGCTTGATACAGGCGATGTTCGCGCATGGGGTCCACGGCGGGTTTGTTTTCGAGCGGTGTATCCAGAATGGGGTGGAAGGCGGAGAAATAAGCGCGTTTGAGGCGAACGTTCTTCATCAGCCATTGGGTGGTGTTGAGTAACTCAAGATCACTTTCATCGGCGCCGCCTGCCACGAATTGCGTGACCGTGGACGGATACTTTCCGTTCCAGAATTTATACGCGGGAACGGTACGACGAATCTCTTCGACCCATCTTAATGGACGCATGAGTTCTTCGATGAAAATCTTGTGGGGGGCAAGTTTGGCGAGACGTTCGGTGCTGGGCGCTTCGAGGTTGACCGAGACGCGGTCGGCGAGCTGCATGGCGCGGTAGACCTGGTCCTTCTCGGAGCCGGGCATGACCTTGAGATGGAGGTAGCCTTTGAAGCCATGCTTCTTGCGCAGGAGGTCGGCGGTGTCGAGCAGTTTGTCCATGGTGCGGACGCCGCCTGCGGCGATGCCGGAACTGAGGAAGATGCCCTCCGCCATGCCGCTTTGATTCATCTTGCTGAACAGACCCGCGAATTCATCCGGCTTGAAGGTGGCGCGGCGGAAATCGCGCCCGGCTCGGAAGGGACAGTAGAAACAGTCCCGTTCGCACGCGGACGAGAGCAGGGTCTTGAGCAATTTGATCTGTTTGCCGCCGGGGAGTTGCGCTGGGTGGACGAACGCGGCGCGTTGTTCTTTGGGGGAGAAGCAGCCTGGTTTGGTTGGTTCGGTGGTGGTCTCGATACGCGCCGAAGAGCGTGGCGCTACTCGACCACCGGTGGAATCCTCGGCGTGTTCCAAGGTCATCTGGCTGGAAAGTTCGACGAGGGTATCCAGTGCGTTCATGATTAGATTATAGAATATATGTTCTAAATTGTAAATAGATGGCGGTGAATTCCCCTCAAAATTACAAGTTCATAAATTCTTTCTACAAGACCGCTTTTAACAGAAATTCGAAGACCGTAGCGCCGATCAATTCAAAGGAGACTTCGGTCAGGATGGTGCTTGCGATCGCCCAATACTTCTTTTTGATCTTCGGCAGGATGCCCCTAGCGTGTTGCATTTTTTCACGCCCGCCGCCTTTCAGCCATTCATCTACGCTGGCTGGGGATTCTTCTTCTCCGGGAGGGGTCATGATCTCACGTAATACCCAACGCTCAAGGCTGGGCGAGAATAATTTGTATTCGCCATTCACCCCAACGATCAAGCCGCGTCTCGCCAATGTGACCACATCTAAATGCGCGCGGGGATTCATCTTTTGCAGGCGCTCGGCTTGCGTACTTTTCTTTGATGCTTTTTCCTGCTGCAATGCCAGAATGCCAAGCAGGGTGATCTTCTCGCTTTCGGTGCAGTGACTCCACAGATAACTAAAGTGCGGGTCGGCTTGTTGGTCAAAGTCTGCTACTGCATGCTCGAAGAGCGGACGCGCGCTCAAGCCCTGCGTCTTCGCGTCCACCAGGTAATGCCCGGCAATCTGAAGGAAGAAAGGTTGTCCACCGCCGAGGCGCAGGATGAACTCGCGCTCTTCGGGAGAAAAAGTTTCCTCGAGGCTGGACAGGTATCCATCCACAAGAGAGGCGGCATCTTCAATGGGGAAGGGGCGTAGGACAACATTGGCGAAGATATTGAAGAAGGGCGAGCCTTTGATCTCGTCCGAATGGCACAGGTCCACCAACTCGCGGCGGGTGGCAGGCAGGAGCGCCACTCCGTGATGAATGGCGAGCGCGCGTAGTCCGCCGAAAAAATCGCCTTTGAAGTTGGGGTTCTGGGTGACGTATTCGAACTCGTCCAGCATCAGCACGACGGTCAGTCCCTTGTCCTGCGTGGCCTCGAACAGGTCTTCGAGGTCAAACAGGTCAAACGACTCCTGCCCGCTCAGTTTTTCGATGTTGGGTTTAAGGCTTTCGTCGCACAGCGAGCGGGACATTTTTTTGAGAATGCGCTGCCAGAAGCGCGTGGGGGTGATGTCGGTGAGACCCTGAAAATCAGCGTAAACGAGGCAGAACTTATCGGGAGTTAATCCAAGCCGGGTGCTAATCTCAGGATTACCGAGATGATACAGGAGCGAGGTCTTGCCGATGCGCCGCTCGCCGATGATGGAGGTGGACTCGTGAGCGGAAGAGAGCAGGCGGTTCGTGATCTGACGCAGTTCCGCTTCGCGCCCGTAAAAACGGGCTGGGTCTTTGATGGGGTTGCCGAAGGTGAAAGGGTTCATACTCGTCCAAGCCTCATGGGTTGAAATCCACCCCGTCTAGATTCCAGAATTTGACATTATCCACCCAGATAGCTCCATCCGAGGGTTCTGCACTTATGTCAAAGAAATTTTCCCGACCCGTTAGACTGATGTTTTCTCTTTCAAGCAACAGGATGTTATTAACGAAGATAGCGAGATGCCCTTCATTTGCAACGATTAAAACCCGTTTGAAACCATCTGCCATGTTTCCCAAACCACCGGCTGTCATTTTGGACTTGTTTTCTTGTGTTTCGAGAAACTGCCATGCGTTAAAAAACTCATGGATTTCCTTATCTGAAAAATAGATCTGATAATGGGTGTCCTGGCTTATTGAGGTACGGAATTGGAAAGCGAGATTTGTGACCGATGTTTGGGAACTGAACGAGAGATCGAATTGGATGATAAAGTTGGTCGCGTCAAAAAGACCATTGGTCGGGAAGGTCATGTTTGCATCATTATTTTTTTTGATCGAAAGTGCATGTTCCTTGTTGATCATTTCAGAGATGGGAACACCCTCACTTGTATTTCCCCATTCCTGTTTACTCGAGGAAAAGTCATCTTCAAAGGTGGGGGACTGAGACTCGATATAGGTCAAGGCAGGTTCGTAGAATGCCGTCGCTTCTTCGGAAGCAGTGGTGCTTGTCGCAGCAGAGAAATCCACACCGCTCAAGTCCCAAATCTTGTAATTGTCGAATTCGCAAGTTTCCTCATACACCGCCAGTTGTTGACGGATATAAACATTGCTCCCATCCGGGTTGACAGCGGTATACGCCAATTGCCCATTAACGAAAGTGGCAATCTGATCTCCAGTGATAATCAGCGTTGCTGTGTTGGGTTTTGAAAAATCAAAATTGCTACTGCTAGAAGCGATCTCTGCCATGTCCGGATGCACGTAGTGTCCCATGTCTACCAACCCCGTTTTAAATCCAGCACTTATCACCTTCAATGTTTCTCCGCTGCCATTGTTTTCGGTAGTAAAGATGCAGGCACCTTCCGGGGATGCAGACTCCAAAATGCGGAAATCGAATTCGACCGCGAACCTGTCGGAACTAAGATCGTAAGGGTTGAAAAACGCAACTTGATTTCCGGCTGCGAAAATCAGCTTCCCGTTTTCCACCCTGGCATTCTCTACAGGTTCACCAAAATCCCAAGTGTCGAAACTGGTCTGGTAAAGCGGTTCTTCGCTTTGGATTGTTGCGAGCGCAATTCTGACCGCCGAATCCATCTCGCTCAAGTCCCAAATCTTGAAATTGTCATACTCGCATTGGGCGGTGTAATTCGCCGAGAGACCTTGATTCGTAAAAAGCGCACTTCCAGCAGGATCAAGAACGGTATATATCAGATCCCCATCAACAAATGCGGCAATCTGGTCTCCAAGAATAATCAGCGTAACCGCATTGGATTTTGCCAGATCATATTTACCAATCGCTCCCTCGAAATCTTCATATCGATCCGGGTGTATGTAATGTGCCGGTATCGCATTGCCGTCCGAAAAGAATCCAGCACTCAATCCCCTAAAGTCAGGCTCTCCATATTCTAAATTATTTGAGGATTCAAAAATACAATGGCCCAACGAACTGATATCCAAAACGCGCAGGTCGAATTGAACCGCATACTTATCGGAAATCAGGTTGTACAGGTTCACGCCCGCATGCTGTTGATTCTCGCTGGCGACGATCAGTTTTCCGTTTTCCACTTTTGTCGTTCCATGAGAACCCCAGGATTCCCAACTATCGAAACTGGTCTGGTAAAGCGGCTCTTCGTTGTGGATGGCTGCGAATGCACTTTTGACAGCAACATCCATCTCTCTCAAGTCCCAATACTTGAAGTAGTCAAATTTACAAGTAGCCTGATTGGGTGCAGCAAAACCATGTTCGACGTATACTACGCTCCCGGCGTGATTCAGGGCGGTATAAGCCAACTGACCATCAATAAACGCGGTAATTTGATCCCCCAGCACGACCAGCGTGACCATGTTGGATTTTGTTTTGTCAAAAGATGCCGTAGCCAGGCGAACATCCAATCCCGATTCAGGTACATATCTTGCCAGCACCGCCAAGTCTTCTCCCGGCAAGAATTCCATGGTAAATCCTCTATAAGATTCGCCAAGTGGAAGGCCGTTCCCTGCTCCATAGAGGCAAATCCCATTTGAGGTGGGAATGTTAATCTCATATTCAACCACGTATCTGTCAGAGGGATATGTGTTTAGGTGGAAATATGTCCCATTTCCATCTTCACCTGTAAGAACGAGTTTCCCATCCACGAGCGCGGCATTGTTTCCGGTATCTTCGGAGTCCCAGTCATCGAAACTGGTCTGGTAAAGCGGTTCTTCGTTTTGGATTGTTGCGAGCGCGGCTTGAAGGTCAGGATCAAGCGCAGGCGTGGGCGTTAACGTGGGAGCCGCTCGCGTCCCGGCGCTGGACGGCACGGGCGCGGCAAGCAAGCCGTTCTTCCCCAGCCAGAACAACCCGCCGCCGATTCCCAGAATCAGGATCGCCAACAGGCTGCCGGTCAACCAGGCTTTGCGATTGAAAGTCCTCGGCGCCTTGCCTCCTGCGCGACGCAGGCGCACTGCCTCAGCCAACAGGTCGGTGGTGTCTTTGTATTCGGCATCCTCCACCACGATGCGTTTGAATAGTTCGATGGCTTTCTCGTAATTCTTTTTTGCGTGAGCGGCTGTGGCTTCCGCATAAAGATATGCCAGAGTTTGCGCCTTCTTGACCGCCTCGATCTCAGACTGCGCCTTTTCACGGTCAGCGGGCAGGAGCGCCAGATACTCCTCCCACGCCGTCAGGGCTTCGTCGAACTTCTCCGCTCTAACCAGGGATTGGGCCAGCGTTTCCAGTCCGCCCAACCTGCTCTCGCGCTCCAGCGCTTTGATCTCAGCCAGTTTTTGAATGAACTCAGGGTTGTCCGGCTCGTTGACCAGTACCTCCTGGAGCGAAGAGGCTGCGGTTTCCCACTTGCCAGCCTGCGCGGCGCTGTCCGCCAGTCGCAGGGCAGCCCACAAGCGCGCCTCGCGCTTGGACTTGCGCGCCTCCGCCAGTTTGGTCTTCAGCGTTCCGTTTTCAGGATCTGAAGTCAGCCCGTCGTTCAGGATGTCAATCGCCTCGTCCCACCGTCCCGCCTCCACAGCCTGGTCTGCGCGCTGGAGTCGGGCATTCATTTCCGCCACACAGCGCATCTCGTGCACCTGTACAGCCCTGGCTTGTATTTCTGCGTTGTCCGGTTCGAGCCGCATAGCTTCGTTCAGAGCGGACAGGGCTTCATCCCAGTTAAGGGCGAACGTCGCCCGCTCGACGCGCACCATCACGCCGTTCAGCCAGGCTGCGTGTTTGGCTTCCACCAGGTCCGCGACCCTTTTTTGGATGGCCGCGTCATCAGGTTTCCACTGGAGATATTCGTTCAACCCACTGATTGCCGCGTCCCAGCGCTCTGCTTTTTCCGCCGCTGCCACTTTCGACAGGATGGCGTCCAGCCGCTCGCGCAGTTGGCTTTGTTCGATGCCCTCGATCCGTTTCAGGATGGACTCGTCTCCCGGCGCGATCTTCAAAGCGGCGTTCAAGGCTTCGACGGACTTATCCCAGTTCCGCGCGGCCGCTTCCTTCTCGGACCTTAAAATTTGTTCGGCCAATACTTTGGCATTTTTCTCCATCCGCACCTTTTCCGAGCGCTCGATCAGCGCCTGGTCTTCGGGTGTGAACTTAAGAGCCTCAGCAAAAGCGGAAAGAGCTTCCTCATCCTTGCCGTCCGCCAGCGCCTTCTCCGCCCTTTGGCGGCTCATCTCAGCCATGCGCAGACGGGCTTCGAGATGCTCGGCATTGATCGCCAGCACACGTTGATAGGAAAGCACCGCGTCTTTTGTGCGTCCCCGTTTCATGGCCGCGTCGCCTAGCGCTAGTTGCGCATCACATAGTCCCGAGCGTGAGGCAACATCTTCATCGTCAATGAGCAATGCCTTCTCGAACTCGGCGATGGCCTGCTCCAGTTGTCCCTGGCTTGCATACGTCAGGGCAATATTGACCTGCGCCTGGAGATTGTCCGATGCAACGGACAGCGCTTGGCGGAAGAATTCGATGGCTTTTTCGTGTTGACCGCCCTCGCGGAATTCCAAGCCGATCTCGATGAAACGGCTGGCGATGGGGTTGGCCTCGGTCAGTTCCTCGCGTACCTGTTCGATGGGACGGTTCTTTTGCAACCAGATCCGTAACAGGTGGATGACGAAGCGGTTTTGCGGGGTAAGCACATCCTTTTCACGCAGGTGGAGCAGACCCGAGGTCAGGTCAGTTTCGCTGAAGCGGACGTGGTTTTTCCGCAGGAAATCGGCAAGGGTGCGATTGTCGGTCTTATCCAGTTGTACCAGGGAGGCGAGACTCCACTTTTCAATGTCCGACGCCTCATCCCAGACGAATTTCAAGTTGACCGTACCGCGCTCGACCACATCGTCCAGCACGGATTCCACATCCGCGACGGCTATCTTGCGTTGCTCGGTGCGCTGACAACGGGCGAATAGTTCGTGACAGGTGAGTTGCGTGAAGTAGGGATGTCCCGACGTGATTCCGTATATGCGCTCGACAGCGGCGCGCTCGTATTCGATAATTCCCTCCACGGGGCGCGTGACCAGGTTGTGGGTCTGTTCTTCGCTAAGGAAACTGATCTTTTTGTAAAGGGCGGTCTTGAAAAAGTCGGTGTAGGCCGCCTGCATGTTTTCAAGTTTGCGGCCAGAAGAACCTATCGAGAAGATGAAGTTCAGGTTGGGTTGGCCCATCAATCGTCGTAAATGATCGATGAGCGGGCGCGCCAACTCTTCCCTGACTTCGCTTTCCTCGAGGTTGTCGAACTCGTCGAAGGTGAGAAGAAGCGTGTCCTTACCAAGATGTGTTCGCAGGCTGGTTAGGAATTGGTTTTCAAAGAATTCTGGATCTGCCGCAAAGGCGTCTTTTTGAGGCGGGGGAACTTCGATATCGCGTTCCTGCTTGAGCACGCGCACGGTCTCGCGCGCCAACCACCAGAGGAAATGACCGAGCGTAGCGTGGGTGCGCCCTTGCAGGTCGAAAAAGACGGGAATGTAATGATGGGGGAGGCGGTTACTTAGTTGCTTGAGAACGGAGGTCTTCCCCACGCGGCGCTGACCGTGAACGACCAGGATATGGTCCGCGTATTGCCCGGTGATGCTGTTCTCGATCCACTGAAAAATGTCTTCACGCCCGAAGAACATGCGTTTTTCGGTGACAGGCGCCCCCGCAATGTAGGGATTGATAATATCGCCCACGGAAAGCGTCCCTCCCACGAGACGTCGCTACCAAGGTTAATTATTGCATAATCGGGTCGTGCGGGCAAGTGAGTTAATGCATGTTTTCACACCAGCAAGAGGAGATATTTGATGATTGAGGTGGAAAAATGACAGGTAAACGTAGTGTTATCCTTAATCTTGAACACTGACTTGACTTCTTGAAAGACACCCTCATTTGCCCTCCAATTTGAAAATTCCATACGGCGTTGCGGCGTAGACGTTGCTATCCTTGTCCACCACAATCGAGTAGACCACCGTTGCGCCGAGCAAGCCGTCGTTGATCTGGTTCCAGGTTTTGCCGCCATCGAAGGAGATAAATGCGCCGGTGTCGGTTCCTGCATAAATCGTAGATGCACTATTTGGGTCGAACGCGATAGAGTTCATGCTCGTATTTGGCGCGGTTGCAAATGCTTCCGTGGTATCACAACTATCATGCGATTCGAGAAGTATCCCATTATCAATGACGAAAACGTGATTTCCATCACTTGGGTCAATTGACATGGGGCGGTATTTATCAATAAATTGCAGGGTGGAACCGTAACAGGGTTTTGCGCCGGCAGGTGGTTCTTGTTTCGTCCATGTATCCCCATAATCAATGGACTCAAAATAATATTGGTCCTGAAAATCGGGGTTGACGCTGGTTTTATAAAAAGGATCTTTGCCAAACCCATATAAATGACCCGTTTGGTCAGCATGGGCAACAATGGTTTCGATGGCTGGTGGAACTAGTATTCTGCGCCACGACCTTCCCCCATCTTGCGAACGCCACAGCCATCCCCTTAGAAGCCATCCCTTCTGTTCATCACCCGCCCACCAGTAATTCGTACTCAGACGATAGATCGTTATTCCATTCGTATCCCTGATCAAATAGCAACCGGATTCGGTCACAAACTCCCAGATACGTCCGCCATTCTCTGAAAAATAGAGCGATTGTGTAATGTCCTTTTTCTGGTCTACGCCGCCTCCAAGTTCTCCTTCGCAATTTCCTGGCAATAGAAATAAAGTTCTTTCATCTCCCAATCCGGCTGCCATGTCAAGAATGGTATTTCCCATTCCGTTATTCAGCTTTGTCCATGTCAGCCCGCCATCTTTGGTAACCGAAACCCCCTCCCCGCCGACATAGATCGTGTTGGAGTCGTGAGGCGAAATAGTGATCACAGGAATATTTGTAACATAGCTATCCCATGAATCATCCGTCCAAATATCCGGTTTTCCTAGCCTTTCCTCTTGTTCTCCATTCGGTCTGGACCTGCATAAGAACGGTAAAAATGGTTCCCAGCACCGATAATAGACAAAGGCAGCCACAGGTGGAATTTCCCAAATAGGACCATAATCAATTACGATGTTTCCATCCTCGATCTGGACGAGGAGCCAACCCATTTCCTCGACGAGAAAAGACGCCCATCCCTTTTCAAAACCGGGAGGGATTTCCAACTTTTCAATCAAAGTCCAGGTACGCCCGCCGTCGTTAGATTGGTAGATGCCCGGCTCACATTCCTCCTTGCCAGCCGAAATAAAGAGTGAATTGCCATCGGTTGGATGGATTGCCCACGTAAAAATCATGCCGGGGCAGCCTGCCTGCGAAGAATAGACCACCTGCCATGTTTTTCCCCAATCTGTCGATTCGTATATGGTATCCGAATCTCGCGTATAAAGATGCGAGTTATTCATTGGATCAATCAACACATGGGTTCCCTCGCCGATCCTCGACCAATTCTCACCACCGTTTTCGGATTTGAAAATCCCACTCGGGGTACCAGCGTACACTGTTCGCGAATCCCGGGAATCTACAAGGAGCGTCACAACAGTAATATCTGCCAAACCATTAAGGATGGGATACCAGGAGAGTCCCCCGTCAATGGATTTGTAAATTCCCGCGTTTTCCATACCTGCGTAAAGCACATCCGGGTCGTTTGGATCGATCGTCAAGGCGGTAACCGTGTCGCGGGGTAATTCTTGTCCCAGCCAGACCCGCTTCCATGTCAGCGGGATCGGGGTAGGGGATGGGGCGGGGAGTTCGGTTGGGGTTTCTGTTATCGTCGGCAAAACCATCTCTGTGGGTCTGATCGTTGGAGTTATTTCATCAGCGGAAAACAATCCTTGCATTCGCGGGGCAACGATGAGTCCAAGCGTAATCACGACCGCCAATCCAATTGCGCTCCACATGAATGGATGGTTGTACCACCTGCGCCTGCGCAGTTTGATGGTTTCCGCCAGCAGGCGCGACACATCCCTGTACTCGTGGTCCTCACGTAAGATTTGTTTGAGGAGTTCTGCGGCGCGGTCGTAGTCCCTTACTTTCAAAGCGGATTGGGCTTGAAGGTATAGTGCTTCCAGTTCGCGTTCAGCCATTATCTGCCCTCCAATTTGAATATCCCATACGGTGTGGCGGCGTAGACGTTGCTATCCCTGTCTACAGCAATCGAGTACACCACCGTCGCGCCGAGCAAGCCGTCGTTGATCTGGTTCCAATATATTCCAGAATCGAAGGAGATATATGCGCCGCTGTCTGTGCCTGCATAAACTATGCTGGGATTGATTGGGTCAACGGCAAGCGTGTTGACAAATAAGTTGCTCAATCCATCGTTGCTCGCCTGCCAGGATTGACAATTGTCCATGCTAATCATCACGCCCTGACCGGGTGTGGCCAGGTAGAGGCGAGACCCATTTGAATCAATCGCCAGACGAGTATCGGAGCGGGAGGGAGTTAATTCTTCTCCGCAACCTGTCCAATTTTTGCCACCATCAGTGGAGTACTTCTGGTGATACCTGCCAATGGCGTATACGGTCTGACCCTGATCCTTGTAGAATAACCTGGCATCCCATAACCCGTCACTGCCGCTGGCTGGCTGCCAGAGTCTGCCGGCGTGTTCGGAATAATAGATTTCATCTCCCACGGCATAGATAAGATCCTCTATGAAGGGATTCGCCGATACGATTTGGGATGGAATCGGTAAACCATAAGAACTCAAATAACCCGGACTGTCGAACAACCATTGATCGCCGCCGTCCCATGACATTTGCAGGGCGTACCAATCCAGTAAATAGAAATTACCCGTGGAATCAAAGGCGGGACCGCACCAGCCGACTGCGCTGTAAATTTCCGACCAGCTCTTTCCGGTATCCTGGGAACGATACAATGTACAGCCAAATTGCCCATAACTGGGATAATAATAAGCCAAATAAATTCTCTCGCCAATCTGCGGATCCAATTTGAGTTCGGCTTGTGCAGAGGCAAGCCCGTTGCTTTGTCTGGCCCAGGTTGCGCCGCCATCCGTCGAAATGAAAAGCCCTTCATCAGTATCATCCCCGGCCCGGGTCCCACTCGCGAGGATGCGCACCTGATTATTGATGCGATCTACATGGATCGCGGTAAGACCCATGGTGTTCAATCCGCGTCTGTGTAATGCGCCTTCTTTTACTTTTATGACATACAGCCCGGAACTTGCACAGTAGATCATCGATGAATTTTCGGGATCCGGGAAAAAAGGACTGCACCCATTAGTAAAATACCTGCGCCAATTTTTACCCATGTCATACGATACAAACAGCCCGCGATGTTCCGGAAGTATGCTTTCTGTATTGGCAAAGATGAATTCCTCCCCCTGTTCGTTCCGTAAGATGGTGATCGCGGTGATAGAAGTCTTACCCTTCATTTCGATCAGACCCCATGTGCGCCCCCCGTCGTCCGATCGAAAGATACCCGAGCCGCATTCCTCCACATTGCCCACCAATAGAGAATTACCATCCAAAGGATGAACAGCCCACCCGCCAATTGATCGCGGGCATTCCGCCTTTACGGAATGAACCATTTCCCAATTGCTCCCTTGATCTGTTGTTTCATAGATGGCGTTCTCGTCCCGCGCGTACAAGTGAGAACTATCCTGATGATCCATTAATAGATGTATCCCATTGCCTATCCTGAACCAATTCAATCCGCCGTCTTCGGTCTTGTAAACTCCGTCCATCATGGTGCCAGCATATAGGATATTTGGGTTTTGGAAATCGATGACCAATGACACAACTTGTGTATTCAATAATCCATTATGGGATGGCTTCCACGAAAGACCGCCATCAATGGATTTGTATACCCCGGCATTGTCCATGCTGGCATAGATCACATCCGGATCATCCTTATCAACCGCAAATGCGGAAACAGTGTCACGTGGAAACTCCTGTCCGAGCGAAATGCGCTTCCATGTCAGCAGGATGGGGGTGGGGGCAAGCGTTACAGTGGCAGTAGAAGGCTGGGAAGGCGTTGAGGATGCCGTAGTTGGCATGGATACGGTCGCTGAGGGTGCTGGAATAAAATAGTTACTTTGTATCCTTGGAGCGATGATGTAACCCAGCCCAAATACGATTAGGACTCCCAATGCGCTCCATAAAACCGGGTGGTTATACCAGTGCCTGCGTCTGAACTTGACCGTCTGTGCCAGCAAACGCGACGCATCTTTGTAATCCTCATCGATCACCAATATCTGGCGCAGCAATTCACCTGCGCGAGCATAATCCCTGCTTTTGAGCGCGGATTTGGCTTCTCGATAGAGAATTTCCAATTGTTCGCTCATTTTCCCTCTAGTTTGAAAATCCCATACGGTGTCGCAGCGTAGACATTGCCCTCATTATCCACCGCAATCGAGTACACCACCGTCGCGCCGAGCAGACCATTGTTGACCTGTCCCCAGTTTTGACCCGCATTGCTCGAAAGATATGCACCGCCATCGGTGCCAACATAGGCAACATCGGGGTTGTTCGGATCGATCACAATGGAATTTACAAAGAGGCTCCCAAGCCCGTTATTATTCGATACCCAGGATCGACAGCCATCGGTGCTGACTAGCAAGCCATTCCCCGGGGAGGAAATCATGATCCGGCTGCTATCGCGCGGATCAATTGCCAGAAAATTGATCGTGGTCACATTTTTCGGCATGGTGCAAACACCCCATTCGCCTGAGGTTCCGTTCACTTGCAGCAAATTTCCGGTTGTTTCACCGTTTATCAAAATATAGAAACGTTCGCCGGTCTGGTCGGGAAAGACATTGGTGCGGATCAAACCGAATATTCCATCCGTCTCTGCCGCCCAGGCGTTATTGTTTGCTTCCACCCAGCTTACACCTGCATCCAATGACAGCGAATAGCCTGATTCGTGTACGGCGATCAGCATTTGCGATTGTTGAGGATGAGCCAGAAAACTGGATATTCTTTGATGTGTAGTTGTTGCAGCTTCCCAGGTTTCGCCGCCATCTTCCGATACCATGATGGTATCTGCCAGGGCGTACATCGTCATTCCATTCTTGTCGAAGGTTAATCCGCTGACCTCATCCACGAGGAACTCCCAGGCGTGTCCCATATCCATGGATCGGTAAAGGCGGTTGCTTTCCTCCGAATACATGATCGTGCTATCCAGTGGATTCAAGATCAGCGATGCTGAGGTGCTGCCCAATCCGCTGTTGATTTCAGACCAGGAGGTGCCATCATCGGTGGAGACCAGTAATCCGCGTTCCTCCCCGCCTGCAAACAATGTTCCCGTGATCGACACACCTATCTCTCGAATTCCCGCGTCTGTGAGAACAACTTTCCATGTATTCCCAGAATCGGTACTGGTAAGCAGTTGGTCTGGTCCCCCGCAAAATATTTTTTCGTTCTGATCGGGGTCGATCCAGAGCCCATAACATTTGTGATCAAGGACCGGCTCCCAGGTCTGACCCTCGTCCACGGTTCGGTATAGTCTTTCCCCTTCCTCATTGCTTCCGGAGAGGAAGATGGTTTCCTCCGGAAGCGGCGCGACCGCCAGGGATGAATACGGAAGTTGCAAACCATAACTGATCGGGATGGGGATGATGTCCCAGGTTGTCCCGCCATCGCGTGAACGGTAAATTCCCAAATCGCATTCGTCACTCCTTTCACGATCGGCAAGATAGATCGTGTTCAAAGCACCGGATGGGATCACCATGCTGGTGATCAATTTTGGACAGGAAGGTAACTGAAGTTTCTTCCAGTTTGCACCGTTATCCTTCGTTTCGTATACGGCAAGAGAATCTGTGAAATATAAATGGGTCCGGTCAGCGGGATCCATGGCTACAGTCGCCAGGAAAGCACCTCCCGGGATATCGATGCCCTGATTACCTGCCTGCCAGGTCTGCCCGCTATCTGTTGACTTATAGACGCCGCCCAGAGTCAAGCCGGCATAAAGAGTCTTTGGCTCCTCCGGGTCGATGACCAACGAGCTTATATCCGAGCGGGGCAGTCCATTCTGGGAGGGCTGCCAGGAGAGTCCGCCGTCGATGGATTTATAGATTCCAGCACCTTCTGTCCCCACATAGATCACACCCGGGTCCGTTGGGTCGAACACAATCGCGGAGATCGTAGCGCGCGGCAGGAACTGCCCCGAATTCAGCCGCGTCCAGGTCAGCGGCAGGGGAGTGGGGGAAGCGGTCGGCGGGAAGGTTGCGGCTGGCGGCGCGGCGGTCACACTATATGTCGCAGTCATGGTCGTTTCAGCAGTGGAAAATGGTAGTACGGCAAGCATCGGCAATCCATAACGGACAACACCCCATGCGAAGATAATGAAGGCGGTTAATCCTATCCCTCCCAGGACCCATTTGCTTTGCCACCACTTCCGAGCAGCGCGCCGCAGCTCGATAGACTCTGCCAGCAATCGGCTCGCGTCTTTGTAATCGGCGTTCTCCACCACGATCGTCTTGAACAGCCCAATGGCTTTATCGTAATTTTTATTCGAATAGGCTTTATAAGCTTCAGCGTAATTCTGCGCAGTCCTCTGCACCCTTTTCACCGACTCGATCTCAACCTGAATCGCCTCCCGGTCATCGGGATCGAGATGCAAGTATACACTCCACACCTTGAGCGACTCCTCAAACTTTTCTGAGGCAGCGAGCCTGCGCGCTTTCGCCCGTACCCCCTTCAATTTGGTCAAGCGCTCCTGCGCGCGCACCTCTGCGAGTTTTTTCTGGAACTCGGCATTATCCGGTTCGAACGACAGGACCTCATTTATCGCAGCGACGGCTTCGTCCCAACGTTCAGTTGTGACGGCGTTGTCAACCCGCGCGCGGATCGCACCAAACCACGCCGAGCGTTTCGCGGCGCGCAAATCTTCGAGGCGTTTTTGGATGTCGGCATCATATGGCTTTAACACCAGATATTCACACAGCGAATTGATCGCTACATCCCAACGTCCTGATCTTTCAGCTCCTTCCACCCTTGCCAGAATTGCATTTAACTGATCCTTCAATTTCCGCGACTTGACCGATTCGATCTTCTCAAGGATGGACGCCTCCTGCGGCGCGAGCTCGAGCGCCTCGTTCAACGCAGTGAGAGACGTATCCCAATTTTTCAAGCCCGCTTCTTTCTCGGACCTCGCGAACAGTGCGGCCAATACTTTGGCTTTTTTCTCCACTCGAACTTTTTCCACCCTTTCGATGAGCGATTGATCTTCGGGAGTGAATTTAAGCGCCTCTGCATATGCGGACAATGCCTCCTCGTCCCTACCCTCGGTCAACGCTAATTCCGCACGCTGGCGGCTTATTTCAGACATGCGCGCTCGAGCCTCAGTGTGTTCAGCATTGATCGCCAACACGCGGCGATAGGAAGTGACGGCGTCTTTTGAACGTCCCTTCGAGATGGCTGAGTCGCCAAGGGCGAGGTGAGCTTCACAAAGCCCGGCGCGGGCAGAGACATCTTCATCGTCGATCAATAAGGCTTTTTCAAACTCCACCACCGCCTTGTCGTGCATCTTCTGGTTCATGTAGGTCAGGGCGATATTGACCTGCGCCTGGATATTGTCTTTCGAGATCTCGAGCGCTTCCTGAAAACTGCTGACGGCTTTGTCGTACAGACCGGCATCCTTATACTCCAGCCCAATTTCAATATAGCGGTTTGCGATCGGGTTGACTTCGGTCAACTCCTCACGCACTTGTTCGATGGGGCGGTTCTTTTCCAGCCAGCGTTTCAACAACTGGATGACAAACTGGTTATCTGAAGTGAGAACGTCTTTTTCCCGCAGGTGGAGCAAACCGGAGTTCAAGTCTGAATCTGTGAAGCGAACGCGATTTTTCCGAAGATACTCCGTCAGCGCACGGGAGTCCGATCTTTCGATGTGGGTCAGTGCAGTGAGACACCACTTTTCGATATCCGATGCTTCGTCCCAGACGAATTTCAGGTTGACCGTTCCGCGTTCGACGACATCGTCGAGAATGGCTTCCACATCCTCTTTAGTAATTTCACGCTGTTCGGTACGTTGACAGCGGGCAAAGAGTTCATGGCAGGTGAGTTGTGTGAAATAGGGATGCCCAGAAGCCAGCTTGTAAATATATTCCACTGCATCACGGTCGTAGGTCAACACGTCCTCGACCGGGCGGGTGACGAGGTGATGGGTTTGTTCCTCATTGAGAAAACTGATCTTTTTATACAGCGCAGCTTTAAAGAATTCAGTATATGCCGCCTGCATGTTCTCCAGTTTGCGTCCCGATGAACCAATGGAGAAGATAAAGTTCAGGCTGGCATGCCCCATCAGCCGGCGGAGGTAATCCACCAGCGGACGTGCAAGCTCCTCTTTGACTTCGCTTTCCTCGAGATTGTCGAACTCGTCGAAGGTGAGTAAAAGCACCCGGTTGTCGAGAACAGGCTCGAGGTCCGCCAGGAAGCGATTCTCGAAGAATTCGATGTCCCGGGAAAAGTCATCTTTCTCGGGGATGGGCAGGTCGATTGAGTGCGCCTGTTTTAACTCACGCACGACCTCACGCGCCAGCCACCACAGGAAGCGGTCGATGGTGGTATGGGTGCGTCCTTGCAGGTCGAAAAAGACGGGAATGTAATGCGAGGGGAGGCGGTTTCCCAATTGCTTGAGGACGGAGGTTTTCCCCACGCGGCGCTGGCCGTGTACGACAAGGATATGGTCGGCATATTGCCCGGTCACGCTGTTCTCGATCCACTGAAAAATATCTTCACGCCCGAAGAACATCCGTTGTTCGGTGACAGGTGCCCCCGCGATGTACGGATTTATTATTACGCCCACACCATCCCTCCACGAGACGAAAGGCTGCAATGCCAAATTAATTCTTGCATATTTTCATCTCAAATACAAGTGAGATTAGACATATCACAGGTAATATGTGTTCTCGGGGGTTGCCGAGTGGAGATTATCCGTTACGACAGCCTGCGGGGTTCATAGGAAGCGTAAAAAAGGACATTAGAAATTAGATGAGATGTATAATATAGATCGGCAAGACTAATCTTTTTTGCATGTGAATTGGAAAGGAGACACCGATGGCGAACAAGGAACAAGGCAAGAACAAGGAAAAGAAAAAGAAGAAGAAAGAGAAGCCAAAGACCTCCGGCAAGAAGTAGTTGGCTGATGTCGTTCAAGAAATGAAGCATTCCCAGGCGTGCTCACCCTGGGAATGCTTCATTTTATTTTGATAAGTGATCGTGGATCAAAAATAGCGCGTCACCAGCCAATAGATCCCGGCTGAGACGAAGCCTGTGGCGGGGATGGTCAATACCCAGGCGGCGATGATGTCCTTTGCGATGCCCCAGCGGACCTTGTTGGCGCGTTCCGCGGCTCCCACGCCCATGATGGCGGTGTTGATGACCTGCGTCGCGCTGACCGGTCCGCCGACGATGGATGCGCCGATGATGACCAACGCCGAAGTGACCTGCGTGGAGAACCCGTCCACCGGGCGGATCTTGTAGAAGCTGTTGCCCGGCTTGCGGATCAATAACCATCCGCCCATGGCTGTGCCGGAAGCCAGGGCAAGGGCGCACACAGCCACAACCCAAAGCGGGACGGTGAACGATTGAAGGTATCCGCCGGTGACGAGGGCAAGCGTAATGATGCCCATGGTCTTTTGACCGTCATTGCTGCCGTGGCTAAGTCCCAGTGCGAGGGCTGTCAGCAACTGGCTTTTCTTGAAGAATTTATTGATGCGCGGTCCGGCATTCGCGCATAAACGCAGGACGATCTTGAGCAGAATGAACCCGATGACAAACCCGACGATCGGAGAAGCGAACAGGGAGATCAGGGTCTTCAGCAAGCCGCTAACTTGAATCGCGCTCGCACCAGCCCGCGCGGACGCCGCTCCCACGATCCCGCCGATCAGGGCGTGAGATGAACTGCTGGGAATGCCCAGCTTCCAGGTGAAAAGGTTCCAGCTTACCGCGCAGATCAACGCCACTAAAATGACCTCTAGGTTGATCGCATTGGGTTCGGCGATACTGCGTCCGATCGTGTTTGCAACTGCCACTCCGAAAACGAACGGACCCGAAAGCTCAGCCAAAATCGTGACTCCCAACGCGACCCGCGGCGAATAGGCGCGCGATGAGACCATGGTGGAGACCACATTCCTTGAATCGTGCATACCGTTCAGGAAACCGAATAATAAGGTCAGGCTGATGATAACTACAATGATCTGCGACATTTTCTTTCCTTGTCCGAAGTCCGCAATTTTACACTA